>JBKHXZ010000033.1:0-5998 GCA_046565785.1 Acidimicrobiia bacterium
TGCAGATCGTTTCGGCCTGAACCCGAGCAAACCAGAAACGGAGCCCCAGATATGAGCATCCTCACCCGCAAGAAGTCTGAATGTGCCACCCACGAGTGGAGCACCATCACCGCCGCAGGTCTGCGTCGCAGCATCTGCACGGTGTGCGGCGAGATCACTATCGAAGCGGTGAGCTTCGACCTGACCCTTCCCGAGTCGTTGCAGAAGATGGCCACAGGAGCCCGCTGATCGTTTGAACCGCTGTCGATCACCGGGGAGAATCGCCTCGATGATCGACAGCACTATGTCCGATTTCCCTCTGACCGTGACGCACCTGCTGCGTCACGGTCGTTCCGTCTATCCGGCGTCTCGGGTCCTCACCTACCACGGTCCGGACGCCGAGATCCAAGAAGCCACCTTTCCCGAAGTGGCCGATCGGGCGGACCGTCTCGCCGCCGCCCTGGCACGTCTCGGTGTCCGAGTCGGCGACCGGGTGGGGACCTTCATGTGGAACAACCAGCGTCATATGGAGGCGTATCTGGCGGTGCCGTCGATGGGAGCGGTGCTGCGCACCCTGAACATCCGCCTGTTCCCCGACCAGCTTGCCTACGTGATCAACCACGGGGCCGATCGGGTGGTGATCGTCGACGCCAACGTCGCCCCCCTGCTGGCGGTGGTGCTCGACCGTCTGGAGACGGTCGAGCACATCGTCGTGTGCGGCACCGGTGATGTCGACGGGCTGGGGGCGAGCTTCGACTACGAGGAGTTGCTCGCCGCCGAGGAGCCGGGCTTCGTATACCCCGAAATCGACGAACGAAGTGCGGCGGCGATGTGTTACACGAGCGGCACCACGGGGAACCCGAAAGGCGTCGTCTATTCGCACCGGTCGACGTTCCTGCACTGCTTCAACGTGATGTCCGCCCAGACCCTCGGATTCACCGAACGGGATCGGGTGCTGATGATCGTCCCCCAGTTCCACGCCAACGCCTGGGGCATGCCTTATGGGGCGTGGGCGGCGGGAGCGGACCTTCTCATGCCCCAGCAGTACCTGCAGGCAGGACCGCTGGCCGATGTCATCCAGCGTGCTCGTCCGACTGTTTCCGGGGCGGTCCCCACCGTGCTCAACGACCTGCTGCACAACCAGCCGGGGGCCGACCTCAGCTCGCTGCGCTATGTGGTGTGTGGCGGATCGGCCGTTCCTCGGGCGTTGATGGAAGGGTTCGAGTCGGTGTTCGGGGTCGAAGTGGTGCAGGCGTGGGGGATGACCGAGACCTCCCCCCTGGGTGCGGTCTCGCGTCCGCCCAAGGACGCGCCCGAGTCCGAACGCATGCAGTGGAAGACCAAGACCGGCCGGATCCTGCCCGGGGTGGAGATCCGCATCTGCGACGACGCCGGCAACGTCCTGCCGTGGGACGGCCAGACGCAGGGGGAGATCGAGATCCGCGGTCCGTGGGTGACGTCGGCCTATCACCTCGACCCGACTCCGGAGAAGTTCCACGACGGGTGGCTGCGCACCGGCGACGTCGGAACCATCTCCCGCGGCGGGTATGTCCAGATCTCCGATCGCGCCAAGGACGTCATCAAGTCCGGCGGTGAGTGGATCAGCACGGTGGATCTGGAGAACGAGCTGATGGCACATCCGGCCGTGGTCGAGGCGGTCGTGGTGGGTGTTCCGGACGAGCGGTGGGACGAACGTCCGTTGGCGTGTGTCGTGGTGGCGGAGGGAGCCAGCGTGACGCCCGCAGAGCTGCGTGACTTTCTGGCTGAGAGGGTGGCGAAGTTCTGGCTTCCCGACCGCTGGGCGTTCATCGACGAGGTTCCGAAGACCTCGGTCGGCAAGTTCGACAAGAAGCGGCTACGCGCCCGCCACTCCGCCGGGGAACTCGACGTTCGCCGGCTGTGACGCCGCTGCGCTGCGTCGTCAGCGGGAGGCGAGTGCCTTCTTGGCCCGAGCGATGGCCTTCTTGCGCTTCTTGCCTTTGACGACTCCGGGGAGGCGGGACCGCTTCTGACGGACGACAGCCTCGATCAGTGCCCGCTGTCGCTTTCCGGACCGGAGGTTGGCGATCACCTCTTCTTGCCCGTCGATGGTGACGATCGCCACCGGGCCTTCGCACACGTCGAGGCATTTGGATCGCTCGACACACAGTCCGGCATCGTCCAGCCGTTCGCTCAGGCGCTCCCATTCCTTCTCGCGCTTGCCGCGGCAGGCGCTACCGCCACACAGCACGATGGGTGTTAGTCGGGCCTCATCACTCACGGAAGGGCAGCCTACGCCGGCGTTGGAGAAATCGGCAAGCCGACGACCCGCGGCATGGACCCGCACAGGTAGCGTTTCGACATGGCGTCCGTGTCGAGGTCCTCTGGCGACCCGGCGGAGGCCGAGACGGAGGAGTCTGCTCCAGATCGCAGTGTTCGCGAGGCGGTGGTGTCCGGTTCCGCCTGGGCGGTGTCGGTCGCAGTCCTGATCTGGGGAGCCATCTACATCGCGCTCGGCCACCCCGGGGCAGCGGCGTATCCGTTCGGGTTCCTCCTCGCATCAGTCGCCAACGTCGTGGCGTATCGACGGCATCGGAACTTCCGGGTTTTTGCCTGGCCTCAGGTCTTGGCGATCCTCGTGACCCCGTTTCTGCTGATGGTCCACCTCGGCGGTCTGATCGGTTCGGGAGCGGTGGGGTTGTGGTCGCTGCTCGGACCTGTCGGTGCGTTGCTCCTCGTCGGTCATCGCTTCGCCATCGGTACCTTCGTGGCCTTCGTGTTCTTCGTGGCGGTCGGACTGTGGGCGGATCGTGCGACGAGCCCGGTCGAGGCGCTGTCGGCGACCAGCCGGGAGGTGTTCCTGCTCCTGAACGTGTTGGGGGTGTCGCTCGTCGCCTTCTGGGCGATGCGCATCTTCCTCGCCGCCAACGACCGACTCGCTGCCGAGCAGCGGCGGCTGCGCAAGGTCGAGCGGTCGTACGTGGAACAAGAGGCAATGCTGCGCCAGCAGGAACGGCTCGCCACGCTGGGCAAGCTGAGCGCCGGCGTGGCACACGAGTTGAACAACCCGGCTGCCGCAGCAGGCCGCGCCACAGGGCATTTGGAGACCGTGGTGACTCGACTTCCCGAGCGAGCGATGGCGCTGATGAGTGTTGGAGTGGGTGCCGAAGGCCTCGAACGGCTCTGGTCCATGGCGGACGCACCAACCTCGTCGAACTCGCTGGAACTTCAAGACCGTGAAGATGGCCTTGCAGCATGGTTCACGGCGCGTTCGGTTCCCGACCCGTGGGACCTGGCCGAGGCGCTGGCCGGTCTCGGATTCGACGTGGCGATGCTCAACCAGGCCACCGAACGGTTCAACGAACGGCAGGTGGTCGCTTCGATGCAGTGGATCGCCGATGTGGCGCGGGCACGACGATTGCTGTCGGAAGTGCGGACCAGCGCCGGGAGGGTCAGTCAGATCGTGGGGGCACTCAAGGGCTATTCCCACATGGATCGGGCGTCGGACGCGCCGATCGACGTCTGTCGTGGGATCGAAGACACGCTGATCATCCTCCGCAGTCAGCTCACCGGGATCGTGGTGGAAAAGGACTTCGAACCGAACCTTCCTCCCGTGGCCGGAAACGCCGGAGAACTCAACCAGGTGTGGACCAACCTGATCGCCAATGCCGCCGAAGCTCTCGCAGGCAAGGGAAGGATCCTGATCGAAGCCCGTCGAGACAACGGGTGGGTGGCGGTTTCGGTGACCGACGACGGACCGGGGATCCCGACAGACCTGATCGGGTCCGTCTTCGACCCGTTCGTGACAACCAAGCCTCCCGGACAGGGAACGGGACTTGGCCTGAACCTGAGCCATCAGGTGGTGGTCGAACGACACCGTGGGGCGATCGACGTCGAGTCCCAACCTGGCCGGACTCGTTTCGTCGTGCGCCTTCCGGTGGAGGGGCCGGTGTCCAGATGACCGCAGCACACCAGCCTGTCGTTCGTCGTTGGCCGACATCCATCGTCCATGCCGCGGTCATGCCATGAGGTCGGAGACGCTGAGCGCCGGAGCGGTGGCGGGTCTGGTGCTCGTCGTCGTCGTTCTCTCGCTGACGTCGCTCGTGTTCTCCGGCCCCCTGGTGGTGGCTCTACCGTTGGCGTCGATGGTCGTGCTGGCGGCCACCGCATTCATGAATTTCATCGTCGCCCGTTCCGGTTCGCTGCCCGGCTCGGTGATCATCCCCCAGGACGCCACGTCGGCAGTCCTGTCCACGGCACTGGCGACGGCGGTGGTGGGCCTCTCCGCCGAGATGGCGGTCTCCACCGCTCTGACCATCATCGCGCTCGCTTCGCTTGCCACCGCCGGAGTCATGCTGGTGCTGGGCACCTTCCGGATGGGTTCGTTGATCCGCTACATCCCCTATCCGGTGATCGGAGGGTTCCTGGCAGGGACGGGCGTATTGCTGTTGGTGGGCGCGGCGGACCTCATCACCGCCGGCTTCGAATGGACCAACGCCCGCGCCGGGTCTCTGGTGTTGGGCATCGTGTTGGGTGCGACGCTGCTGGTGGTCGCCTCCCGTAATCAGCACCCGCTGGCCATACCGGGAATGATCACGGCGGCGATCGCCGCCTTCTTCGCCGCTCTGTGGTTGGGGGACATCTCGATACCCGTCGCACGCGAGATGGGCCTGCTGGGTGAGAGCGCCGCTCGGTTCGGTCTTCCTGATCTGCCGTTGGGGGCAGTGGATTGGTCGGCGGTGGCCGGTGCGATTCCGGCGATCGTGACGGTCCCGATCGTGGCGGTCGTTTCGTTGCTGTTGAACGTGGGTGGGCTCGAGCTGGTGGCGGATGCCGATGCCGACCTGGATGCTGAGTTGCGGGCAGCAGGACTCGCCAACGTGGCAGGGGCAGCCGGGGGTGCTGCGGCCGGGTATCACACCATCAGCATCTCCGCCTTCGGATATCGGATGGGGGTGCGTAGTCGCGCCGTCACCGTTGTCGTCGCCGCCTTCTGTCTGCTTGGGGCTGTGTTCGGACCACAACTGGTGGCGTTCCTGCCGGTCCCGGTGGTGGGTTCACTGCTGGCAATGCTCGGCTTCTCGTTCCTATGGGACTGGGTGGTGCTGGGTTATCGCCGGATGACCCACATCGAGTATCTGCTGATGCTCGCGATCGGTGCCGGTCTGGTGGTGCTCGGATTCCTGATCGGAATCGCCTTCGGCTTGGCGGCAGCCGTACTGCTGTTCACCGTCACCTACAGCCGCCTCGATCCCATACGGCACACCTTCACCGGGGCAGAACGCACCAGTTCGGTGGAACGGTCGCTGGCGGAGCGGAACCACCTCGCCGCGCACGGACATTCGATCCGGGTTGCCGAGCTCGAGGGTTTCTTGTTCTTCGGCACCGCCCATTCGGCGTCACGCAGCATCTCAGCTCGTCTCGAGTCAGCCGGCACCCGAGCAGTCGTACTCGATTTCCGGCGGGTTCAGGGGATGGACTCGACCTCGGCCATCGTGTTCTCCAAACTCGCTCGCGAGTTGGGGGAGATGGGAGCGGTACTCGTCGTGAGCCACGCTTCGTCCGAGACCATGTCGGCCCTGCGTCGGGCCGACCTTCCCGTTTCCCCTGGCGTGCTGTTCGTTTCCGACCTCGATCGGGCGCTCGAGTATTGCGAGAACCTCGTCCTGGAGACACTCGGGGAAGTCGACGAGAATCCGTGGTTGCTGCCCGACCAGGTGTGGAGACGGCTGCGCCCGTACCTCGACCGCATCGAGGCTCACTCGGGGGACCTCCTGGCCGAGGTCGGACAGCACGACCGGTCGCTGTTCATCGTCGAACGGGGCCGCATCGCTGCCCAGATCCCGGTGGGCGACCGCTGGCAGCGGGTTGGGTCCGCCAGCAGGGGTGGCGTGCTCGGGGAGATGTCGATGTATCGGGACGGCCAGCGGAGCGCCCAACTGGTGGTGGAGGAGTCCGGTGTCGTCTACCGACTGACCCCCGAGGGGATCGCCGACCTGGAACGAACGGATCCGGCGAGTGCCATCGCCTTCCATCGCGC
>JBKHXZ010000034.1:0-6509 GCA_046565785.1 Acidimicrobiia bacterium
AGGCACGTTCTCTCTCATGATCGGCACTCGCCCCCGATCACCACACGACTGTTCCATTCCCGCACCAAAGGACTAGTTAGTCGTGGTCGCCTCGGAGGGAAGCGATGCGGGGGGACAGGTCCGCCTCCGGCGGGCCAGGGGGGTTCTGCGAGCGAAGCGAGCTCGTTGGTCCACCGTGCTTCGCCGACCGCCCCCCTCTGCCTCGCTGCGCTCGGCTGTCTCCCCCCAGCGCTGCGCTGGGGGGAGAGAATGTTGAGGATGTGCTCCTTGTCCTCTGTCCCCCCGGAGCGAAGCGAGCTCGTTGGTTCGCCATGTTCGCGGACGGCCCCTCTGGCTCGCTGCGCTCTCCTCTCCCGTACCCCAGCGCTGCGCTGGGGGGAGAGAGGAAGACCTCTGGCCGGCCAGCGGAGGCCCTCCAGAGACGGCAGCTCACGCCGGGACGGACTCGTCCAGGGCTTCGATGAGTTTGGCGATGCGGCCGGTGCAGGTTTCCAGGGCGGCTGGTGGCACGAGTGCGACCAGGTGTTCGGCTGCCTCCCGGAAGGCGACAGCCGCCGGGTTGTCCGGTGCGTGGACCGTGACCGGCCGGCCGTCGTCACCACCGGTGACCACCGCAGGATCGAGCGGGATACGACCGATCAACGGCACATTCAGCGTGACGCTCAGCTCGTCACCGCCGCCCGTTCCGAACAATTGGTATGAGGTGCCGTGCTCGCAGGTGAAATCAGCCATGTTCTCCAGCACGCCCACGATGGGCATGTAGGAGCGCCGTGCCATGTCGGCAACTCGTACGGCGACCTTCTGAGCGGCTTTCTGCGGAGTGGTGACCACCACCATCTCCGCTTGGGGAAGTAGCCGGGTGAGCGCCATCTGGATGTCGCCGGTGCCGGGTGGCATGTCGATCACCAGGTAGTCGAGTTCACCCCAGGCCACCTGCTTGAGGAACTGTTCGAGTGCCTTGGACAGCATCAGCCCTCGCCACATGAGGGCGGTTTCCTCGGTTTCGATGATGAGTCCGGTGGAGACGAGTTTCAGATCGAACGCCTCGACGGGCTGGATCAGCTTGGTGTCCGCGTCGGCTTCCATCCGGGCGGAGGCGCCCAGCATGCGGGGGATCGAGAACCCCCAGATGTCGGCGTCGAGTAAGCCCACCCGGAACCCCATCTGCGAGATGGCCAATGCCAGGTTGACGCTGGCCGAGGACTTTCCGACGCCACCCTTGCCGGAACTGACCGCGATCACCCGGGTCGTCGGGGAGACCTGTGTCGGCTCGGCGTTGTCCCGGGCTCGCCTGCGAGCTACCGACATCAGTTCCGCCCGCTGGCGTTTGGTCATCGCCGTGGTCTCGACTCGTACGTCGGTGACGCCCGGCATCGCCCGAATCCGCCGAGCCGTGTCGCCTTCGATCTGCGACCGCATCGGACACTCGGCGATGGTGAGGGCGATCCCCACCGTGACCAACCCATCCGGGTCGATGTCCACATGGGAGACCATTCCCAGTTCGACGATGTTGCCGCCGAGTTCGGGATCTTGGACGCCGCGGAGCGCTTCGAGGACCTGTTCCTGCGTGGGTGCCATCGCCTTCCTGATGTGGCTGCCTCCCAGTATGGAACGCCGTGGGCGCTGCCGGGAATTCCATCTCCTCGCACACGTTGTACCCTGGTAGAGACGCACACGAAGAGGACTTCACCGATGACCCAGTTGCTGAGCATCAAGTCGAACAAGCCGCAGAAGGCGGTCGAGGTGACCGACGCCGCCGCCGCCAAGATCCGCGAACTCATCGAGAGCGAAGGCGACTCCGATCTGGCCCTGCGCATGGCCGTTCGTCCCGGCGGATGTTCCGGATTCTCCTACGAGATGTTCTTCGACTCCGAGATCGAGTCCGACGACGTCGTCGAAGAGTTCGACGGCGGGGTCCGTGTGGTGGTCGATCCTCAGTCGGTGGAGCGTCTGCGCGGGTCGGTCCTCGACTACAAGGACGGGTTGATGGGCGCCGGATTCGCCATCAACAATCCGAACGTGACCCGGTCCTGCGGCTGCGGCAACAGCTTCAGCTGAGCCTCTGCTCTCCCTCGTTCGAACGCCCGCCGCATGGCGGGCGTTCGCTGTTTACGGACCGTTAGCCTCGGCTCCACGCTCGTCCAAGGAGGCTGCGTGCCCAAGACCATTCCCACGCTCAGCAACGCGCCCGCTCCGGTGGCGCCGTACTCGGTGGTCACCGAAGCCAACGGTTTCGTGTTCCTGTCCGGTCAGGTCGCCATCGACTCTTCAGGCGGCCCCACCCCCACCGACGTGGCGGAGCAGACCGATCTCGTCCTCCGCAACATCGGTGCAATCCTCGACGACCTGGGATTGGGATATCGGGACGTGGTGAAGACCACGGTGTTCCTGGCCGACATTCGAGACTTCGCGGCGATGAACGACGTGTACAAGCGGTACTTCGACACCGAGCCTCCTGCCCGCTCCGCCATCCAGGCCGGGCACCTCCCGGCACCGCAGTACAAGGTCGAGATCGAAGCGATCGTGGCGCGATGAACACCAGCGAGATCCTGGCATCGCTCGGATTGGGAGCGAACAACAGCGGCGTGTACGCCGGTGAATGGCGGGAAGGCTCCGGCGAGATAATCGAAGTCGAGAACCCAGGGACAGGTGAGATCATCGCTCGGGTGATGCTCGGCAGCCAGGACGACTACGAGGCTGTCGTGACGTCGTCGACAGAGACCTTCGACCGCTGGCGGATGCTGCCCGCCCCGCAGCGGGGAGAATACGTCCGCCGGCTCGGTGAAGCCCTCCGTCGACATCGGGACGACCTCGGCGCTTTGGTCAGTCTCGAGATGGGCAAGATCCTCCCCGAGGGAATCGGCGAAGTGCAGGAGATGATCGACATCTGCGACTTCGCCACCGGCCTCTCCCGTCAGCTCTACGGGCTGACCATGGCCTCCGAGCGACCACGTCATCGCATGTACGAGCAGTGGCATCCGCTCGGCCCGGTCGGCGTGATCTCGGCCTTCAACTTCCCGGTTGCCGTGTGGTCGTGGAACGCAACCATCGCAGCCGTGTGCGGCGACACCCTGGTCTGGAAGCCTTCGGAGCGAACTCCGCTCACCGCCATCGCGGTGACGAAGATCGCCGAACGGGTGATGGCCGGGTCCGGGTTCGAAGGGGTGTTCAATCTGTGCGTCGGACGGGGCGAAACCGTCGGCCAGCGGATGATCGAGGATCGGCGACTGCCTCTCATATCCGCCACCGGTTCGTGCCGAATGGGTGAGATCGTCGGTCCGGCGGTCGCAGCCCGCATGGGCCGTTCGATCCTGGAGTTGGGCGGGAACAACGCAATCATCGTGATGGACGACGCCGACCTGGACCTGGCTGTCCGGGCGGCGCTGTTTGCCGCAGTGGGAACCGCCGGACAGCGCTGCACCTCGCTGCGCCGTCTCATCGTCCACCGCGACGTGATCGACGAGGTAGCCGACCGTCTGGTGGCGGCCTATCAGCAGGTGCCGATCGGGGACCCTCTCCAGGAAGGCACCTTGATGGGTCCGGTGATCTCGGAACAGGCCATCGACGCGACGTTGGCCGCCGTCGACGCCGGGGTGTCCCAGGGCGGGACATTGCTGACCGGCGGCCGGCGCCTGGATCGTCCGGGCCACTTCATGGAGCCGGCCATCGTGCGAGTACCGAAGGAAGCGGCCATCACCCAGGAGGAGACGTTCGGGCCGGTGTTGTGGATGATCCCGTTCGACACCCTCGAAGAGGCAATCGCCATCCAGAACGGGGTGAAGCAGGGCCTGAGTTCGGCGATCTTCACCGACTCGCTGCGCAACGCCGAGACCTTCCTGTCGCACATCGGATCGGACTGCGGGATCGCCAACGTGAACATCGGCACATCGGGTGCGGAGATCGGCGGCGCCTTCGGCGGCGAGAAGGAGACCGGTGGAGGTCGAGAGGCGGGTTCAGACGCCTGGAAGGCCTATATGCGCCGACAGACGACAACGATCAACTGGGGGAACGACCTGCCCCTCGCCCAGGGCATCGAGTTCGGCTGACGGCTTTTTAGCGCACGGAGGGTGCAGAATTGCACCCTCCGTGCGCTAAAAACGAGCGGTGGGGGTTAGCCGAAGCGGTAGCCGACGGAGCGGACGGTGGTGATCCACTGGGCGCGCTCCTCGCCGAGTTTGGCGCGCAGCCGGCGGACATGGACATCCACCGTCCTCGCCCCGCCGTAGTAGTCGTAGCCCCACACCTTGGACAACAACTGCTCCCTGGTCCACACCCTCCCCCGGTTCTCGACGAAGAAACGCAGCAACTCGTACTCCATGAACGTCAAGTCGAGTGGTTCCCCCGCCAACGACGCCTGGTAGGTCAGCGGATTGAGTTCGAGATCCTGATACTCGAGCAGCTCGTCGGCTTCGCTTCCCTTCATCATCCTGCGGATACGCAGGCCCAGCTCGGCGGCGTCCGGCGGGGCTGCGACGAAATCCGCCACTCCCGCGGCCTGTTCCACCAGCGGAACTGTGCGGGTTCTGCCACCACCAGCACGGGCACCCCGCTCGCAGCCACCAGCTCGCCGACGAGACGCAACCGACGCATGGGTTCGTCGGCCAATTCGACGACCAGCACCGACCACTCCCCGGCCGCCCCGCTGTCCGGGTCGGAGATCGAATCGACCAGCTTCGGGGTCTGCCCGGCGATGGCGAGTGCCGCCGCCAGCGGCTCGGAGGCGTCGGCGGGGAAGAGGGCGACCGTCATCGGTTCAGAGGATCGGTAGGTATGTGTCGAGTTCGAAGCGGGAGACGTGATGTTGATAGCGATCCCACTCGTCCCGCTTGTTGCGCAGGAACCACCCGAAGACGTGGTCGCCCAGTGCCTCGTGCACCAGCTCGGACCCTTCGAGCACGTCGAGGGCTTCGGAAAGAGTCTCGGGCAGTCGTTCGATACCGGCCTCCCGCCGCTCCTGGGAACTCATCTCCAACACGTTCCCGGGTACCTCGTCCGGAAGCTCGTAACCACGTTCGATCCCGCGCAGACCTGCCGCCAGCAACACCGAAAGCGCCAGGTACGGGTTGGTCGCCGCATCGGGGGAGCGGTACTCGACCCGGACACTCGAAGGCTTGTTCGCCTTCACCGTGGGAACCCGCACCAGGGCCGACTGGTTGTTGTATCCCCACGACACCCAGATCGGGGCGTCGAAGCCACGTACCAGACGCTTGTATGAGTTCACCCACTGGTTGGTGACGGCAGTGATCTCGCGCGCGTGAGTGAGGAGTCCTGCCACGAATTGCTGACCGATCTTCGACAGGCGCTGGCCGCTCTCGTCGGCGAAGACGTTCTGGTCGTCGGCGAACAGAGACATGTGAAAATGCATGCCCGAACCGTCGTGGGCTTCGAGCGGTTTCGGCATGAAGGTGGCGTAGATTCCGTGTTCGAGCGCCACCTCCTTCACCGTCAGCCGGAAGCTCATGATGTTGTCCGCCATGGTCAGTGCGTCGGTGTAACGGACGATGATCTCGTGCTGGCTGGGGGCGACCTCGTGGTGGGAGTGTTCGATGGGAATCCCCATCTTCTCGAGCGCATTGATCGTCTTCCGCCGGTACTCCTGGGCGGAATCGAGCGGGGTCAGATCGAAGTATCCGCCCCGGTCCAGCACCTTCGGCTCGGGACCGGCGTCGGCGAAGTAGAAGTACTCGATCTCCGGAGCGACGAAGAATGTGAAGCCCATGTCGGAGGCTTTGGCGAGGTTTCGTTTGAGGACGGTGCGTGGATCGCCCAGGAAGGGTTCGCCCTGCGGTGAGGTGATGTCGCAGAACATCCGGGCGACCTGTTCTTCGTGCCGCCACGGGAGGATCTGGAAGGTGGCCGGGTCGGGGACGGCGAGCATGTCGGCTTCCTGCAGCCGGGCATAGCCGTCGATCGACGACCCGTCGAACGTCATGCCCTCGGAAAAGGCGGTTTCCAACTCCTGCGGGTTGATCGACACAGACTTGAGGAACCCCTGGACGTCGGTGAACCAGAGGCGGATGAAGCGGATGCCCCGCTCTTGGACGGTGCGCAGGACGTAGTCGGCCTGTCGGTTCATTGCCACAGTTTGCTACGTCGAGGGGGACTCGTCGCAATCGACGATCAGAAGATGATCGGGCTCCACGGCTGTCGTGCGGAACGGAACAGGCGATCCAACCGTTCCACGTCGCTGGTCGGCCCGTCGATCCGTCCGGCGATGGCGAGCTCGACCGCCGAACGGCCGCCCAGCAGAAGCGCTCCCAGGTCTTCGACATCGAGGGTCACGGTGGCGCCGTCGGTCGGGGATACGCTGGTCTCCGCACCGTCGGTTTCGAATTCGTACGATCCTGTGACGATCCCCAGCGGATCCTCGATTCGCAGACGTAGGCCACCGGCCGCTCCGTAGACCCGAGAAACGAGGGCCGCTTCGACGTCGAGCACCCGGACGAACACACCGTCCTGACGGTACGTGCGGACCCGGCGCATTCCGCGGAGGAGAGAATGGATCGGGT
>JBKHXZ010000035.1:0-18496 GCA_046565785.1 Acidimicrobiia bacterium
TGCCCCGGGAGTGGTCATCGACGCCGCCTGGGCTGGCACCGGTGTGGTCGTGCTGACCGAGGACGGGGAGGTGTTCGCCACCGAGCGACCCGGCCCGACCTGGGTCAGGGTAGGGGGCGGGATGAGCGCTCTGGTGGGTTCGGATCCTGTGTATGCCGTGGGAGCGACGGCATCGACGGGACTCGCACGACTAGGAGACGAGCTGGAACCGATTCCGGGCGCCCCGCTCGGACCCACCGTCGAATGGGGTGGAGCACCGGCCGTGTACGACTGGTCGACCGACACGGTCCGAATTCTCACGGCCGACGGATGGACTCCGGTGCGGTTGTGGGTGAGTGAAGGATTCACCGCCGAGTTCGTGCGACTGGTCGACGGTGCCGCCCAGCCCACCGTCGTGGCTCGCGGGGCGCGGGGCCTGGCCTTGTGGACCCGGGCCAGATGAGTCTCAGGAGGGTTCGACCGAAGGCGGGCTCACGACCTCCACCTGACCGGCCCGTCGACCGTCGACGGTCAGCACTCGCAGTGTCCACCCGTCGTGTTCGATCCGATCTCCCCGAGCGGGAAGCCTGCCCAACGTCTCGGTGATCGCCCCGGACACCGTTTCGGTCTCGCCTTCGCCCAAGTCGAGGCCGGTGAGGCGGAACAGTTCGTCGCGGCGCATGGTGCCGGGAACCACCCACGCTCCCTCCCGATCTCGGGGGGAGAGCTCGGTCGGGTCGAACTCGTCGGCGATGTCGCCCACCAGTTCCTCCAAGATGTCCTCCAGCGTGAGCACACCGGCGGTCCCCCCGTACTCGTCGATGACCAACGCCAGGTGGGAGCGCTCGGCACGCATGTCGTTGAGAAGCTGATCGAGATCCCGGGACTCGGGCACCACCGGCATCGGTCGGCGCAACTGCCCGGCGGTCTTGCCGGCGATCTCCTCGGGATCGGCGGTGAGGATGTCCTTGACGTGGACGACCCCGATGATGTGGTCGAGGTCGGCGCGTCGCACCGGCAGCCGGGAGTGGCCCGATTCGGCGGCGAGCGCCAGGACCTCGTCGACGGTGGCGTGCTCGTCCACCGTCACCAGGTCGATGCGGGGGGTCATGGCAGACTCGGCATCGATGTCCCCGAGCGCCAGCACCGCCGACAGCACCCGCACCTGCCCGGGGGCGATCTGACCGGTACGGAGCGATTCGCGCAGCGCCATCCGCAGCTCGTCAGGGGTATGGACCAGGCCGATCTCGTCGACCGGTTCCACTCCGGTGAGACGCACCACCCCGTTGGCGGCGGCGTTGAGCATCACGATGAGCGGCCGGAACAGTTTCACGTACCAGCCGAACAGGCGCGAAACCCGAACCGAGATCCTTTCGGCGTCGGCCAGGGCCAGGTTCTTGGGGACCATTTCGCCGACCACCATGTGCAAGAAGACCACGATCGACAGTGCCACGACGAACGCCAGGACGACGGCCGACCCTTCCGGAAGCGCGATGGGTTCCAGCCAGATCAAGAACAATGACGCCAACGCCGGCTCGGCGACGGCACCCAGGCCCAGAGAACACATGGTGATCCCCAACTGGGCGCCGGAAAAGGTGATCGAGATCTCCCGCAGCGCCTTGAGTGCCCGGACCGCGCCCGCCTCGCCTGCCTCCGCCCTGGTCTCGACCTGCGCCCGGTTGGCGGCGAGCAGGGCGATCTCGGCGGCGACGAAAAAGCCGTTGGCGATCAGCAGGGCCAGTCCGACCAGCAGCGCGGTCGGATCGAATGCGGCATCGAGCTGGCCCGCTTCGACCGCCAGGACCCACCTCATGGAGTTTTTTCCTGGTCGAGCGCGGTGGCGGAGACAGTCACCACCTTGAGACCATCCTGTTCCAGCACCTGGAACCGCCAACCGGCCATCTCGACGAACTCGCCTTCGGTGGGGATACGGCCAAGCTGATCGATGAGCAGACCGGCGATGGTCTCGTAGTCGCCTTCGGGAAGGTCGCAGCCGAGGGCGGATTCGACCTCTTCGACTCGCACCGTCCCGTCGAACAGGACCGTCCCGTCCCCTCCTTCTCGGATCGGTGCGTCGGCGGGGTCGAACTCGTCGGCGATCTCACCCACCAGCTCCTCGACCACGTCTTCCAACGTGATGATTCCGGCCACACCCCCGTATTCGTCGGCAACCACCGCGAACGTACGTCGGGCCTGGCGCATTTTCGACAGCAGCGGTCGAAGGCGGTCGGTGTCCGGAACGATCAGCGCCGGGCTGGCGATCGTCTTGAGCACTGTTCGGTCACGCTCGTCTGCCGGGACAGCCAACAGGTCTTTGATATGCACGGTGCCGAGGATGTCGTCATCGGTCTCTCCCACCACCGGGAAACGGGAGTGGCCGGTTCGGCGGGCGGCCAGCCGCAGCTCATCGACCGGCGCGTCGCCGTCGAGGAACGTGACCCGGGTGCGGGGAACCATCACCTCGTAGACCCGCCGGTCACCGAGTTCCACCGCCCGAGTGAGAAGCTCGCCCTGGTCCTCGGACAGCTGCCCTTCCGCCTGCGAAGCGAGTACTACTCGGGTGAGCTCATCGCTCGAGAAACCCCCGTGACGCTCTTCGGCGACCTCCACCCGGAAAACACGTCGAGTTACCCAGGCGGCTGATCCGTCGAACAGTCGGATGATCGGCCCGAACCCCTTCCCGAACCAGTGGATCGGATAGGCGACGAGCAGCGACATCTTCTCGGGGATCGCCAAGGCCAGGTTCTTGGGAGCGAGCTCTCCGAACAGCATCTGGACGATGGTGGAGATGAGGAACGCAAAAGTGAGGGCGATCGGGGCGGCGGACTCCTCGGAAACTCCGAACAGGTCGAGAACCGGCCGAACCACCGCTCCACCCACGGCGTCCTCAGCCAGGAATCCGACCACCAGGCTGGTAGCGGTGATGCCGAATTGAGCGCCGGACAGCATGAACGACACTTGGTCCAACTCGCGCAGCGCCACCCGGGCACGTTTGCTGCCTTCCTGGGCACGACCCTCCAACGTGCCACGTCGGACGGCGATGAGAGAGAACTCGGCAGCGACGAACAGCCCGTTGGCGGCGATGAGGGCGGCAACCAGGGCGAGTGCCCAATACGGGTTCAGCGGCTTCTCTCCATCGGTGCGGCGACAGCATATCCGGACGGGCTGTGCCACCGGCTCGCAATCCGTATGCGCATATGCGTATGCTGCATGGTATGTCAACCACAGCGGCACGGCGGCGTGTGATCCGCAATCTCATCCTCGACCAGGCAGTGAGCAGCCAGGCCGAACTGGTGGAACTGCTGGAAGCACGAGGTATCGCCGTCACCCAGGCAACCGTGTCCCGGGATCTAGCAGTGATCGGGGCGACCAAGGCCGGTGACGACCATTACCGAATCGGTGAGCGGGGAGACCCTGACGAGGCGGTCGCCTATTTGGGTCGGACCATCGACGAATTCGTCGAGTCCATCCAGTCGTCAGGAAACATCGTGGTCATGAAGACGCCCCCCGGGGCAGCGATGGTCGTGGCTTCGGCCATCGACGGTGCCGCCCTTCCCGAGGTGCTCGGTTCGGTCGGAGGTGACGACACAATCCTGGTGATCGCAGCCGCCGCCGACGGCGGACCCGCCCTCGCCGACAAACTCGAAAAGATCGGAGCCAACTCATGAAAATCGTCCTCGCCTACTCCGGAGGACTCGACACCTCGGTGATCCTCACCTGGTTGCGGGAGGAGTATCAGGCCGAGGTCGTCGCCTACACCGCCGACGTCGGCCAGGGTGACGAAGTCGCCGAAGCCAAGGACAAGGCCCTCGCCACCGGCGCCGTGGAAGCCGTGGTCGAGGACCTCACCGAGGAATTCGTCACCGATGCTGTCTTCCCGGCGATCCGGGCCAACGCCACCTACGAGAACTACTACCTGATGGGAACCTCCCTCGCCCGTCCGATCATCACCCGGGGGATGATGCGGACTGCCGCCCGGACCGGCGCAGACGCCATCGCCCACGGCGCCACCGGCAAAGGAAACGATCAGGTTCGCTTCGAACTCGCCGCTTATGCCATCGACCCCGACATCAAGGTGATCGCCCCCTGGCGGGAGTGGAAGCTGCGCGGGAGGGCCGACTGTGTGGCCTACGCCCAGGCCCGGGGAATCCCCGTCCCGGTCACACCCGAAAAGCCGTATTCGATGGACGCCAACCTGATGCACATCTCCTACGAAGGGGGGATCCTGGAGGATCCGTGGGAGTCGCCCCCCGCCGGCATGTTCCGGATGACCGTCGATCCGGAGGACGCACCGGACGAGCCGCAATGGGTGACCGTCACCTTCGAGAAAGGAACCCCGGTCGCCATCGACGGGGAAGCGCTGGGTCCGGTCGAGCTGCTGACCAAGGCCAACACCATCGCCGGAGCGCACGGTGTTGGACGGGTGGACATCGTCGAGAACCGGTTCGTCGGGATGAAGAGCCGCGGCGTGTACGAGACGCCGGGGGCGACACTGCTGCATCACGCCCACCGGGCGGTGGAGTCGATCACCCTCGACCGGGAGGTCGCCCACCTGCGGGATGAACTCGTTCCCCGTTATGCCGAGATGGTCTACAACGGCTTTTGGTTTGCTCCCGAGCGCGAGGCGTTGCAGGCGTTCATGGACGACATCCAGAAACGGGTCAACGGCGAAGCCCGCCTGAAGCTGTACAAGGGGAGCTGCGTGATCGAAGGTCGGCGCTCGGCCCGGCATGCCCTCTACGATCAAGCGACGGTCACCTTCGAAGAGGACGACGTCTACAACCAGGCCGACGCCGAAGGCTTCATCCGGCTCAATGCCCTGCGCCTCCGTCGTCTGGCCGAGTCTCGGTTGGGGGAGGGTGAGTGACGCTGTGGGGCGGACGGTTCGCAAGTGAACCGGACCGCATCCTGTGGGATTACACCGTCACCGACGTCGATCGGCGACTACTGACAGACGACATCCGGGGGTCGATGGCTCACGTTTCGATGCTGGGTGACGTCGGTCTCGTCACCCTGTCCGAAGTGCGTGCGCTTCTCGAGGGACTGCAGACGGTGTTGCGGGAAGCCGAGGACGGCCAATTCGTGTTCCTTCCCGAAGACGAAGACGTGCATGCGGCGGTGGAGCGGCGCCTGATCGAAGTCGTCGGCGACGTCGGACGCAAGCTGCACACCGGTCGCTCCCGCAACGACCAGGTGGCGCTGGACCTGCGGCTCTACCTGCGGCGGGCCGGGGAGGACCGCCAGCGTCAGCTCTCCGAGTTCGCTCGCACGATGCTGAGCCTGGCCGAACACCACGCCGAAGTGGTGGTGCCTTCCTACACGCATCTGCAGCAAGCCCAGGCTGTCCCGCTCGGCCACCACCTGCTGGCCTACGCCTGGATGGCCCTCCGGGATCGGTCCCGCTTCGAAGACCTCGGACGTCGCCTTGCGGTTTCTCCACTGGGGGCGGGGGCCTCCGGCGGCTCCAGCCTTCCCATCGAACCGGGGAACACCGCCCGGGCATTGGGCTTCGACGTGGTGTTCGCCAACTCGATGGATGCCGTTGCGTCCCGGGACCTGGTCGCAGAGCACATCTGGTGCGCGGCACAAGCCATGGTTCATCTGTCTCGGCTGGCCGAGGAGATGATCCTGTGGTCGAGCACCGAGTTCGGCTGGGTCAGTTTCTCCGACGACTTCACCACCGGCAGTTCTGCCCTGCCGCAGAAGAAGAATCCTGACATCGCCGAACTCGCCCGCGGCCGGTCGGCGGGAGCGATCGGCTCCCTCACCGCCATCCTCACCCTGCAGAAAGGGCTTCCCCTGACCTACAACCGGGACCTGCAGGAGGACAAGACCCACCTGTTCGCAGCTGACGACCTGCTGGCTGGAACCCTGGTGGCACTGACCGCCATGCTCGGCTCGGCGACGTTCGAGCCTCCGTTGCCTTCGGCCTGGGTGACCGCTCTCGACCTGGCGGAGGCTCTCGTCGAGCGAGGGGTGCCCTTCCGGGAAGCCCATCACGCCGTCGGGAGGCTGGTGGGTGCGCTGGTGGCGGACGGACGCGGACTGGAGACCGCCACCGCTGCCGATCTGGCCGCGGCAGACCCGCGATTCGAGGCGGACGATCTCGACAGGGTCGACGTGGTGGAGTCTGTTCGCCGTCGGGTGTCCCCGGGTGGCGGCTCGGTGGAGTCGGTCCACCGCCAGATCGAGGCTCTTCGCCGGTTGCTCTAGAAGAGCGCCACCAGCACCGGGTAGGAAAGGATCAAGACGCCACCCTGCCAGCGGTCGAGCCGGTTGCCGATGGTGGCCAGGACCCCGGCCAGCACCGCCACGGCGAGCATCGCCACCAGCGACGGATTGAACGAAACCTCGAAGGCACTGTTCCCGACGATCCCGGCCACCCCACCCACTCCCAGGGCGTTGAACAGGTTCGATCCGAGGACGTTGCCCAGCACGAGGTCGTTCTCGTTGCGACGGGCGGCGGCGAGGGCGGTAGCAAGTTCGGGCAGCGACGTGCCGACCGCGACAAGCGTCAGTCCGATCACCGCTTCGGAAACGCCGAGACCCAGCGCCACGGCTTCGGCTCCCGTCACCAACAGTTGGGCGCCGAGCAGGGTCACTCCGAGTGAGCCGATCCCGAACAGGACCTCGACTCCCGGACGGATCTCGGCGACCGACCCGATCTCGTCGAGGTCGATATCCGTGTCATCGTCGCGCTGGGACCACACCACCAGCAGACTGAGGGCGGCGAGGAGCCCAACGCCGAGGATGGTCCCTTCCCCGAACGTGAGGTCACCGTCCCAGGCGAAGGCGGTGAGCGACGCCATACCCACCAGCATCAGCCCGCCCTCGCGTTTGAGCACCGTGCCCTGCCCGACGATGGGGTTCATCACCACGCTGAGTCCCAGCACCAGACCGACGTTGGCGACGTTCGACCCGACGATGTTTCCCAGTGCCAGATCCATCCCGCCCGGTTCGGCCGCGGCGAGCCCGGAGACCAGCATTTCGGGAAGCGAGGTGCCGAGTCCGACGACGACCGCGCCGATCAGCACGGGGGAGAGGCCCGAGCGTTTGGACAGGCGGGCGGCAGCCAGCACCAGCCGATCGGCGGCGAGTGTCAATAAGACCAGGCCGGCGACGACCTGGAGAACCGAGGTCAGGGACAGATCCACGGCCGGATACCGTAGACAATCACCCGACGGATACGACAACCGGGTCCGGTAGCGTCGAGTCGATGAGTACCAAGAACTTCGTCGATGTCGACGGCGTGTCGTTGGCCTATGTCGAGCAGGGCAACGGCGACCCGATCGTGTTCCTGCATGGCAACCCGACGTCGTCGTATTTGTGGCGCAAGGTGATCCCGCCGGTAGCCGAGCTGGGCCGGTGCATCGCCCCCGACCTGGTGGGCATGGGCGACTCGGGCAGGATCGACTCGTATCGGTTCGTCGACCATCGCCGCTACCTCGACGGGTTGTTGGAGGCACTAGGTGTCGACCACGACGTGACGTTGGTCCTCCACGACTGGGGCGGTGGCCTCGGGTTCGACTGGGCCAACCGGCATCGGGGTGCGATCAAGGCGATCGTCTACATGGAGACGATCGTGATGCCGGTGTCGTGGGCGGATTGGCCGGATTCTGCCCGCGGCATCTTCCAGGCGATGCGCAGCGAGGCTGGAGAGGAGATCATCCTCGAAAAGAACGTGTTCGTGGAGCGGATCTTGCCCGCTTCGGTGCTGAACCCGCTGTCCCCGGAGGTCCACGACGAATACCGGCGTCCCTTCCGCGAGCCGGGCGAGAGCCGGCGACCCACGCTCACCTGGCCCCGGGAGATCCCCATCGACGGCGAGCCAGCCGATGTGACCGCCATCGTCGAAGACTATGGGCGGTGGCTGGAAACCTCCGACGTGCCGAAGTTGTTCATCAACGCCGAACCAGGGTCCATCCTGATCGGCCGTCAACGGGAGTACTGCCGGAGTTGGCCCAGCCAGCGTGAAGTCACCGTGGCTGGATCCCATTTCATCCAGGAGGACTCGGGGGAGGAGATCGGTGAGGCGATCTCCTCGTTCTTGCGCGATCTACGGTGATCCTGGTCCTGGTCCCGGCATTGGTGGTGACGGCGGCGGCACTTGCCGGCTTCGCCGGCGGCTGGTGGTGGGCCTTCGACCTGTTGTCGAACTTTCGTCCGCACTATGCAGTGGCAGGGACGTTGCTCGGAGTGGTGCTGGTGGTCGGCCGGTGGCGGAAGACGGGGGCGGCGGTCGTAGTGGTGGGGTTGGTCAATGCAGGGCTGGTGGGACTGCTGTGGCTGCCGCCGGCCGGTCCGCAGAACCCGGCCTCGGAAGGCTTCACCGTCATGACGTTCAACGTTCGGGCAGCCAACGAGGCCCGGGCCGGGGTGTTCGACTACATCGGACGGGTCCGGCCCGACGTGGTCTTCTTGCATGAGACCACCGTGCTGTGGGAAGAAGCGGCCGAGCTGGCCGACCTCGACTACGAGGTCTACACCGTCGGCCAACCGGGGCTGATCTTCTCGACCATGGTGCTGGCCCCGCCCGGTGCCGAGTTCGAGTCGTACGGGTTCGCCACCGCAGAGCCACGGGCGGTGGAGGTTCGCTTCGATTCACCTGCCGGGCCGGTGGCGCTGCTCGGTACCCATCCGTTGTCGCCGATCACCGCCGAACGCGCCGCTCTCCGCGACGCCCAATTGGAATGGGCGGGGGAGTGGGCTGCGTCGCAGACCGTTCCGGCGGTCGTCACCGGCGACCTGAACGCCACCCAGTGGTCGCATGCGTGGCGAAACTTCGTACGAGCCACCGGGTTCCTCGATTCGACCCGCGGGTTCGGTCTTCAGCCGTCGTTCCCGATGGACGGCAACCCGTTGATACGGGTGCAGATCGACCATCTGCTTCACAGTCCGGAACTGGTCACTCTCGATCGGCGCCTCGGCCCTCGCCTCGGATCCGATCACGCCCCGCTCCTCGTCGAACTGGCGGCCCGAGGCTGATCTGTCAGACTTCGCCCAGAAACCGGAAGGACCCATGTCAGACCGCTTTGCAGACCACCGAGCCGCCCTCGCCTCCGTCATCGGTGACGGCGGTATCGCCATCGTTCCCGCCGCCGGCGAGACCGTGCGCAACGACGACGTGCACCACCCGTTTCGTCAGGATTCCGATTTCCACTATCTGACCGGCTTCGCCGAACCCGATGCGGTGTGTGTGCTGGTGCCGGGCCATCCCGACGGCGACTTCCACCTGTTCGTCCGTCCCCGCGACCGGGAGATGGAGATCTGGACCGGTTACCGGGCCGGAACCGAAGGGGCCCGTGCCCGGTACGCGGCCGACGCCGCGTTCGAGATCTCGGAGTTGGAGACGGAGCTTCCTCGGCTGATGCAGGGCCGGGACACCCTCTTCTACCGTCTGGGAAATCCCACCCATGACGCTGCCATCGGCCGGCTGTTGGAGACCGCCCGCAGCCACCACACCCGGTTCGGGAAGAAGGTTCCGCTGGCCGTGCACGACGTGTCGGCGGTGGTGGCCGAGCAACGCCTACGTAAGTCGGCTTCGGAGGTCGAGAGTCTGCGGGCGGCGTGTTCGCTGTCGGCCGAGGGCCACCGGGAGGCGATGCGTTTCGCCCGCCCCGGTCTGTACGAGTATCAGGTGCAGGCGGCGATGGAATACATCTGGCGAGAAGCGGGATCGCCCCGCGACGGGTACCCGTCCATCGTGGCATCGGGATCGAATGCCATCGTCTTGCACTACGTCGAAAACGACCGGCTGATCGAAGACGGCGACCTCATCTTGATCGACGCCGCCGCCGAGGTCGACATGTACTCGTCGGACATCACCCGCACCTTCCCCGCCAACGGGACGTTCTCGGCACCGCAGCGGGCGATCTACGACGTGGTGCTGGCCGCGGAGCGGGCGGGAATCGCCGCAGCACGCCCCGGAGCCACCCTCCGCACGGTGCACGACGCCTCCACAGCCATCCTCGCCGAGGGTCTGGCTGACTTGGGGTTGGTACCTCGCGGGCCCGAAGAGATCCTCGCCATGCACCTGTACAGGCAGTTCTTCATGCACGGAACCAGCCACTGGCTCGGTCTCGACGTGCACGACGCCGGAGCGGTGAGGGTGGCGGGAGCGCACCGTCAGTTGGAGCCTGGGATGGTTTTCACCGTCGAACCGGGCATCTACGTCGCCCCCGATCGTCCCGAAGTGGAGTTCACCCTGCTCGAACACGATCTCGACGCCTGGACCGAGCGCCGAATCCTGTTGGGCACCGCCGCGGCCAGGGAAGCCGAGAACGCCGAGAAAGAGGCAGCGGAGAAGGTCACCCACGGGATCCCCGAGGAGTTCCTGGGTATCGGCGTGCGGATCGAAGACGACATCCTCATCACCCCCGACGGTCATGAGAACCTCACCTCGGCGGTGCCCACCGATCCTGACAAGATCGAACACCTCTGCGCCGAACCATCCTGGATCCACCGCACCTGACCCAAACCCTGGGTTCGCCACCGTGTATAACGCGGTTTCGGCGCATCGGTTTCGGCCCGCAAACAGAAGAGAAGAGCCCCGGGGGAGGAAACGGACCCGGGGCTCTCCTCGTGGTTCCCCCGCAAGGGAGACTTGAAAGATCAGCCCAATTCGAAGACCACGATCGTCTGGGAGACCTCGTAGGTGACGATGAGCAGGGCCGTCCCGGTCGGAGAGTCGGCGGCCGAGACGAACTCGAGACCCTCCGGGCTGACCGCTCCTGTCGGTGCGGTGATCAGTCGGACGATCTCGGGGCTGGTCGGAGTCGACGCATCGAAGATCACGACGTCACTGGTCCGCTCCAGGCCGAGGAAGACGTACGGAGTACCGTCGACCACGCCGACGGTCACCCCTTCCGGCTCCGAACCCTTGTCGTCCGAACGGCTGTCCACCCAGGTGCCATTGGCGAGGACCGCCTGCTCGGTTTGGTTGCCGGTGTCGTAGACCAGCCCGCCTGCCGAGTCCCACACCGCCATCGACCGGGCGCCGTAACTGTGGATGACCTCGAAGTCACCGTCGCCGTCGATGTCGCCGGAGGCGGTGGTGGTGTTGAGCCGACCGAGGAGGGCTTCGTCGAGCAGTGCCAGGTCGAATGAAGGGTCGAGCGGGTATTCGGAGTTCGGGTTGCCGTCGTCACTGACACGCGTTTGCTCCGAGTATCCCTCGTAGTCGCGGGCATCCCCCTCGTTGGCGGTGAACAGGTATCCGTCCCACCAGACGATCGCGTCCGGTTGGTACATCCCCACCACGTTGTCGTAGGCCTGGAAGTTGCCGTCGATGCCGTCCGTGTTGGAGGCGTCGATGGCGTTCTCGGGAAGCGAGTAATCCTTGTAGCCGAGCGGCACGATGTTCGTGATCGACGCGGTGTCGATGTCGACGAGGGCGAGGGCGTTGTTCTCCTGCAGGGTCACGTACGCCGTCGTCGAGTCGCCGGAGACCGCGACATATTCGGGTTCCAAATCCCGGGCCACGGAGGCCCCAGGACCGAAGATCCGGACACCCGCGTCGCGCAGGTCGTCGATCTGATCGTTGAAAGCGTCGAAGCCAGCGGTCTCCGCCGTCGCGTTGATGACGACCGGGCTCCAACTGTGGATCGTCACGATCGAAACCGAACCTTCGGGATCGACTGAGTAGTCATCATTCGGCTCGCCCTCGTTGGCGACGATCACCTTGCCGCCGTCCGGCGTGAAGGTCACCATGTCCGGCAGCGCCCCCACCACGACACTTCCGAGGATGCGCTCTGACCCCGCCCACAGGAACACGACTGAGCCGGGGGCGGCTGCTGGATCCGCTTCGACTGCCACCGCTACGAGTCCTCCGTGAATGTCTACGGAGTTCACGGGACCTCCGACGTCGATATGACCCTTTGCCTTGATCCGCCCGTCGTTGTAAACGCGGTAGACGTCGATGCCGTCGCCGGTGGTCACGAACAGCTTCCGTGTGATCGGATCGAAGGCTGAGATCTCGGCGCCGGAGCCCTGGACCGATCCAGCGATCGAAATGTTCAGTTGGTGATCGTCGGCGCCGGCCGGGATGGCCGATGCCATCGGCACGACGGCCATCAGCGCGATGAGTATGCGTCCCACTCTCCACCCTTCCCTTTGTGAGTGACGGGACGGAAACTACGGAGCGGGGGTGACCGAGGGATGGCCGTCGGATGAACGGCGGGACAGGATCAGGAGTCCGATCGCCACCAGTGCGGCACCGAGGACCGACGTCACGGTCAGTGGTTCCTGGAGCAACACGGTGGCCAGGACGAGAGCGGTGATCGGTTCGGCGAGCACCAGCGTTGCCACCGTCGTGACCGGGGTGACGGCCAGGCCCTTGCCGTAGAAGACATAGGCGGCGGTCGTCGCCATCAGTCCCAACCACAGGGCGGATCCGATTCCCTGCGCCGAACCGACCCAGGCGAGATCCCCCAGCGCCAGAACCGGTACCAGCAGCACAGCTCCGCCCGCGAACACGACGGCCATCGCCGGGACCGGTGCAGACGCGCGGATGACCCGTTCGGAACCCACCGAAAACAAGGCGTAGGTGGCGCCGGCGGCCAGGGCGAGCACCACCCCGCGCGGGTCGGGCGTTCCACCCAGGTCGGCGATGAGGATGAGCCCGACGATGGCGAGGGCCGTGGCCGGATACCACGCCCGGAGCGGTCGCTCGCCGGTGATGAGCCGAGCGGCGATCCCGGTGAACACCGGGGCGGAGCCGATCGTCAACAGGGTTCCCACTCCCACTCCGGCTAGCCGGACCCCGCCGAAGAACGTCAGCTGGTATCCGGCGACACCGACCATCCCCAACGCCAGCCACCCCCTGCCCGCCCTCAACGCCGGTGTCAGCCCGCCCCGAATGCTCGACACGGCCAGCAGACCAGCCGCGCCGATCAGGAGCCGCATCGCCCCCACCGTCAGCGGATGGGCGTCGTCGGGGCCCAAAGCCTGGGCGGTGCCGGTGGTGCCGAACAGGACGGCGGCGAGGAGGACGAACCGGACTCCCGATGACATGGCCCGGGACGCTAGAGGGTCAGACTGCGGCGGGAAGGACGAAATTCACGATGGCGGCGAAGTTGATGGCGCTGGCTGCCACCACCATCACATGGAAGAGCTCATGGTGTGAGAACACCCGAGGGAACAGCCGTGGCCGCCCGGTCAAGAGGAACACCATTCCCACCGTGTACAGAACCCCGGCAGAGCCCAACAGCCAGATGATGTCACCGCCCAATTGTTCGGCGATGCGGAACATGGGGATGACCGCCGCCCACCCCATCACCGACTGGATGGTGATCGAAGGCCCGAGTCGGATGTCCCGCTCCACGAACTTGAGGACGACACCCACCACCGCCGCACCCCATACCGCCGTCAGACTGGCCACCCGCCACACCGGGTCGAGTGAGACCACGGCGATCGGTGTGTAGGTGCCGGCGACCACCAGGAAGATGGCGGCGTGATCCAGACGGCGCATCCGCCGTTTCCACCGGTCACTCCACGGCACCGAGTGGTAGAGGCAGGAGACCGTGAACATCGTGACCAGACTGCCGGCATACACGGCGAGGGCGACTGTCAGGGAGGCCCCGCCCGGGTTCAACACCAGCAGGATCGTCAACCCGACGACCGCGGCGATGGCCGCCGCACCATTGAGGAACCCGCGGAACGGATGGTGCATGCGACCGAGAGTGAGCATGGCGGTCATGCGCTCGGAGGTGTCACGTCCAGATCCCAGAAGGTGTCTCCCAAGTTGCGAACAGATGTCGGTGGTGTCGGTAGTGTCCTGGGCATGCCGGGTCGCTTGCCGAGACCGTCCGACCTTCTCTATCGACTCTACGAGGATCGCCTGCTGGCCGGACTCGACCAGTCTCGGTTCCCCAAGCATGTCGCGGTCATTCTCGACGGTCATCGCCGTTATGCGAGATCCGAGGGCCTCCCCAGCTACACCGACAGCTATCGGGCGGGGATGCGCCGATTCGAGGACTTCTTGGACTGGAACGACACGCTCGGAATCGAAGCGATCACCGGCTGGCTGCTTTCCCGGGAGAACCTGGATCGTCCCGCCAGTGAGCTCGATCCGTACTTCGAGGTTCTGGTCGAGCTGTTCGACCGTCTACCGGAACGGTGTGCAGCAGGCGATCGGGCGATTCGTTTCATCGGCAGTCTCGATCTGCTGCCCGACACGGTGGTGGCCGCCGCCAAACGTGCCGAGCAGGCACGTCCCGAGGGAACGCGTTGGCTGACCATCGCCCTCGGGTACGGCGGGCGCCAGGAGATCGTGGACGCCGCCCGGGATCTGGTTTCGTCCCTGGCCGCCGAAGGGATCACCGCCGAGGAGATGGCTGAGCACATCACCGCCGAGTCGTTGGCCAACCGGATGTATTCGGCCCATCTGCCCGATCCCGACCTGCTGATTCGCACGTCGGGGGAGTCCCGTCTTTCCGGTTTCCTCCTGTGGCAGTCGGCGTACACCGAGTTCGTGTTCGTCGACGTGTTCTGGCCGGCGTTCCGCCGAGTCGACTACCTCCGCGCGTTGCGTTCGTTCACCCTGCGGGAGCGGCGTTTCGGGCGGTGAGGTGCGGTCAGTCGGGTTCGATTCCGACCACCACGTCTGCGGCGACCTGAGCCGAAAGGTGGACATGGCCGGTGCCGGTGTCGACCAAGGCGCCCCGGTCCGAACCGATGGCGAGCACGGTCACGACGGTCCCGGCGTCGATGCCTTCGTCGGCGAGGAAAGACCGGATCGCAGGGTCGCCTGCCACCCGCTTGACCCGCACGCGCTGCCCCACCCCGAGATCGGGGATGGTGAGCTCGGATCGGATCGGTTGGATGCTGCTGCCGGAGGCAGGGATCGGCTTTCCCTCCGGATCGACGGTCGGATCCCCGAGGAAGGTCGCCAATCGACCTTCGACATCTGCCGGGGTGACATGCTCGAACTCGCAGGCCACTGCGTCGGCTTCCGCCGGATCGATACCGAGATGCTCGTTGAGGAACAGCGCCCACAACCGGCGTCGGCGGAGCACCCGATTGGCCACCGCGGTACCGGCCGGGGTCAGGGTGATCCCGCGATACGGCTCGTATTCGATCATGCCGCGGGCCACGAGTTTCTTCACGGTCTCGTTGACCGACACCCGGGTGATCTCGAGGGCTTCGGCGATCCGTGGGGCGGGGACGGGTTCGGGGTGACCGTCCTCGACGGCGCGGGCGACGGTGATCAGGAACATCTCCTCGCTTTCGGTGGTGGTCCTGATGTCGTCGGTCACCGGGTCACCTGATCGGGAGGGAGATGGGAGACGTCGCCGAATCGGTGCATCCCGAAGGCGTAGGCGGTGGAGATGCGGGCGGTACGCAGCACGGCCACCGACGTATGGGCCGAGTCGAACCGGGACCATTCCCATGGTGTCGGTTCCACCCCCAGCAGGTGGGCGATGGACACCGCGTTGGTGCCGCCGTGGGCGACCCACAGAATCCGCTTGGTCGACGCCTGCTCCCACAGGTGCGGGTCATCCGGGTCGACCCGGGCGAGCCCGTGGGCGGCCAGCGTGGCCTGCAGGCCGGTCACCACCCGAGTGTGGAAGTCGAGGACCGACTCGCCCCCCGGTAGCCCTTCCCACAGGCGTTCACGGGGTGAAAGGTTGTGCTCTGTGAACAGGTCGTAGAACGAGTCGGTCGGGGTGCCGTGCCAGTCTGCCGGATTTCGGATCTCCTCCAGCCATTCGACCACTTCCGCCGTTCTTCCCAAGACACGTTCGAGCGGCTCGGCGGTCTGCCGGGCGCGGATCAGCGGCGAAACCCACAGCTCGTCGATCTTTCCCCACTCGCGTTCGGCGAGTGCACGGGCTTGCCGGTGACCGAGTGACGTCAGTTCGGGATTGTTGTCGACCCGATTGCCCGGCGTCCACGCCGGTTCACCGTGTCGTACCAGAATGATCTCCATCGAGTCGACAACGGTAGATGGGGGAACCACGCTTCCGAACGTCGACGTTCTCTCCCAACACGAAACCAGGAGCACCCATGCACAAGCTCGCATCGACTTCCGTTCTCGCCCTGCTGGTGGTCGCTTGCAACGGCGGTGCCGAGCCCGTCACCACGACCACGGTTCCGACCACGACCACGACAGCGCCGACCACCACCACGACCGAACCCACCACCACGACCGCCCCGGTGTACGGTGACGAGGTCGTCGTCTACGTGTTGGACGAATCCGGCAGCAACGGGTTCCGCCAGCCTCCTTTCGTGTATCCGATCTCGGTGGCTCCCCTCGGTGGCGCCTCCGAACTGGAAGCGGCGCTGGAAACCCTGGTCGCCATCACCGGATTCGACACCGCCATCCCGGAAGGCACTGCGGTGGATGCGGTGGCACAGGTGGGATCGACTGTGGAAGTCGACCTGTCGGCGGAGTTCGAGTCGGGTGGCGGATCGGCCTCGATGTTCGCCCGTCTCGCCCAACTGACCTTCACCTTGACTCGGATCGACGGGGTCGACGAGGTGGTTCTCATGGAGGACGGCAGCCCGGTGTCGGTCTTCTCCTCGGAAGGGATCGTGCTCGATGGTCCGATGGTGCGGGACGACTTCGAGGACTTCCTCCCCGGCATCCTGGTCGACTACCCGGCAGCCGGCGAGGTGGTGCCCGCCACCTTCGACATCTCCGGGGTGGCCGCCGTCTTCGAAGGCGTCTTCCAACTCGAGGTTCTGGAAGGCAACTCGACCCTGTTCGCTCCCGACTTCGTCTCGACCTCCCAGGGCATCGGATATGGCTCGTTCACGGTGGAGGCCGTGACCGGGGCGGCACCCGGAGCGAACCTGACGATCAGAGTATGGGAGAACAGTGCCGAGGACGGCTCGGTGATCTCGGAACGGTTCGTGCCTGTCACCGTGGAGAACTGATCGAGCCGTTGACCCACCTCGTCGGTATCGTCGAGGCCATCATGACCGGCGACCCGCGCACCCAGTTGATCGCGCATCTCCGTGATCACGCCGTGCGCACCGACGGGCCGTTCACCCTGCGGTCCGGAGCGGTCAGTGACTGGTACATCGATGCCCGTCAGACCACCTTCGACGGAGAAGGAGCTGGGTGGGTGGGCCGTGCCGTCGCCGTCGAACTGGCACCGGATGTCGTGGCCGTCGGTGGACTGACGATGGGTGCGGACCCGATCGCCGTGGCTACCGCGGTCGCCGCGGCGAACACCGGGCGTGCGTTGCGAGCCTTCTCGATTCGCAAGGTCGAGAAAGACCACGGGACCGGCGGACGTCTGGTGGGTCCGGTCTCCTCCGGCGACGTCGTGGCGATCGTCGACGACACCGTCACCACCGGCGGTGCGCTGGTGGAAGCGATCGAGGTGGCGGAAGGAGCGGGGTTGGTCGTTCGTCAGGTGCTGGCGCTGGTGGACCGTTCCGAGGGCGAGGTCGGTCGGCGGGTGGCGGGCACCGGACACGAGTTCCGGTCGCTGGTCTCGGTGGCGGAGTTGGGGGTGGCCCGATGACGCCGGTGGTGATCAGACGGTCGGCGGTGAGGATGTGGACGATGGCGCTCGCCGGCGTCCCGCTCGTCATTCTCGGCGTCGACGTCGTGACCCGCCGCCGACTCACCGACGCCCTCCGGGCCGTGCTGTTCCGACCGGAGGACACCCAGATATTCGAGCCACGCGACGTGATCTGGGCGTGGGTGATGCTGGGCTGTGGGCTGGTTCTCGTCGGATTCGGTCTGAAGGAGCTGATGTTCCCCACCACCGTGCTCGAAGCCAACGGCCTCGGCGTGCGGGTCAAGTTGTCCGGTCCGTTCCGGGCACCGACCGCAATCCCGTGGTCACAGATCGAAGATCTCGGGTCCGGTTCGGTGGCCGACGAGGGGGACCGACTGCCGGTGGTGTGGCTTCGGCTCGCCGACCCCGACCTGATACCCGATCAGCCGTGGGGTGCCCGCTGGATCGACGACAACACGGTGGCCATCCTGGCCTGTGACTGGGACCGGAGCGCGGTGCGAGCCGCCGACGACATCGCCCGCCTGGCGCGGGCCGCCGAACAGCCTTCGGTATGAGACTCGGCGCCCATGTTCCCGCCGCCTCTCCTCTCGACGAGGCTGCTGCCCGCGGCGCCGAGGTGGTGCAGGTGTTCCTGTCCAATCCCCAGTCGTGGAAGAAGCCTCGTGAACGGGACGACGCCGCCTCCCTCCGCGCCTCGGAGATTCCCATCTACGTGCACGCTCCGTATCTGGTGAACGTGGTCGCCGACAACAACCGGGTACGGATCCCGAGTCGCAAGATCCTGCAGGAGACCTGCGACGCCGCTGCTGTCATCGGCGCGGCTGGAGTGGTCGTCCACGGCGGTCACGTCACCGGCGACGAAGCGGACTTCGAGGAGTCCTTCGTCCGGTGGCGTAAGGCCCTCGACGCATTGGACAGCGAGGTGCGGGTGCTGATCGAGAACACCGCCGGGGGTGACAATGCGGTGGTTCGTCGCCTCGACACCACTGCTCGACTGTGGGAGGAGATCGGCGACCTCGACCCGGGATACGTTCTCGACACGT
>JBKHXZ010000036.1:0-4827 GCA_046565785.1 Acidimicrobiia bacterium
CCGCAGTCGGCTCACATCTCGGTAACTCCGAGTGGTGGGAGATAACCCAAGAACGCGTCAACGCCTTCGCCGACGCCACCGACGATCACCAGTTCATCCACGTCGATCCCGAGCGTGCGGCCCAGACGCCCTTCGGGGGACCGGTCGCCCACGGCTACCTCACCCTGTCGATGGCGGTGCCGCTCACCCAACAGATCGTGGCCGTACGAGGTGTACGCATGGCGGTGAACTACGGCACCAACAAGGTCAGATTCCCCGCTCCCGTGCCGGTGGGTTCTCGCTTGCGAGCCGGTGCGGTGTTGGAGTCGGTAGAGGACGTGCCGGGAGGAGTGCAGGTGGTGTTCACCGTGACCTTCGAGATCGAAGGCGGCGCCAAGCCGGTCTGTGTGGCCGAGACAGTGTCTCGCTACTACTTCTGAGGCGATTGCTCCGTCATCACTCAGGTCGCGCGTCGCGGGTCATCAGGGCGAGGACGGCCTCCCGCGGGTGGGCGCCCTCGTAGAGCACCCGTGCGACCTGGGAGGCGATCGGCATGTCGACGCCATGCCGATCCGCCAGTTCCAATACCGGGCGCACCGTCTTGACCCCTTCGGCCACCATCTGCATCTCCGATACGACGTCGTCGAGGCGGCGACCCCGGGCCAGCGCCATCCCGACTCGATTGTTGCGGGACGAGTCGGATTCGCAGGTGGCGATCAGGTCGCCCATGCCGGCGAGTCCGGCGAAGGTTTCGGGTCGACCACCGAGTGCCGTCCCCAGTCGGGTGATCTCGGCGAGCGCCCGAGTGATCAATGCGGCCAGGGTGTTCTGGCCGAATCCCAGGCCCTTGGCCATTCCGGCGGCGATGGCCATCACGTTCTTCAATGCCCCTGCCAGTTCACATCCGACCACGTCCGGGTTGGTGTAGATCCGAAACGTCGGATCCATCAGCACCGTTTGGAGCTGGGCGGCCGTGGCGGAGTCGGCCATCCCGATCACGGCCGCTGCCGGAGCCCCGGCTGCGATCTCTTGGGCGAGGTTGGGTCCGGTGAGCACCCCGCTGATCGACGGGTCGTGAGCGGGGAGCGACTGGGCGATCACCTCGGTCATCCGCATCCCGGTTCCCATCTCGATTCCCTTGGTGAGGCTCAGAATGGGGACGTCGTCGGCGATGGCGCCTCGGATTCGTTCGAGGACATCCCGGAATCCATGCGAAGGCACGGCCACGACGATCGCGTCAGCGCCGTCCACGGCGCCCGTAGGGTCGGCCGTGGCCCGCAGCCCGTAGGGGAGACGCAGACTGGGCATGTAGTCGGGATTGGTGGCTTGGGCGTTGATCGTCTCGGCCAGTTCCGGGCGCCGTGCCCAGAGAACCACCGGATTGGACCGCGCCGCCAGTGCCGCAAGTGTGGTACCCCATGACCCGGCCCCGATGACGCTGATGCGCATGGCGGCGGACCCTACCGCCGACTTGGACCCGACGACGTCCCCGCTACCTTTTCCGCATCCCCGTCCCGGAGTCGTTCACCCATGGCGCTGCAGGCAGGCATCGTCGGTCTTCCCAACGTCGGCAAGTCCACCCTCTTCAACGCGCTCACCGCAGCAGGCGCCGAAGCGGCCAACTACCCGTTCGCCACCATCGAGCCCAACGTCGGGGTGGTGGCCGTCCCGGACGACCGGCTCGCACAGATCGGTTCGGTCATCGAGACTAAACGAATCGTCCCCACCACCGTCGAGATCCTCGATATCGCAGGGCTGGTCAAGGGGGCTTCGCAAGGCGAGGGGCTCGGCAACCAATTCCTCGGACACATCCGCTCGGTCGACGCAGTGCTGCACCTGGTGCGTTGCTTCGAAGGTGACGTCACCCACGTGGACGGGTCGGTGGATCCGGTGCGCGACATCGACACTATCGACCTGGAGCTCGTCCTCGCCGACCTGGCGGTGGTCGAACGCCGCCTGGAGCGGGTGCGACGTGGCGTCAAGACCGGTGACAAGACCCTGGCGGCGACCCTGGAGGTCACCGAGCGGGTCCACGCCTGGCTGGCTGACGGCAACCCGGCTCGCACCCTCGTCCTTTCGGGTGACGAAGCCGAGTCGGTGCGCGAGATGCAACTCATCACCGCCAAGCCGGTCCTATTCGTCTGCAACGTCGACGAAGCGAGTTTGTCGGGCAACGTCCACACCGAAGCCGTCCGCTCGATCGCCGAACAATCGGGATCCGGCCTGGTGATCATCTGCGCCCAAGCGGAAGCCGAGATCGCCGAATTGGAGGGAGAGGACCGAGATGCATTCCTCGCCGACCTGGGACTGGAGGAGCCGGGATTGGCCGTGCTGTCTCGGGAGGTGTACCGACTGCTGGGTCTGGAAACGTTCTTCACGGCCGGGCCGAACGAGATCCGAGCCTGGACGATCCGGCGCGGGACACGCGCTCCGCAAGCTGCCGGGGTGATCCACACCGACTTCGAGAAGGGTTTCATCCGCGCCGAGGTGTACAGCATCGACGATCTCCTCGCCTATGGCTCCGAGGCCGCCTTGCGAGCCGCGGGCAAGCTCCGAGTGGAAGGCAAGGACTACGTCGTCACCGACGGCGACGTGGTGTTCTTCCGTTTCAACGTCTGACTGGACGCGACGAAGCCCCGGTAAGGGGGGACCGGGGCTTCGTCATCTCCCTCCAAGGGGAGTCGGTGCACGGAGATTCAGGAGGCATGCCAGGGGTGTGCCCTCTCCGTGACTGTCGTCAGACGGGGATGTGGGGGTCATCTCCCGCCCGCCGTCCGCCACCATAGAACAGTGTTCGATCCGACTGCAACCACCGTTCCCGACCGGGTGTCGTAACCGGCGCGCGAAAGGATCCCGGATCAGCGCGGTAGGCTACGAAAAGCCGACGAAACCTGGCGGGAGAGACCCTCCGATGGAGGGCGCCGAAGGGGCAATCCTCCCCGGACACTCTCAGGCATCAGGACCGACCAGGAGAGGCGACGCTGTGCCGGGTATCCGGCCGAGGCGGGGGAACCGACGAGCTCAGCGGAGGCGGCATGGAACCCCGACCCTTTCATCAACGGCATATCGGACCCGACGACATCGACATTGCACGCATGCTCGACGTCGTCGGAGCGACGACACTGGATGCGCTGATCGACCAGACAGTTCCGGTGGCGATCCGGGACGACTCGCTCGAACTACCGGAAGCATTGAGCGAGATCGACGCGGTCGCCCGGCTGCGGGAGCTGGCAGCCCGCAATCAGGTGACACGTTCGATGATCGGCATGGGCTATCACGGCACGGTCACGCCGCCGGTGATCAAGCGCAACGTGTTGGAGGATCCTGCCTGGTACACCGCTTATACGCCCTATCAGGCAGAGATCTCCCAGGGGCGCCTCGAGGCGCTCCTCAACTTCCAGACCATGGTCGAGGACCTGACCGGGCTCCCGGTAGCCAATGCGTCGCTGCTCGACGAAGGCACCGCAGCCGCCGAAGCCATGGCGATGGCGCATCGGGCTGACAAGTCGGATCGAAACGTGTTCTGGGTCGACACCGGATGCCATCCGCAGACCATCGCGGTGGTTCGAACTCGGGCGCTCCCGATCGGGATCGAGGTCGTCGTCGGAGACCCGGACGAAGCAACGTTCGACGATGTATTCGGCATCCTCGTCCAATATCCGTCGACGACCGGTGAGATTCGGGACTTTCGCCCGGTCGCCGAGCGGGCACGGGCTGGTACGGCGGTCGTCATCGCCGCGGCCGACCTGCTGGCGCTCACGCTCCTCACCCCTCCTGGGGAGTGGGGCGCCCACATCGCGGTCGGGTCGACGCAGCGTTTCGGTGTCCCCATGGGTTTCGGCGGGCCTCACGCCGCGTACATCGCCACCACCGAGGACATGGTCCGATCGCTCCCGGGTCGGCTGGTCGGGGTCTCGACGGACTCGTCCGGTCGGATCGCCCATCGGTTGGCGCTGCAGACTCGGGAACAGCACATTCGTCGCGAGCGCGCCACATCCAACGTCTGCACCGCCCAGGTTCTCTTGGCGGTGATCGCCGGGTTCTACGCCGCGTGGCACGGGCCCGACGGGCTGGTGGCCATCGCCCGCCACGTCCACTCGCAAGCTTCGCGGCTGGCGGCCGGCTTGCGCGGGGCCGGGTGGTCGATCACCTCCGACACCTGGTTCGACACGATCACCGTCCGCACCGGGAGTCATACCGACGAAGTGCTGGAAGCCGCCCTGCGTCGGGGAATCAACCTGCGACGCACAGACGACGACCTGATCGGTATCACGTGCGACGAGACGACGACCGATGCCGACATCGCCGCCGTCCTGGAGGCCTTTGGCGCCGGGACGGCGTCGAGCTTCGACGACGGTCTACCCGCCGGCCTCGTGCGGACCAGTGAGTTCCTCACCCATCCGGTGTTCAGCCGGCATCGGTCCGAGACCGAGATGTTGCGGTACCTGCGAGCACTGTCGGACAAGGATCTGGCCCTCGACCGCACCATGATTCCGCTCGGTTCGTGCACCATGAAGCTGAACGCGACCTCGGAGATGGTGCCGATCACCTGGCCCGAGTTCGCCGACATCCATCCCTTCGTGCCGGCCGATCAGGTGCGCGGCTACCACCGGCTCATCGAAGATCTGGAGAGATGGCTGGCCGAGATAACCGGATACGACGCCGTTTCCTTGCAACCGAACGCCGGTTCGCAGGGAGAGTTCGCCGGACTGCTCGCCATTCGCGCGTATCACGAGGCGAATGGCGAGTCAGCCCGTGACGTGTGCCTCATCCCGTCCTCGGCGCACGGAACCAACGCCGCCTCGGCGGTGATGGCCGGGTTCCGGGTCGTCGTCGTCGCCGGCGACG
>JBKHXZ010000037.1:0-2573 GCA_046565785.1 Acidimicrobiia bacterium
ACCGACATCACCCCCGAAGAGGTGCACGAGCGGGGACTCAGCCAGGTGGCCCGGCTCGATGAGGAATACCGGCAACTGGGCGAGAAGGCCTTCGGCACTGCCGACCTGGCGGAGATCTACGCAAGGCTGCGGGACGACGAGTCGCTGCACTATCACGACGTCGACACCCTGATCGCCGACGCCACCGAAATGTTCCATCGGGCGCAGGCCGAAGCCCCCAAGTGGTTCCGGCGGGTACCCGAGTCAGACTGTCAGGTGCGTCCCACCACGTCGGGGGCGATGGCGTTCTACTCCGGACCCAACCCGGAGACCGGCAAGCCTGCAGCCTTCTACTTCAACGTCTCGGACCCCAGTCTGTGGGGCCCGCAACTCGCCTCCACCACCTTCCACGAAGGGATCCCCGGGCACCACTTCGACCTGGCTCGCTCGGTGGAGAACGAGAACCTGCATCTGGTGCAGCGCAAGCTGTACATCGCCGCCTACAACGAAGGATGGGGCCTCTACTCCGAGCGACTGTCAGACGAGATGGGCCTCTTCCGCGACGACATCGAGCGGCTGGGCATGCTGGCGGCCGACTCGTTGCGGGCGTGTCGGCTGGTGGTCGACACCGGGATGCACCTGCACGGGTGGTCGCGGGATCGGGCGATCCGGTACATGCTGGACAACAGCCCGCTCCCTCGGGGTGAGATCGAAGCCGAGATCGACCGTTACATCGGCAACCCCGGCCAGGCGGTCAGCTACATGATCGGCCGCCTGGAGATCGAAGCCGCTCGCCGTCGGGCCGAGCACGCACTCGACGGTCGTTTCGACATCGCCGACTTCCACGAAGCGGTGCTCGGTCATGGAACCGTGCCGCTCGAGACGATGACCCAACTGGTGGAGGCGTGGGTGGCCTCGGTGCCGTGACCGCCCCCGCTGTCGGACGATCCCGGCTGCGGATCGGCTCGCCCGAATTCACCCTCTTTCTCGCCTCGACCATGGCGCTCACCGCCCTCGGGGTCGACGTGATGCTGCCCGCCTTCGGTGCGATCCGAGAAGGGTTTGGTCTCGCTCCCGACTCCACCGAGGTCGCCCGGGTGGTCACCGCCTACTTCCTGGGCATTGCCAGTGGCCAAGTGTTCTACGGCCCGATCGCCGACTACTTCGGACGCAAGAAGACCCTGCTCTTCGCCGGATCGTTGTACGCGGCGGGGGCAATCGCCTCGGCGCTGGCTCCGTCGCTCGGGCTGCTGCTGTTCGCCCGCTTCGTGTGGGGCCTGGGTGCTGCCGGCGGACGGGTGATCGTCGGCGCGGTGGTCCGTGACGTCTACTCGGGCGATCAGATGGCCAAGGCGATGTCGATGGTGTTTTCCATCTTCATCCTGGTTCCCGTGTTCGCCCCTGCGTTGGGTGCGCTGGTGTTGGCGGTGGCGAGTTGGGAGTGGATCTTCGGGTTCTGTGCGTTGTACGCCGGCGGCGTACTGCTGTGGTCCCGGCGGCTCCCGGAGACGCTGGCCGCAGAGAACACCCTGGCCGATCTCACCTTCCGGCGGATCGGACGGGCGGCGAAGGTCGTCGTCAGCAACCGGGTGACGGCCGGATCCACTGTCGCCCTGGCCGTCCTGTTCGGGGTGCTCACCTCCTACCTGGCGTCGGGCGAGATCATGTTCTCGGAGGTGTTCGGCGTCACCGACCTCTTCCCGCTGTACTTCGGGCTGCTGGCGGCGGTGATGGGGGCGATGATGTTCCTCAACGGTCGCATCGTGGAACGGCTTGGTCTGGTGCGGCTGCTGCGCCTCACCATGTGGACCTACATGGTGGTCTCGGCGCTGTTCCTGGTGGTGGTGCTCGCCGCCGACGGACGACCGTCGCTCTTGGTGTTCATGCTCGGATTGGGGGCGATCCTCGCCACCCATTCGCTCCTCATCCCCAATGCCAACAGTCGGGCGCTGGAGCCGATGGGGGAGGTGGCGGGCATGGCGGCGGCCATCGTCGGCACGGTGTCCACGCTGATCGGGGCGCTGCTGGGAGCCGCCCTCGACGCCCAGTTCGACGGCACGGTGCGCCCCTTCGCTGTCGCCATCTTCGCCGCCGCCGTCGTCGCCACCCTCATCTTCCGCTGGGCCGAAGCCGGCCCGACCCCGGAACGAACCCAGGGTTAGATCGGACGCATACGTCCGAAAACTCGCCTCGGTTCGAGATTGTATTCAACCCAGCGGTTGACAACGAGGCTCGTTCCGCGTACTGTTCAACCACATGGTTGAGAACGATGCCGGCTGACTCGCTGTCCCAGGTGTTCGCCGCGCTGGCCGACCCCACCCGTCGCGACATCGTCGCCCGGCTCACCGACGGCGACGCCACCGTCACCGAACTCGCCGAGCCCTACGACATGTCGCTGCAGGCGGTCTCCAAACACCTTCGAGTGTTGGAAGACGCCGGTCTCGTCACCCGCCGCCGCGATGCCCAACGACGCCCGGTGCACCTGGAAGCGGAGGTTCTCGACCTGATGACCAAATGGATCGAGCGATACCGGCGACAGGCCGAGGAGCGCTACCAGCGCCTCGACGCTGTGCTCGCCGAAATGGAAGGAGACC
>JBKHXZ010000038.1:0-1174 GCA_046565785.1 Acidimicrobiia bacterium
GACTTGGAGGTGCTGTCGATCCCGATCGGGGAGAGCAGGCGGGCGTTGGTGCAGGTCGGCTCACCAGGAGTAACGAACGGGCCAGAAGAAGACGGGGACGGCCAGTACCTCGGATTCCCCCGAGTGCCGGAGGCCACGTCGGCAGTGCTCCACATCCGATACTTCTTCTCTGAACGCGTCGAAGTCCTCCGAGCACAGCGTGACGAAGTCGATCGAGGTCGAGTGAAGCTGGCGTCGGACACGCCTGTCGCGGCGATGGTCATCGTGTATCTCGACGAGAACGGCGACGCCCTCACCGCCAGAGGGGGATACTTCGGGCAGGCCGGACCCGTACCAATCGACGTACCCGCCTCACATGCCGCCCATCGCCTTGCTGCGGACAGCTATCCGATCGACGGGTCGTCGGTGGACGGAGCCCTCTGTGCACGGAGCGGCTGGCAGATCTGCCTGGTGCTGGAGAACGGGATCCTCGCCGTGGTGGCCTTCGACAACCCGGACAGCACCACAATCACCCTCGAAGGAAGCGCCTTTCCCTACGGGCCCATCACACTCCCTGTGCCCGGGGACACCGTGGTCGGGATCGAAAGTCCGGGCGGGTCGATCACGGGCACGGTTGTGATCGACGGCGAGTGGGCCGGTGAACTCTTTGGAACGATCGAGGAGGTGGAGGCAACTGCATCGCCGGTACTGACGCTCGAAGCTGGGCTCTCCTCCCCCTCCCCTCCGTTCTACGCCCCGGCAGTGAACGACTCCGAAGTCTTGGTCGAGGGAACCGTCACTGCGGGGTCGTCGGTTCACATCACGGTGACGTCGCAGACCGACGGCACGGTCGTCTCAGAGGTGGAGGCGACTGCCACCGACGATTCCTTCGAACAGCCGGTGGAACTCGCTCCCGGCGCGAACACCATCACGATCACCGCCCGCCTCGGAGACCAGGTCGCCACCTTCACCCTCGACGCCCGCTACGAGCCCGATGCCACCGTCGAGTTCGCCTTCCTGCGGCAGGTGTCCGACACCGAGATCGTCGCCGATGTCGCCCAGACACTGATCGACCCGCAGCTTCGAACTCTTCGGCTGGCCGAGGACGTCGACGTTTGGCTTGCGACCTCTGCCTCCGGGCCGGTCTCTTTCGTCCAGGTAGATGTGGCCGAATGGCTGGCCCTATTCAACGCTG
>JBKHXZ010000039.1:0-18779 GCA_046565785.1 Acidimicrobiia bacterium
CCAACGCCTGACTAGGGGGAGAGAGTGCCGAGGATGATCTCCGTTTCCTCTGTCCCCCCAGGAGCGCCAGCGACGTCGGGGAGGACCGAAAGGAGGCGGAGCGGACCTTCGAGGGCGGTCGCGAGCGGAGCGAGCTCGTAGGTCCACCTTGTCCACGGACCGCCCCCGTCTGGTGATTTCACCCCCAACGCTCACTGGGGGGAGAGAGTGTCGAAGATGATCTCCGTTTCCTCTGTCCCCCCAGGAGCGCCAGCGACGTTGGGGGGACAGGCCCGGCGCCAGCCGGGCCAGGGGGGCCTTCACAAGGATTCCCGACCCTCGCCCGGCCCGCCCCCCTCTGCCGTTCTCCCCAGCGCTGCGCTGGGGAAGAGAATTCCGTCTCCCAGGGATTCGGTGCTCAGGTCAGGGGTTGGGCTACCAGGATTTCGCCGGTGGGTTGGGGGGAGCCGCCGGCGGGTTCGATGGTGAGACCGACCGTGTAGCCGGGTTCGGCGGTGCCCTCCAGCACCACCACCGTCTCACCGTCTGTGGGCAGGAAGGTGCCCGCCGAAGAGGGGCCTTCCTCGTCGATGAGCCAGAGCTGATACGTCCGGCCTTCTCCCGGATCGGGCAGTTGGTCGGCTGTGAACAGGACCCGACCCACCTCACGTGAGTACACGATCTCCGTGCCGGGGAACGGTGCGTTCTCCACCTCGAGCACGACGACGTCGGGCGCGGCGTACACCTGCTCGGCGATGTCCGGGTCGCCGCCCAGGCCAACCGCCACCACCACAGAGATGGCGGCTGCCGCGGCCCCAACACCTGCCGCCCAACCGCCGAAACGGCGTTGCGGACGCTCCGGCTCGATGCCCGCCATCACGGCGGCTTTGACCGAAGCCGGGACCGGCTCGGCGGACGCCATCACATACGCCTCGAAGCCGGGTTGCAGCTCGTCCAACTCACGACGGCAGTCAGGACAGTCGGGAAGATGCGCCTCGTAGCGGCGTCGTGCCAGATCGTCGAGAGCGTCGATGATGTACAGGGCGGTCAGATCGTGGATGTCATCCATCTGCGGTTCCCATCGCCGAAGCCAGTCTGGCCAGTCCGTCTCGAATCCGAGTCTTCACCGTGCCCAGCGGAAGGTCGAGTCGCTCGGCCACCTGCCGATGGGACAGGCCTCCGAAAAAGGCGAGGTCGAGTGCCTCTCGTTGCAGGTCGGTCAGTTCCTGTAGTGCCACCGCCACACGACGACGATCGTCGTCGTCGGCCACCGTCTCACCCACCGGATCTCCCGGAATGGAGGTGGTGCCGACTTGTGCCTCGTCTCGATCACGAGCCGACTGGGTGGATCGAACGACGTCGATGGCGCGCCGTTTGGCCATCACCGCCACCCAGGTTCGGGCGGTGCCACGTTGTGAGTCGAACGAGCCTGCCTTGCGCCACACCTCCAAGAACACCTCTTGGGTGATTTCGGCGGCCAGGTCCGGGTCGATGGCGACGCGACGGGCGATACCGAACACGAGGTCCGAGGTGAGGTCGTAGAACTGGCTGAAGGCATCGCGGTCTCCATCGGCCACCGCCACCAGGAGAACATCGAGGTCCGCACCGTTCATTCCACGCCACCGTTCACGACGCGGTCTCCGGTGCGACCTGAACTGTCCGGCGGTGGGGGCGGCCATCGAGGTCATCGTCATCTGAGGTTCGGAGCGCCACCCGGCTTGGATTGGCCGCGGTCCAATCGACCTGTGCTCCGCCTCGCCGAACCATCGAACCCCCTTTCGTGGGGGAGATCATGGCAGCCCGACGTCAGACACGAAACGGAAGGCACCGTCCCTGCCACTCGCACCAGTCACACCAGGGACCGACCGAGTACGTCGGGGACAGGGCGTCAGCAGGGTGGAGCCGGGCGATCGACGTGGCGACCGACCGCAGCCTCTCCTCTGCTGCGGCGATTTCTTCAGGCGTGTAGAACTCGCGGTCGCAGCGGGCAGGGTCGGCTCGCAGATGGTGGAAGTGCACCGCCACAGCGGATGCTTCCCGGCGGATTCCGGCCAGAGCATGCCACGCCGACACCGCATACAGGTCGGCTTCATGCGCCAGGGCGGTGGAGGTGTTGCCGGTGCGGTGCTCGACGACGGCCGCCACGTCGGAATCCTCCCAGCCGTTGACGTCGGTGGCGGCCATGAATGTCACCGCCACCTGCTCGTCGATCAGCCGGTCACGCCGGTCCAGGTTCACACCGTCGACGACGAAGGTGGCGCCGAACTGGTATTCGGTGCGGGAGGGCGTCACGGGATGTCGCTCGGTGGACCACAACGCTTCGTGCTGGTCGAACAGCCAGCGCAAATCCTCGACTTCCGAGGGCGACACCGAACCGTAGGCGCTCTCGTACACCTCGCCCGGATCGTCGGACAGCAACGCAGCCGCCACCGACCGATGGAATTCGTTGCCTACCACCCGGTTGGGCGAATCGTGGGCGTCCTCGTCGCCGTCGTCACGCGGAATCCCGTAGACGACCGGCCAGGCGGCGGAGCGGACACATCGGGAGTGGTCCGCCAGTCGTGACTTCGAGACAGCCAGTGTGCGGGTCCAAACTCTGACCGACCCCTCCCCCACCACCGGATACTGCCCGCACCTGGCGGGTCGGTCACAGCCGTGACAGTGAAAGCCCGCCACCCGCTGGGTCGCCGGCATCGCCTGGGCACGATCCCAACGCAGCGCTACCTGATCGACGATGCTCTGCGGGTCGTCCGGTCGAGGGACGGTGACCAGGTCGTCGGCAGCCAGCCGGATGTCGACGAGCGTGCGGGTTTCATCCGGCTGATAGAACGCCGCCGCCTCCTCCACCGAGGTCACAGCACGTCCCGTCTTCAGACGCAGCGCGAGAGGTTCGTCACCCACGACCGCCTCGACCTGGACTCCGACGGTGATGCTCCGATTCGTGGGCAGATGGAGCGCGGTTCCAGCCAGCGGCTCCAAATCGACCGACTCCGGATCTGGTGGGAACAGTCGCCGATAGGCGGCGAACAGATCCTCCAACACCCGCCGCTGGACCGGATCCCACGTCCCGAAAAACGCGTCCTCGATCCGCCTCACCTGGTCCGCATCCTGGGGCATGCCCGAGTGATGCCATTCCACGGTGGCGTCACGGATCACCTTCCACCGATCCAGATGGGCGGTCGGGAGACGGGATCCGGACTTGCGGGCAGGCGGACATCGCTCGATGCGGTCGAGTGAACGCAGGTCGATGCGTTCCAGCGGGACGGATCCGTACGTCATGGCCTGCACCGTATCGGTGCCCAGTGACGGATTCGTGAACCGCTCAGGCCCACTGATCGATCACGACACGGGGAAGCCGGAGGGTGAACACGCTGCGGGATCCGTCGTGGTCGTAGGACAAGTCCCCGCCCATTCGTTGAGCCAGGTTGCGGGACACAGTGAGGCCGAGCCCCACCGCCGAAGGCTGGCCGCTCATGTCATGGGCGGTGTAGTACGGCTCGAAGATTCGGATGCGCTGCTCGTCGGCGAGTGGCTCCCCGTCGTCCCACACGTCGATGATTGCCACGTCGTCATCCATCCACGCCCGAATTCCCACGTGAGGGCCGCCATATCGAATGGCGTTGGTCACCAGGTTGCGCAGGATCTGGGTCAGCCTCACCGGGTCGGCCTGCACATGGTGGACGGCCAGATCGATCTCGACCTGTTCTTTGTCGGCGATCGGAGCCAACGCCCGGTCGAGCACCGAAACCAGGTCGACCTCTTCGGTGACGATCGAGAGCGTCCCGATGTCGGCTCGAGCCGCCACCAGTAGGTCGTCGATGATGGCGGCGAGGTCGTTGCTCTGGGAGACGACCATCGACAGCAGCTCGTCGTACTCGTCGTCGTCCATGCTGTCGCCGTGGTCCCGCAGTTCGGCGGCGAGTCCCACGACGACGGCGAGCGGGGTGCGCAGCTCGTGAGAGATCGAGGCGATGAACTCGTCTTTGGTTCGGATCAGGTCGTTGAGCTGGGCGTTGGCTTCTTCCAGCGCCCTGGTCCGCTGTTCGACGACCAGTTCCAGCGACGTCCGGGAGTTGCGCACCTCGCGATAGAGAAAGCGAGTTCGGACCAGGTTGGCCACCCGCAGGGCGACTTCGATCACGTCGATCGGTTTGGTGAGGAAGTCGGTCGCCCCCAGCGCCAGGGCTCGCCGCTTGGCGTCGTGGGACACATCGGCGGTGATCACGACCACCGGAATGAAGTCGTCCTCACCGGTCGTGTTGCGAACCGCCTCCAGCACGTCATAGCCGCTCACATGTGGCATATGCAGGTCGACCAGCACCACGTCAGGAGCGAATTCGACCAGAACATCCTGCACCCGACGGGCATCGGATAGCATTTCGACATTCGGATAGGTCGGGGAAAGCACACCATGCAGGAGACGGAGGTTGGCATCCTCATCGTCGATGAGGAGGATCCGAGCCCCACTGACGTCCAACTCCATACCTGGCACCTCGGCGAGTGTACGCGTGACCCCTCTGTCATCGGCACGGGTCGAACGATCCTTGACCGTTGCGGCGCATGACCGAATCGAGTCCCGCGCGCCTGCCGAGTCTGGCGGTCCGCGCGGTGATCCTTTCGATGGGTTCGTTTCTGGCGTTGGTGGCGGCGATCGGGGCCCTCGTCGTGCTGGAGAACCGCCAGGAACTTCAGGATCGGCAGGTCGCCCACACCTTCGAGGTTCTCACCGCTCTACAGCACGTGAGGAGCCTCCTCATCGACGCCGAGACCGGCATGCGCGGCTACCTCCTCACCGACGACGACGGCTTCCTCGCCCCGTACCACCGTGCTCGCGCCGAACTCGGGCCGGCCATGGACGAGCTCTCCGCGCTGGTCTCGGACAACGCCCTCCAATCCGAGCGCATGGTCATGGTTCGCCGGGCGGCGGACAGGCGAATGGACCTTGTCGCCAACCTCGTCGAGACCACCCCAGATGATGCAGAGCGGTTACGAGAACTCCAGTTCGGCCGGGCATTGATGGATGGGATCCGCATCGACCTGGACCGGATGGAGGACGAAGAACGGCGCCTTCTGGAAGAGCGGATCACCGTCGCCGAGGACACACGGTCACTCCTCGCTGCGGTGATTCCGGTGGCTGGGATCGTCGCATTCCTCGGTCTGGGTTCGGCGATCGTGTTCGCCACCCGCATGACCAGGCGCATCGGCCGGATGACCGAGAACGCTCGGCGTCTGGGTCGGGGCGAGGCGCTCCTACCGATGCAATCCAGCTCCGACGAGATCGGCCAGTTGGGTGACGCTCTCATCGATGCCGCTGCCTTGTTGCGCAGCCGGGAAGACGAACTGCGATCCACCCGGGAGTTCCTCGAATACCTGATCGAGTCTGGCCCGGTCGTCATGTTCCGCAAGCGGCTCGACACCGAGGAGATGACGTACCTGAGCCCCAACGCAGAGCGGGTCCTCGGCGTACGACCGCAGTCCGCAGTTGGCCGAAAGCAGTACTTTTCCAGCCTGCTCGACCCTGAACACCGAGAAGCGTTCATGGCCGGGGTACGTGCGGCGGCCGAAGGCCGGATCGACGGCTGGTATGGCGAATACCAGACCGCAGCCGACGATGGCGGAGAACGCTGGGTAGCTGTCGAGGTTCGCGTCCACCGACATGCCGACGAACCGCCGTATCTCCTCGGATATGTCATCGACATCACCGACCGGATCGCCGCCTCGCAGGCGGCGCGCAGTGCCGAAGAACAGTATGCGGCGCTGTTCGAACGGACACCCACCGGGATCATCAAGGCAACCATGGACGGCGCGATCGTGGAAGCGAACGCAGCGTTCGCCCACATGTTCGGCTACGAGTCACCAGATCAGTTGAAGCACGAGATCACCGACGTCAGCGATCTGTATGCCGACTCGACCGATCGCCGCCGGCTGATCGACGCGCTGGAACGTGCTGAACGCTTAGCTGACTTCGAAGTGCGGATGCGTAGGCGGGATGGAACGGTGATCGACATCACACTGAATGCGGCCATCGTTCGGAACTCATCAGGAGAACCGGTCGGCCTGGAAGGCACCGCCATCGACGTGACTGCCCGACGCAAGGCGGAAGAGAAGGCGAGAAGGGCCCAGGCGGAAGCGGACCGGGCGAATCAGGCCAAGAGCATCTTCTTGTCACGGATGAGTCACGAGCTGCGGACCCCGCTGAATTCGATCATCGGATTCGCCCAGTTGCTCGACATCGCCGAGCCGCCGCTCGACGACCGTGCCCGAGAGTCGGTGTCACACATCCTCAAGGCGGGACGTCATCTTCTCTCTCTGATCGACGAGGTGCTGGACATCGCCCAGGTGGAGGCGGGCAGGCTGAACATGTCGTTGGAACCGATCGAAGCGGACGACGCGGTCGCCGAATCCATCGACCTGATCCGTCCGCTCGCCACGGCCCGCCGCCTGACCGTCACCGCCGACGACGCCACTTGTGCAGAACACGTCCTCGCCGACCGCCAACGGCTGAAACAGGTGCTGCTCAACCTGTTCTCCAACGCGGTGAAGTACAACCATCCGGGTGGTTCGATCGTCGTCGAATGTGAAACGGTCGACGACATGCTGGCGATCTCGGTCACCGACACCGGGCCGGGCATCAGTCCCGACCAACAGGAACGGCTGTTCACACCGTTCGACCGTCTCGGCGCCGAGCAGTCCGAGGAGCAGGGAACCGGCCTTGGCCTGGTCCTGTCCCGGCATCTGGTGGAGGCGATGGGCGGAACCCTCACAGTTGCGTCGGTGGTGGGCGAAGGATCCACCTTCACGGTGACCCTGCCCCGAAGCGGGCCACCCACTACGAACGGCAGGCATCGCCCTGAGGCCCTCGACACGGTGCCGGTGGGCGACGGTTCGACGACCCGCAATGTCATCTACATCGAGGACAACCTGGCGAACCTCCGGCTGATCGAACGGATCCTCGCCCTGCGACCGAACATCCGGCTGGATGCGGCGATGCAGGGACGGCTCGGGCTCGACCTCATCCATCAGCATCGCCCTGACCTGGTGCTCCTGGACCTCAACCTTCCCGACATGGAAGGCCGCGACGTCCTCGTCGAACTGCAGGCCGATCCGACCACGCGGTCGATCCCCGTGCTCGTCATCTCCGCCGATGCCAGCGGTACCCAGATCCAACGGCTACTCGATGCCGGTGCAGCCGGATATGTGACCAAGCCGGTCGACGTGGTCGAACTGCTGACTCGAGTGGACGAACTGCTCAACTGACAAAGGGCCGAATGGCCCTCCGGCATGGACCTCGAACGGTCCTTGCGTCTGGCCGGCCAGGGATACGTTCTTCGTACATCGTGGCCGTCGACACCTATTCGCGGTTCGTCGCATTGCTCGCCTTCGCCGCCCTGGCGACCGGCGTGACTGGGCTCATCCGTCCTGCAGCCTTTCGCCAGATCGGCCTACGGAACGGGATCGGCCTTGCATGGTTGATCGCGACCGTTGCGACGACAGGCAGCCTGATCTACTCCGAGTACTACCTGTTCGAACCGTGTCGGCTGTGCTGGTTCCAGCGCATCGCCATGTATCCACTGGTGCTGACGCTCGGGGTCGGCTGGTGGAAGAGCGATCGGACGGTCACGCGCTATGCCGTACCCCTGGCCGTGACCGGGGCGGGCATCTCGGTCTGGCATCTGGCCAACCAGTGGATCCTGACCGAATCGACCTGTGAGATCGGGGCGTCCTGCGCCGTCCGCTACGTCACCGAATTCGGCTTCGTGACCATCCCCTTCATGGCGTTGAGCGGCTTCGTCGCCATCGCCGGACTTCTACTCGCAGTGAGGAAACAGTGACTGGAAAGAAGATCGCCTGGATCGTCGGCGGTGTGGTCGCGGCAGCCGGGTTGTTCGCGGCCCTGTCCGCCGAATCGGGCACCGTGAAGGACTACGGCCGGGTGACCGTCACCGGAACCGCCCTCCCTCGCTTCGAGCCGGACGTCACCGACTCGGCCGCCGGTATGCCGGCTCCCACCATCCAGGGAGAGTCGGTGAGCGTCGTGCCTGGAGGAACACCGCAGATCGTCTTGTTCGTGGCGCACTGGTGCCCGGCGTGTCAGCAGGAGGTACCGGCGTTGACGAGCTGGGTAGAAGCGAACGGAGTGCCAGTGGAGGTGGAACTGGTCACGGTCGCCACGTCGACCGATCCGGCCAAAGGCAACTTCCCGCCCTCGATCTGGCTCGAACGCGAAGAGTTCCCGTTTCCGATCATCTACGACGACGAGGACGACACGGCTGGCATGGCCTACGGGGTGAGCGCCTTCCCCTTCTGGGTGGTGCTCGACTCGAACGGGAACGTCGTGCAACGCTTCAGTGGCGTCCTTCCCGACCAGGCCATCTCCAGCCTGTTCACCACCGCCGCCGGCCTCTGAGGCTGATGAGAAGATCTGCCAGGACTGCCGTCGACGGTGCGGGATCCCCCCTCGGCAGGGGTCAGGCCGATGGAAAGTGGAGTACTCCTTCGTTTCCGCGTCGCTCGTCTCTCCCGAACATCTACGAATCGAGCGAAGGCGGACTTCCTCGGTCTTCGGGTCCTTCGGCGACGGGGGCGGTTGATAGGGTGCGCGTGACGAAAGTGAGCCGACGATGAAGATGACATTCGGCGACGACGCCAGCGAAGCCTGCGACCGGGTCTGGTCGTGGATAGGCCGGCATCCGTGGCCGGGCTGGAGAATCGAGGTCGTACGCGCCGACGAGGATCCATCCCACATGCAGTGGGGCGAACCGCCGCGTCTCCGGCCTGCAAGTCCGCCTCCGGGTCGCTCGGTCGACGGACTCGACGCCGACGGGGTGGAGTTCTTCGAAGCAAACGCCGACCCCCGCGCCTTGCTCGCACAATCCACCTCCGATCTGGTTGTGGTGGGATTGAAGGATCGAGGCCACCTGCAGGCGGCTCTCGTGGGCAGCACCGCCGAATGGCTCCTCCATCACCCACCCTCACCACTGGCCCTGGTGCGACGCTCCGGACGAGTGCGCCGGGTACTCGTCTGCGCGGACGGTTCGGTTCACTCCCAACGTGCGGTCGATGCCCTGGCATCGGTCCCGTGGATCGGCGATTGCACCATCGATGTCCTGGCGGTGGACGACGGTCGCGCCGATCCCCACGCTGCGCAGTCCACCGCCGAGCGTCTGGCCACGGTGGCGACATCGGTGGATTCCCGGGTGCGAACCGGATCCGCCACCGAGGTGATCCTGGACGCCGTGAGAGATCTCGCCCCTGACCTCGTCGTGATGGGAACCCGCGGACTGACGGGGTGGCCCCGCCTGCGGCTCGGTTCGACGGCCTCCACAGTCGTGAGATCGTCGGGCTGCGATCATCTCGTGGCATGTGTCGATTGATTCGACACCCGGCCAGACTGTCTACATTGTCCCCCTCCTGAGGAGAGGCTCGTTCCACTCATGCATTCCCTGACGTATCTCGCCGCCGAGAGCACGTCCGCCGAATTCGCCACCTTCGACGTTCCCGGCTGGGTGTGGGCGACTTTGATCGCGGTGATCGCCGTGCTGCTGTTCGGTGATCTCCTGATCGTGCACCGCAAGCCGCATGCCATCAGCATGCGAGAGGCAACCATCGAGTCGGCCGTGTGGATCGGTCTCGGGCTGGCGTTCACCCTTGTGATGCTGTGGTGGCAGGGTGGCGACGCCGCCGGGGAATATCTGGCGGGCTATCTCATCGAAAAGAGCCTGTCCGTCGACAATGTTTTCGTGTGGGCGGTGATCCTCAGCTACTTCGCCGTACCGCCCGAATTCCAGTTCCGCGTGCTGTTCTGGGGCATCTTCGGTGCCCTCGTCCTGCGGGCGGTGTTCATTTTCGCCGGGGTGGCGTTGATCGAGCGGTTCGATTGGATCCTGTACGTCTTCGGGGCGTTCCTCATTTTCACTGCGATCCGCATCGCACGGCATTCGGATCACGAGATCCACCCCGAGGACAATCCGGTGCTCAAGCTGTTCCGGCGCGTGATCCCGTCGACCACCGAATACGACGGTCAGAAACTGTTCACCCGCCGGTCGGGCCGGCTGCTGGCCACTCCTCTGTTCGCCGTGTTGGTGTTGATCGAGTCGACCGACGTGGTGTTCGCCGTCGACTCGATTCCGGCGATTCTGGCGGTCAGCCGCGAACCGTTCATCGTGTTCTCGTCCAACGCCTTCGCCATCCTCGGCCTGCGCGCCCTCTACTTCGTGCTCGCCGGCATGGCCGGGCGCTTCCGTTACCTGAACCTGGGGCTCGGGTTCATCCTGGGTTTCGTCGGGGTGAAGATGATCATCGCCGAGTGGTACCACTTCCCCACCTGGGTGAGCCTGAGCGTGATCACCGTGATCCTGACCGTGACGATCGTGGCGTCGCTGCAGGCCGACAAGCGAGAGGGTGCCGCCATCGGCGAGGACACCCATCCCCACTGACCGGGGGCTGACACTCCGCACCGCAACCGAGGAACGCCAGAACCTCGGCCTGTTTCACTGGGATCATCCGTCCAGCCAGGTTTCTGTGGGCGGCGCCGTACGCTCGATTGACTGCGTCCGGGTCTGGGGCTTCGACAGACAGTTCGCCAGCCCGGCCCCGTAGTCGAACCAGTAGGTCAGGAACTTGACCCCGTGGTCCTGCCGGACGGCCCGATCGGCCAGATGTGCGCGGGCCAGATCGTCGGGGACGCCCCTACGGTGTCGTGCCGATCCAGGTAGAAGGGCATCTGTGTTTCAGAGTGGGGGCTGGGTCGGCTGCCTGGCGAACAGGTCAGACCGCCCGGGCACCGATGTCGCGTTCGTGATGATGGAACTCGTGGGCCAGCCAGCGCATGGCGTCCCGTACGGTTCCCTGCCCCCATTCGCCGTGGACGAACTCGGCGGATTCGGAGAGGCGGGCGGTGGCGTCGAGCAACATCTGTACCGATTCCCGCAGCGACCACAGCCCGGGAGCGGTGGGCAGCCGGCGATAGTTGCGGGCGTCGGCGAGGTCGTCGGGGTCGAATCCGACCAGTTCCGATCCGGGTTCCTCGGCGATCTGGATCCACCGTTCCGCCCATGCCCGTGCCAGATCGGCCAGGTGCCACACGTATGCGGTGGCGTTCCACGATCCGTCAGGCTGGGGCACCATCCCGTCGCGGCCGTCGAGCTGGCCGGCGATCTGACCCGGAGCATCCCGAATGACCCGCAGCGTGTCGTCGAAGTCGAGATCCCAGGCGAACTCGCAGGTCGGACATCGCTCGGGTGGATCCTCACCGTAGATCCACTCGAGGCCACCCTGTAGGAACGGGGTTCGGTCGTCCACGTCCCGATTGAACCACACCGATGTGCCGAATGGTCGAGCGGGGTCAGTCCTCGGGTGGGCGACGAACGACGGCGCTTCCGATCAGCACCAGCCCGGCGGCAACGACCGCCCCGACGATGGCGAAGCCCTCACCGTGGGGCTGGTCGGGTCCGAGACCGCATGGCACCACATATCCGAATACAGAGAAGCACTCCGGCGGATCGCTGTCCTGGCCGGAGACCGGCAGCAGAAGCACGAACACGATCACTGCCGCAACGAGGACCGTCATCCCGAGGAGGCGGTCGCGAAGCACTCTGCGGCCCATCGCGGCACCATACGCGAACGGGATGTCAGAAGGTGAGAACTACTTTCGATCTCACATGACCTTCCATGTGGCGCAGTGCGTCAGCCACTCGTTCGAACGGGTATGTCGCTTCGATCGGCACCTGCAGTTCGCCTGACTCCGCCAACTTCCCCAGGAAGGTGAGGTCGGCTCGGTTGAAACCAGCGATGAAGAAGGTCGAAGCCTGCGATCCCAACATCGAGGCGACCCGTATCCCAGCGATGTGTAACAGCGGACCGAGGACCGCGTTGTCCTTGGGACCGCCGACCACCACGACCCGTGCAGTCGGCGCCAGCACCTTCTTGAACTCCCGCCACTTCCGGCTGCCGGCGATATCGATCACGACATCGAAGCGGGCGTCCCGAGCGGTGAAGTCCTCCCGGGTGTAGTCGACGACCTCGTCGGCGCCGAGACGGGAGGCCTGCTCCACATTGGCGGTGCTGCACACCGCTGTCACGACGCCGCCCAGCACCTTGGCGATCTGGACGGCGAACACACCGACACCTCCCGATGCACCGTTCACCAGTACTTGTTGACCCGCCTGTAATCCGCCGTGGTCGCGGAGTGCCTGCAATGCCGTGACGCCTGCAGTTGGGATCGCCGCCGCTTGTTCGAAGCTGATCCCTGGAGGCTTCGTCACCACTGCGTTGCGTACCACGAGGCGCTCAGCGAAGGCGCCACTCCTCCCGCCAAAGACGTCGTCTCCTGGACGAAAGTCTGTTACCGAGGCGCCCACCTCTTCGACTGTTCCTGCGAAGTCGCCGCCGATCCTCGGGTCCTTGGGGATTCGAAGACCGGTGCCGAGTCGGGCGACGAACGGGCGGCCGGTGACCGAATACCAGTCCGCCCGATTGATCGATGCCGCCCGCAGCTGCACCAGCACCTGATCGTCGGCAACGATCGGCTCGTTGACTTCTTCGATCCTCACCAGATGAGGCGGCCCGTACCGCGAGCGGATGGCGGCTCTCACTTGTTGCTCAAGTCGATATACGCTGTATACATACGCCGTAAGTTACACTGGCTGCGAGATGGCTGTCAACGACGAATCGCCTAACCGACTTTCCCGAACCCGGATCATCGATAGCGCCGTCGGACTCGCCGATGCGGGAGGCCTCGACGCGGTCAGCATGCGGAACATCGGCGGCGCGCTCGGCGTGACCGCCATGTCGCTCTACAACCACGTCGCCAACAAAGATGAGATCCTCGACGGGATGTTGGATGCCGTCTTCGCTCAGATCGACCTCCCCGAGATCTCGGATTGGAAGGCGGCGATTCGCGCCAGCGCAATCTCGGCTCGTCAGACCCTGATGTCTCATCCGTGGGCGACCAGCCTGTGGATGGCGCGGCGTGGCGGCGGACCATCCCAGTTGCGGTATGGCGACTGGCTGCTGGGCATGCTCCGAAAGGGCAGACTGTCTGACGAGGTCGTCTTCCACGCCTATCACATCCTCGAGAGCCTCCTGATCGGATCGACCCTGCAGCAGCTCAACTTCCCGTATCAGGGGGAGGAACTGGCCGACCTGGCCCAGGCGTATCTGCGGTCCTTCCCGGTTGACGAATACCCGGACATGGTGGATCACATCCACCAACATCTCGACTCGTCAGCCGTCCGGCGGCCCGGCTTCGAGTTCGCCCTCGACCTCATCCTGGACGGATTGGATCGTGTCGACTCCTAGGTGAGGACGCGGGGTCCGTTCACACGATTCGCCGGTTTCTTGCACATGCCAGAGAGATCGGTGACTCGCTCCCGGCGGCTGTCTCGACTGCGAAGTGAGAACCCGTTGAGGAGAAAGTCGCGTTGCGACGCTCCGATAGCCTCCGCTGTCAGCGCGGGACGGTTTCGGAGCCGGTTCTCAGGGTTGTACACGTCAAGAGGCGATGTTGCACAACGCCGCGATCTGCGATGTGGCCGCCCTTCGAAGTGGCGCCGAATACTCCCGACGAAAGAATCCCTCGAAAACAGGAGCACCCTCCTGCCGGCCCTCAACAGGTGCAGCCACCTCGATCGGCTGCTCATCGCCCATCACTACCGAGTACCACGTTTCAGCACACCCATACGGGGGACAGCATGCCTCACTTGGGCCGAGAGTCGTCGCCCGATGACAGAACCCGGACAGTGTCAGGACGCCAGAACGAAACCCCACGAAGCGAAACGGGCGCTGCTTGCATCGCCAACGAAAACCCCGTCCGGTCGTGTCCATGACACGACCCAGATGCCGTCCAACACAAACAGGAGCCCCGCACACTGTGTGCGGGGCTCTCGCTCCTCATTCTGCCGGAAGACCTCGGTATTTCTGCCGAGACCCCGTTGGTGTTGTGGGGAATTCGGGAAATGCGATCGGGCTATCAGCGCGGGACGGTTTCGACGCTGGCTTTCGAGGTTGCACAGGTCAAGCGGCGAAGTTGCACACTCTCAGGCTCATGGCCCGACTACCTTCTCGGCGCGTTCGCACAGCTTACGAGCAGCGCGGATGAGCCTTTCGGTGGTCTGTCGGGTAGTCAACTTCATTCCGTAGTGGACAGTGTCCTTCGCTGCGAGGAGTCGGTTCAGGTCGGCTGCCATGGGCTTCCCGCCCGGATGCACCCCCGAGAGCAGCTTCAACGCTTCTTTGTGGTCTTGCCCTCGTGCGCGTTCCCCCAACGCTGCGCAGCACGCGGCATCGGACGCTGCGATACCGGCCAGCACAGCGAGTGCTGCTGCCACTCCTGGAAGCGCGGCTTCGCCTGGGTCGTCGTATACGAGTTCGGCCACAACCAGCATGTTCAGGGCCTGGTCAAGCCTTGTTCGCGCATCCGCGGTCGTGCAGCGTTGTATTCGGGTCCGTTGGTTCATCGAATCAGCCTCTCGAGGTCATCGGTGCCGCCGACCTTGACCATCTGGGTCCGCCACTCTTCGATGATGGGCTCACGTGCGGACACCGCGTCGCTGAGTTCTTCGAGGGAGAGCGCTACTACCTGCGCTTCCGCTCCAACCCAGCGTCGGATAGCGTCTACCAACTCGGTAATCTCATCATCTGTGGGCTCGCCTACGACCAGGACATCGACGTCAGAGCCGATGACCGCATCGCCTCTGGCAACCGAACCGAAAACGCCAACGAAGCGGGGCTGACGCGCCCATTCCCGAACGTGTTCCGAAATCCGTTCCAGCAAACGTTGCCGTATCCTGGTGAGGCCTTGCACCGCTGGGTACGCAAGGTGGTCGCGGTTCAGGGAGTATCGAGGCGGCGTCCCTTCGGCGTCAACAAGACCTGTCTCGACCAAACGCTGGAGGGTTTTACGCACACCGGAGAGCGAGCCTTCCGCCGCGAGGCGGTGAATCGCGGTGAGGCTGAGAGGCGCGGTACTGCGGTCGAGTGCCTCTAACACGGCCGCATCAAGCGTGGGCACCACTCCGCCGAACCTTCGGGACTGTACGAACGACGACACCATCTACACTATAGTGCAACTTCTGCACTTTGGAGCAATCAGGCACTGCCACCTCGACCTCCCGGATCCGGTCTTCCATCCCATGAAGAACACCCTCACCGCAGCCGGTGAGGGTGTTTCTCATGTTTCGGGCTTGTGAGCCCGTATTTCCCAAACGGGTTCTGAGGTATTTTCCAAATACCCCTGTTGTGGGGTGTCGGCAGAAATCCGAAAGTGCCCATGTCTGTTGGGATTCTGCAGAGGCACCGCCGCCGGTCCGTTGGTCCGCTCACACGATTCGAGCGAGGGGTGCTGTTTTGGAGCTGAACGGCGAGCGTGACTTCTGCACCCGCCGAGACCGGGTTTGGCTCGACCGTCACTTGAAGATCAGACCTGGCTGCAAGCTCGGTGTCCGGTGGCATCACGCAGCGAACATCGGGCAGGGTCGTAGTCGAAGTAGCTTCTGGTAGGGACGTGGTGGTTTGCGTGGCGTCGGGCATGGTTCCGCATGAGGTGACGAGGAGACACGTCGCTATGAGGACCTTGTACCTGGCCAGCCGAGTCGTCGTGCGAGAGCCTCCTCCGGTCATCCACCTCGGTACCTGTGACCGAGCGTCGCCCCATCGGCCACGGGTTCCCGTCCGGCTCCTGCCTGCGAAAGCAAACGCCAAATGTCGGGTCCGGCGCCGGACGGCATCGAAAGTACCGACATCGAGTGAGTAGCGTGCCGCAGCCGGCGACACTCGAACGCTTGTCCGGCGCGGCTGCGCCCTCGACGCAAGCGAGGGGAATGTCGGCCAGCAGCCCGCTTGGCCCGGCCGTCATCGACCACCCAGCAGTCGCCGACGGCCAACACGGAGACAGCAACCACGAGCCCAGTCGCCGGAAGTCGCGGCACGATGCCCAGTCAGGTGGCGATGTCGAGGATGAGAGCGATGGTCTCTCGGATCTGTCCGACGACTGAGGGTCCGACATTCCCGCGAACCTGCTCCACCCGGCCGGTCGAAACCGCCCGTATGTGTTGACATTGCGCCGCCGAAACCTGCTGGAGTCCATTGCTCTCGTCGGGTTCGACCGCGACCTCCGAGCCAAACGTGCGGATGGTTGAAGTGAGTGGAACGATCTGAATCACCGAGGGTTCGGCGTCCAGGATGCGCTGTGCGGTGACCACCACTGCTGGATGACGGAACCCGGCCTCCTTTCCCTCGGGACTCCCCAGGTTCAGATCGACGACGTCACCCGAGGTCAGCATCGAGCCAGTCGACTTCGTCCTCGATCAGCGCTGCGCGGAGTTCCTCACCGATCCGGTCCTGGCGGAGTCGACGCACGGCGATTGCCACCGTCTCACCCACACTGGCGCCAAGCTCACCGGCTAGCCGCTTCAGTTCGTGGTGGGTTGCCTTGTCGATGCGAACACTCGTACTCTGCATGTCTTTCAGCATACACCTTTGCATGCATCGAGGCTATCCGTGGACCAGCCCCCAACACCGGTTCTCAAAGCAGCCGCATTCCCGGTCGGGGCTACTGCAGCAGTCGTGGCTGACCGCCGCCGGTTGATTGCGTCTGTTCCTGAATGATGGACGGCCGTGTCGATCATTCAGAGCCCACCCACAAACGAGAGCCCCGCACCGGTCGGTGCGGGGCTCTCGCTATTTCTGCCGGAAGACCTCGGCATTTCTGCCGAGACCCCGTTGTGGGGGATTTGGGAAATTCCGAGAGTCTGGCGTCACTGGCCCGTTCGGACCCTGGTTTTCGGAGTTGCACACGTTAAGCGGCGAAGTTGCACACTCTTTGGGCGGTGTCACCTGTCAGTCAAATACCGGATCTGCTCGCTCGCTGGGTTAGAGAAGGCTGTGCGCATCATGTCGATCTCCGCACCGCCGGCCCCATGTATTTCGGCGAATTCCTGCCACCTGTCTACGACGGCGGAGACTTCGCGTAGTACCTCCAGTGCCTGGTTTTCGGTCACACGGAAGTAGAAGGGTGCAACTTCGATCAATACCGCAGGGGAACCGTCGAAGACGCCGTCGTCGATGGCCGTTGCCATTCTCCGGTACACGGGTTCAGGGTTCGGGTTCATGTCGAAGGCTGGCGACAGTTTCCATCCTGTTCGGGGATCTCTCAGGAAGGCGTGGTTGCGAAGGTGATCGTCGGTGTTGGCGATGAGGATGTTGAAGGCGATGCGCCGCCAGAGCTGCTGCAAGTCGTCTGTTGGCGTAGGAGATTCCTCTTCGATGCGTTCTGCCAGTTCGACGTAACTGCGAGCCTCCCCTTCTTGGGTTTCGAGCAGGGTTACTCCGCTCCAGTAGCCGATACGTGACCCTTCCGTGTCCCGGTCGAAGCGCTCGACGATGAGGACACGGTGCTCTCCTACTTCGACAAGGTGCGACTGTGGTACCGCGATTCCTGCTTCCGCAGCCAGGTCGAGTGCGACCTTCTCCCAGGTCATGACGTTCCACCGGTCGGCGGCGGGCGCCGGAAACTTTGCAATCGCAATGGTCCCTTGTTGGGTTCGTATGTGCACTTTTGGGCGAGTTCCGCCCAAAGAGCTTCCCGCCCGGATCATGCGAAGCAGGTCCTCTTGGACCGCATCGTCTCGTTCGATCCGATTCGAGGCGTCCAGCAGGTCGGGAAGATCGGTCATTGCTGGCACTCCGGATGGGTCGGCGGATGCGAACTCTTCCTGGTTCTGTGGGCGGAATCGGACTGCGCCCTGCCGCAGGTCGTCGCGGACACCGAGCAGGAACTCGACCTCCGTCAGCATCCGGGGTGTGCGACCTTCGCTTTCCGCAGTTCTTCGTTCTCGTTGCTTGATCAGTTCGCGTCCCCAACGGTCCGGCGCGCTATCGCGGAAGGCATTGAACATGCCGTGGGTCGTGGGAGTGTGAAACGGCCCTGCTCTGAGGGGCAGCATCGGGTCCAGGGCATACGCCTCAGGGAGGGCAAGGTAGGACTCCTCATACTGGAACGTGGCTGATTCCGCTTCGCGCCTGCGATGCGCATACAGCGTTCCGGCTCGGACATCCACACCCGCGATCGCAACCCAAACCTCCACCCGACCCATCTACGTCCGCCCTGTGCTGTGTCGGATGCGTTCCGGCAGGGATTCATCGGCACGCAGGCGCCCGACGTCCGACTCGTACGGATCGAGCGCCTCGCGGACCCTGTCAAGGAGGCCGAGTACACGGAGCACGCGCAGGGTGTTCTCAAGGTTTGCCCCGTGGCCATTCTCGAGACTCGACACAGTCTTCACGTTCACACCGGCTCGGTCGGCCACCTGCTCGGCGGTCAGCCGCTGCAGCAGTCGCCAGGTGCGCAGGTCGTCACCAATTTGGCTGAGCGCCCGGGTGACTGGTCTCGGAGTGGTTTTCGAACCCATCGCAATCTCCTTATAACCTCCGTTTTTATGGATGTTATCGTCGTTAGTATCCAACTTTCTGGAAGTTATGGTACCAGGCTCGCGAGCGGAAGCAATGACTGGCGGCCCACATCCCCGCCATCCGATCAGCCGGCCCGGCCCCCACCCTTCCCTGATCCGGTCTCCCACCCAATGAGAAACACCCTCGCCGTTGCCGGCGAGGGTGTTTCTCATGTTTCGGGCTTGTGAGCCCGTATTTCCCAAACGGGATAAGGGGTATTTTCCAAATACCCCTGGTGTGGAGGTGCGGGGAGTTGAACCCCGGTCCGCTGAGTCTTCCGCGCCGGCATCTCCGAGCGCAGCCATCAGCGAGCTGTCGGTGGATCGGACGCCGATGGCTCGTACCCGATCACC
>JBKHXZ010000040.1:0-2213 GCA_046565785.1 Acidimicrobiia bacterium
GGCCTCGCTTCGCTCGGCCACTCCCCCAAACGTCGCATTCGGGGGGAGAAATCGCTCGAGGCTGGGCAGGGAACTCCCTGCCCAGCCTCAAGCTGTCTGGAGGTAGGGCCGCCAGCTGGGGTCGACAGCGAAGCCGGTGGAGGCGTAGATCCACCCGTATCGCTTGGGAGCACGAGGATCCCGCGCCAGAGGCATGCCCGCCTCGACTGGTGTCCGGTTCCCTTTCCGGACGTTGCAGCGTCGGCAGGAGGCCACCACGTTCTCCCACACGTGCTGGCCGCCGCGAGAACGCGGAACGACATGGTCGATGCTCTCGGCTTCGCCCGGGCAGTACTGACAGCGGTAGTCGTCCCGACCGAAGACCGCCCGCCGTGTCACTGGAACGGTGCGCACGTAGGGAACGTTGACGAACGTGGTCAGCTTGACGACCGACGGAACCTTCACCGCCACCCTCTCGGCATGCCACTCGTCGTCCCGATCGGCCACCGACACCGCCTTGCCGTGAACGACGAGGATGACCGCGCGTCGGGCACTGACCACCGAAAGTGGCTCGTACGAAGCGTTGAGTACGAGGGCCCGTGACACGCCTTCGGCAGGTTACCCGGTCACTGTCTCCATGCCCGTCACGGGTTCGAGTTCCGTCAGCACCCCCACCGCGGCCTGGTACATACCGCCGGCCAACGACACCGCACAGGATGCGGCTGCGACCGCGGTGTGCCCGTCCCGGCGGCCCAACATCGTGACCACCGGGGTTCCGTCGAGTTCGTCCAAGGCCAGCGCGATCCGCTCAGGTACCCCCACTCCCCGCCATTCCGCCACCGCCTTGATCATTGCCTCGGCGACGCCGACCGGAGACCGATCACCGGTGCGTTCGACGATGCGCTCACCCTGGGTCAGCCGCACGTACAGGCCTTCGCCGCGGGGCCCGACGGTGATCCGGGGACGAAGCGGGCCCTCGGCCTCACCGACGGTGCGGGCCCCTGTGGCATCCACCAGCGGCCGATCGTTGCGGCGCGAACGCAGCCCGTATGCCACGAGAATTCGACGGATTTCCTCGAGGACAGCCGCTTCATCGGTGCCCTCGTCGATCTTGACTCGGATCGACTCGAGTCCTCCCTCGCCGAGTTCCACGGTCAGGTCGGCGATGCCCTGTACCCGCCGCAGCCGGTCTTCGAGCCCGATCACGCTCTCGCCTTTCTCTGCCGTTCCGCCCACAAGAGAAAGAGCCGGAGATCCGCTCTGTCCACGGGCCGATCCGTCCCGTACGCCGTGACCCTCCGCCACTGGAGATGGGTCCGGTTCGGAAGCGGGAGAAAAGGGGGGCGGCGCCACCACCCGCGACGGGTGTGTGCCCACCCGGTTCTGACCGCGCTGCGTAGCAGCCGGATCGTCTCCGATACTCCTCGTGACCGCGTCGACCGGTCCTGGTTGCGTTGCCCCACGTGTCGCCCACCTGTTCGTGTCGCCGACATACGTCGGCGACATGTGTTTCACTCCCTGGTCATAAGGCTACCCGAGGGCTTGAGTCTGACCAGGGGTAGAGTGCCGTGACGTCCACAATCGGGGAGAGATCCACCTTGACCTCCGTCGAGACACCCGTCGAAGACGAACGCGTGGAGTGGTTCGCACATCGCTTCGACGAGGTTGCCACCAACGTCGAGACGGTGATCCAGGGAAAACGAGACGTGATCGAACTCGTTCTCGCCGCCCTCTTCGCCGAAGGCCATGTGCTCATCGAAGACGTCCCCGGTGTGGGGAAGACGATGCTCGCCAAGTCGATCGCCCGCAGCATCGACTGCACTTTCCACCGCATCCAGTTCACTCCCGACCTGCTCCCGTCGGATGTGACCGGGGTGAGTGTCTGGGACCGCCAGGCGTCCGAGTTCGTGTTCAAGCCGGGCGCCATCTTCGCCAACATCGTCGTCGGTGACGAGATCAACCGGGCCAGCCCCAAGACCCAGGCGGCGCTCTTGGAGGCCATGGAAGAGCGGCAAGTCACATCGGACGGCGTGACACGTGAACTCGTGGCGCCGTTCATGGTGGTCGCTCCCCAGAACCCACTCGAACACGAAGGCACCTATCCCCTTCCTGAGGCGCAATTGGACCGGTTCACGATGCGGGTGCGGATCGGATATCCGACCCGGGACAAAGAACTGGAGATGATGACGACCCACGGCGTGCGATCGGGCTTCCACGATCTCACGCCGGTGATT
>JBKHXZ010000041.1:0-2984 GCA_046565785.1 Acidimicrobiia bacterium
GGTGGCCGTCCCGAAGTAGTCACCTCGTGACCCCTCCACGACGAGGAGATAGGCGACATCGCCGCCCGTGTTGTGGATCCCTCCACTCTGCACCGGCAGAGGCTCGACGGGTATGCCGTTTTCACCGAGCACGCGGGTCGCGCGTTGACGATCGCCTCCATTCGACGATGCCGGCGTGGAGAAGATCGACGGCAATTCGGCGAGTGTGGCGTCGAGTTGTACGTGCTGAACGTCGAGAGCACCCTCGTAGGTGTCGAATCGCAGTCCGAACCCGCCGTTCTGTTGTGCGAACGTGTGGTTCAGCCAGAACACTGCCTCGGCGATCTCACCGTTCTCGTCCCGGCGGTAGTCCGGACCATCGGCCGCGGTGATGTACACGACTTTGAAGCGGTGTCCGCCCAGCTGGTCGGGACGGTCGGCACCGGAGCGGCCGAGAGGTCGGCTGAAGAGTTGGAGGGCTTCGGCGACCTGACGGTTTCCTGCCGTCTGACGATCCGGAGACTCCGCCTTTGCATCGGCACGAAGCTCGATCGCGCCCTGCTCGAGTTCGTCGGACGTACACGCCGGTTCGCCGGCCATCGCCGGTTCGACAACTTCGATTTCTGGTGGCTCGACGTGGTCGAACGGTTGATAGGCGACGTTGCCCAGTGATCGCTGAGCATCGAAAGGATGTAACGCCAGCACCGTCCCGGTCGGATAGAGGGAGCTGACCGGAACTTCGAGGCAGGTGAAGTACGGTAGGGGTCCGTCGCCGGCGTCCACCACGACCGTATCCCGGGAGGTGAACGGAATCCGTCGCAGATCAGCTCCCTTCGGGACCATTTCCACCCGGATCCGCACCTGCTCGGAAAGGTCTACTTGTCGCTCAGTGGTTCGCATGACGAACTCGGCAGTCATCCAGACCGCGACGTTGGCCACCCCTCCCTCGGGCACCAACGACGCCACCTCGACCATCACCTCCGCTTGCGCCCCGCCGTTTCCGGCTGTACCCACCGTGAGGGGGTCCGCGGCGACCGGCGTGACCGCTGAAGGCGAGGTGGCGGCCGTCGTCGAGGTTGTTGAGGCTGGGGTCGATGCGGTGCCCGTGCAAGCAGTAAGCATCATCAGACACAGAACTGTCAGCGACCGGGCGCGAGCCGTCGTGTGGGTGCGTCGGGATGCCATGCATCTCCCGTCGGCAACCTGACAACATTCTTGAGTCCGTCAGCAATGGCGCGAAGGGGCCCTGTGACTCATCAGCACCGTCCCCGAGGTACGTCGTGTAGTGACCCTCAGACATCTCCGAGCGTTTCGGTGACGACCGCGGCGAGTGCTCGATCAGGAAAGCTCCCTCGGTTGCGCAGCGGAGCGCAGGGCACACCTGCCAACCGGGCCGACAGCTTCACCAGATCGCTCTCATGGTTCCTGTACACACCTGCCAGGAACTCGAAATCCACCATGCTGCCGACCACGCTGCGATTGGCAGTCTTGGCGTACACCGCTGTCGTCATCGCTCCCACCTCGGAGAAGACGAACTCCGGCGGGGTACCCAGCCGATCCAGTACCCGGCCTAGTTGTTCGGGAAACCGCTCAGCCAGCTTGGCCGCTGGCGCGAGCGGCACCAGAACGGGCAGGAGTGTGGCTTCGTTCACGAACAGGGCGACCTGCGGCTTCCAGAAGATTCCTGTCGCATACCAGTTCCCGAGGGCCGTGGATGGCTGGTTCACCGGCGTTCCGATCGGTTGGCGGACCCGGTCGAGCAGCTTCTCGGTGGCGTGGATCGTGTACATCGGGCCCAGTCTCGCTGGACGCCACTCGGATCCCTTCGTTCTTTCGCAGTCAGCCCCAGAACCACTCGATGTAGGGCATGCGCTCGATCAGATGGGCGCGACTGCGTGAGGTGGCCGGGAACCAGGCGAGTTCCCGGCCGGCGCCACTCCGGGCTTGGGCCGATCTGCATCGCACACCTCGGAGACCGGCCTGCTTGACTGTCGCGCCGATCGCCTGACACGGGCCGTGCGGCACAAGGCGACCGCGAGCATCCGTCGGATAGGTCGCTGGTAGTCCAACGGCTTTCACACCGCCAGGTGTGTGGACGTCGGCGACGGTTTGATTGCGGGGCAACGTGGCGACCGCCAGGTGGGGCCCGGTGTCGTCTTTGAGGTCTTCGGGTTCGTATGGCCATCCGGCGATGAACGCGTCCAGGTTCAGGCGGGCGGTGACCAGGTCCTCGTTCAGATAGAGGGTCGGCCACGATTCCGGCGGATTCCACCGTCCTCCCGCTGCCTGGGCGAAGGTGGGGTCGAGGGGGTCGACCCATGATGCTTCACAGATCCGGTACCAGTGGTGACCGTCGGCAAGGGTTTCGGATTTCATCCGTGAGCATCGGCGAAGGTGAACATCCGCCTGGTGAGAGCGACGGCCTCAGCCGACCGGCCGGTCCGAACCAGCTCGATCAGGCTTCGACCTCCCAGGTTGGCGGCGGGGCGGCGTACCACGGCGGGAATCCGGTCTCGCTTCAAGTACCGGGTGAGGAGGTCGGTGATGGCTGCCAGATCGGCCACCTGGGTCATCCTCTCGGGTGGAACCCCGTCGCTGATCCATTTGGAGAGAGCCTGGCGGGATACCCCGAGCAGATGACCCAGTTCGGTGCGGGAAACGTCCCAGACACGCAGTACCCGTTCCAACTCACGACCCCGGAGCCGACGATCCAGCTCGTCCGCGAGATCGGCGATCCATGCGCTGTCGTGGTTTTCGAGCAGCATGGCTGCCAGATCGTGCGGGGCGAGTGCAGCCAGGTCAGGCATCGAACACCTCCTGTCGCAACCATATCGCAACCGCAACCATTGCGCAACGTGCCTAGCCCGACGTAACTGTTAGGAGTGGCCTTGTTGGTGTCGGATATGCGCCACGTTCCGTGGGCGACCGTACTCAGCGTTGTCGACCACCGACATGTACCGACACGACTCCTGCACGCTTGGAACTATCCCGCGTCGAATGCGATC
>JBKHXZ010000042.1:0-2570 GCA_046565785.1 Acidimicrobiia bacterium
CCGGGGCGAAGCCCCCTGGAGGAGACAGCCGAGCCGCCAGGCGAGGCGGAGGGGGGCCGTCCCCGAACAACGGTGAACCAACAGGTCGACCGTGCACCGACCGCCCCCCTGGCCCGCCAGAGGCGGACCTCTCCGCCAACGTCGCCTCGACGCTCCTGGGGGGACAACCAGGAGGAGATCATCCTCAACTCTTCGCTGGTTCAGTCCAGGGTGGGGGGTGCGACCGAAGGCTCTGGGCCGAAGTCCGGGCGGAGAGGTTCGGCGGCCTGGATGCGGGCAAGCAGCTCGGTGATCCCTCGTTCCAACTGTGGATCACGCCCGGCCGCATGATCCTGCGGTCTGATCACCACCTCGATGTCCGGGTCCGTTCCGTAGTTCTCCACGCCATAACCGACATCGGCGAACCAGGTGCCGAATTGCGGCTGAGTGGTGACGGTCCCGTCCACCAGCGACTGCTGGGGCCAGATCCCAACCACCCCTCCCCACGTCCTGGTTCCGATCAGAGGACCGAGACCGTGCATCTTGAACGAATGCGAGAAGATGTCGCCGTCGGAACCGGCCAACTCGTTGGTGAGGCACACCATCGGACCGGTGGGTGATTCGTAGGGGAATCCGCTCGGCTCGGTCCAGCGGGTCACCCGATATCCGAGCCGGCGCCGCAACAGGCGCTGCAGCAGGAGCTGACTCACGTTGCCTCCCCGATTGAACCTGACGTCGACCACCAAGCCATCCCGTTCGAGTTCCGACAGCCACGATCGGTTGAACTCCGCATACCCCCACCCCATCATGTCGGGGATGTGGATGTAACCGGCCCGCCCGTCCGTTGCCTCCCTCACCGCAGCACGGTTGGTCTCCACCCAGTCTCGATACCGCAGCATCGTCTCGTCTGCCAACGTCTTGACCACCAGAGACCGGGGTTTGGAGCGTCCGCGGGCGACGGTGACCGTCACCGCTCTTCCCCCTTGGTCGACCAGAGCCTGGCCGACATCGGTGTCGCGACTCAGCGCCAGACCGTTCACTTCGAGGATCCGATCTCCCACCCATACGTCGACCCCCGGTCGGCGAAGCGGCGATGAGGCTCCGGGATCCCAATGGTCACCGCGCGGGATGGACGAAACCCGCCATGCCCCGCGGCTCCACTCGAGGTCGACTCCGAGGCGGCCGAGCGTCACTTTGGGTTCCGGCCGGTATGCCCCACCCATCTCATAGGCGTGGGAGGTTCCGAGTTCCCCCTGCATCTCCCACAGCAAATCGGAGAATTCGGCCCGAGAGCCCACCCGGTCGACCAGCGCCAGATAGCGATCGTGGATCGCCTTCCAGTCGACCCCGCCCATCGACTCGAACCAGTAGAGGTCACGTTGGAGGCGCCACGCCTCCGAATACATCTGTTTCCACTCTGCGGTGCGATGCACCTCGACGCGTATCCTGTCGACATCCACCCAGCCCGACTCCCGACCAGGTGCGTCCTTGCCGGGTTTATCGTCCTTCCATGCGACCGGCACAACCCGCAGCTTCTTGTCCGAAAAGATGCCGACGACCTTGCCGTCTGCCGATGTGGTGACCGCGGTCACTCCTTCTGCGATCTGCTCTGACTTGTCCGAACCGAAGTCCCACGCCAGCAGTGTGCCCTTGGGCGGTTCCGAAGGGGCCCACGAGACCGGGCGGGAACCGGTCAACGGCTGCGACACCCAGAACAGCCGCCCGGCGCCGAAGCGGAGATGACTGATCCGCCCGGGAGCGACGGGCACGACCTGGGCACGGTCGATCAGTCCGGCCGGGTCGATCTCGGCCGGCTCCGGCGCCTGCTTGTCCCCGTTGTTCGCACCCGGGGGCTTGGGAATTCGACTCTCGACTGCAAAGGGAGAGGCGTCGGCGGCGTCCAGAGGGATCACCATCGGCACCGCCGCTCGAGGGAAGCCATGATCGTGGAAGTGTCCGTCTGCAACGGGATCGAACACCCTGGCGGAGACGAACGCCAGGTACCGACCCGACGGGTCGAAGGCCGGCGCGGTATCCCGGAAGCGCGGCTCCCCCAGTTGGTGGACCTTCCGGTTGGAGGTGTCGTGGAGGTGGAGGGTGGCGGTGAGTCGCGTCACCGCAGCCGAAAAAGCGAGCCAGCGCCCATCCGGACTCCAAGCAGTACCGGCGATCCAGGTGTGGGGGCTGCGGTGGACCACCCGCGTCGACCCTCTGGTGAGATCGACCAGGATCACCTCGTGGCGGTGGTTGGTGACGGCCACCCGGGATGCGCCCTTCGGAGCCGGGTCGATCGACCGGATGCGACCGAAGTCCCCTTCCACCAGCGAGGCCTCGCCGGTGCCGTCCGCCCGTTCCACGACGAGCGCATCCTCCCCGGTCTGATCGGTGACAGACACGATTCGGTCTCCGTCAGGAAGCCAACTCGTCAACCTCCTCCGAGACCGGGAGATCTCACCGTGACGCCGAGGCGCCCCCTCCCACAGCGGCATCGTGAACGCTCCACCCCGAGCATTCAGAGCGAGCGAATGTCCGGCCGGGTGAAGGTCGGCCGTCTCCAAGTGACGCGAGGCCGGTACGAACTGTCGGTTGAG
>JBKHXZ010000043.1:0-3496 GCA_046565785.1 Acidimicrobiia bacterium
GACGGTCGAGCAGCACGGCGAACGTCGGTTGCTGCTCGACCGCCTTCCACATCAACCGGTCCGCCACCTCAGGCTCTCCCAGCTTCTCCCACTCCATCGCCGCCCAGAAGTCGACTTCAACGCCGTGGCGGAGGGATCCGGCCACGGTGAGCTGCTCCCGGGCGAGCCGCTCGTCGCCTTCGGCCAACGCAGTCTGACCGCGACGCAACGCCCGATACGCCCGATCGACCTCTACCAGTCTGCGTAACTCTTCGATCGGTTCCGGGTGGTCGGGCACACTGATGTCGATGCCGGCCTCGTATCCGGCAGCCAGTTCCGCGGCAGACGGCACCACCCGCAGGGCGGCGGACTGTCTGCCGCGCAGGTCTCCGCCGGCCAACTCGCCTGCTTCCAGCACGGTCACCATGCGTTCGGCCAGGGTGCCGGTGGCGACCGCCAATGCCGCCGCCATCTCGGGTATCACCCGATCGTTCGCCAGCAGGTTGCCGAGGACGGCCCATCCGTCCCCGATGGCGTGATGCGCATGGGCGATGCAGTCGCTTCCGGTGTGGACCGCCAGCCGTCCGTCTGCGGCGAGAATCGCAACCTGACGACGGGAAGCGTCGCCGTCCTGGGCGACCATGGCGGCGAGGGCGTCGTCGGGGCCGGCCCCGCCGGCGAGCAGGTCGAGACCTCGCCAGCCGTATGAAGGGTCGGTGAGGGCCTGGGTGGCGACCGCGCCCACTCCGAAGCGAACCCATGGGGCGGTGCGGCCGACGTTGAACCAGTGCGACTGGACCGCCACGCCGTAGGCGCCGGAATCCGGGTCTCGCATCACCACCGAGTACGTCATCGGCGGGGGAGCGTAGGGGGTCGGTCAGCGATTGTCTGCGGTGAGTCCGGTGCCGCCGTCGAGGTGGCAGGCGACGACGTGGGCGCCGCCGGTGTCGACGAGGCCGGGAACCTCGGTCGGGCACGGTTCGAACGCGTATCGACAGCGGGTGTGGAATCGGCACCCGCTGGGCGGGTCGAGCGGGGAGGGGACGTCGCCTTCCAACAGGATCCGGGTTCGCCGGCGTTCGATCTCGGGATCGGGAACGGGAACCGCCGAGAGCAGCGCCTCGGTGTACGGATGACGTGGGTGGACGGCGAGATCACGACGGGTGGCCGTCTCGACGATCCTTCCGAGGTACATGACGGCGATCCGGTCGGAGAAGTGTTCGACCGCCGACAGATCGTGGGCGATGAACAGATAGGTGAGGCCCAGTTCGTCCTGCAGTTCTTCCATCAGGTTCATGATCTGTGCCTGGATGGACACATCCAGCGCTGCGATCGGCTCGTCACAGACGATGAAGTCCGGTTCGGTGGCAAGCGCCCGGGCGATCCCAACTCGCTGGCGCTGCCCTCCGGAGAACTCGTGGGGGTAGCGGTTGCGGTAGTCCGGGTTGAGGCCGACCATTTCCATCAGTTCGGCGACCCTGCGGTCGCGGGCGGCCCGCGAGGAGGCCAGTCCGTGGATCACGATCGGTTCGGACACGATGTCCGACACCGACATCCTGGGGTCGAGGGAGGCGAACGGATCCTGGAAGATCATCGCCATTCGTCGCCGCATCTTGCGCATCGAAGTCCTGTCGAGTGCGCGCAGATCTTCGCCGTCGAAGACCACCGACCCGGCCGTAGGTTCGACCAGCCGGAGCAGCGACAGGCCGGTGGTGCTCTTGCCGCAACCGGATTCGCCCACCAGCCCGAGCGTCTCACCGCGGGAGATCTCGAAGTCGACACCGTCCACTGCTTTCACCGTCCCGGTCTGACGCCTGAGGACGCCGGATCCATACACGGGGAAGTGAACCTTCAAACCCTCGACCTTGAGTAGAGGTTCAGACATACAGGTCCTCCGGGTCGAAATGACAGGCGACACGGTGTTCGGGAACCGGGAAGCGATACTCGGGGCGGTCCTCCCGACACTGCTGGACGGCGTGCTCGCAGCGTGGGGCGAACGGGCAGCCCGGCGGCATGCGAGCAGGATCCGGGGGGAGGCCGGGGATCGCGTACAAGCGCTCGGGCCGGTCGACGCCGGGGGTGGGAAGGCTGTCCAGCAGGCCCCGGGTGTAGGGATGGCGGCGCCGGCGGTAGAGATCGTCGACCGCGGCTTCTTCCATGATCCGACCCCCGTAGAGCACCATCACCCGATCGGCGATCCCGGCCACTACGCCCAGGTCGTGGGTGATCCAGATGAGGGCCATGCCGAGGCGGTCTTGCAGCGCTTCCATCTCCTCGACGATCTGCGCCTGGGTGGTGACGTCCAGCGCGGTGGTGGCCTCGTCGGCGATGAGGAGATCCGGTTCGCACGAGATGCCCATGGCGATCATCACCCGCTGGCGCATTCCCCCGGAGAACTGGTGGGGGTAGTCGTCGATGCGCCGCTCGGGCGACGGGATCCCCACGGTGGCGAGGAGGTCGATCGCCCGTTCGCGGGCCGCGCTGCCTTTCAGTCCGAGGTGCAGTTCGATCGGCTCGATGAGTTGGGTTCCGATGGTCCGGACCGGATTGAGTGAGGTCATCGGATCTTGGAAGATCATGGCGATCTGGTTGCCACGCACCCGCCGGATGTCCCGGTCGTTCATCGTCAGCAGGTTCGCGCCGGCGAACGTCGCCCTGCCGGAAACCCTCGCCGGCGGGGTGGGGAGCAGTTGGAGGAGCGCCAGGGCCGATACCGACTTGCCTGACCCGGATTCGCCGACGATGGCGAGGGTTTCCCCCCGATCGACGTGGTACGAGAGCCCGTTCACCACCTGGGCGGTGCCGGTACGGGTGCCGAACTCGATTCGCAGATCGTCGACTTGCAGGACTGGATCGCTCATTCGGTGCCCCGGGACTCGATCACCGAACGCTGCTGGGGGTCGAGGGCGTCACGCAGGCCGTCGCCCAGGAAGTTGAACGACATCACCGTGAGGAGGATCGCCAGTCCCGGGAAGACTGCCATCCACCAGGCGTCCTGGAAGAAGCCGCGACCGTCGGCGAGCATCCGCCCCCAGGCCGGGTCCGGAGGCTGCACCCCGAGTCCCAGGAACGACAGGGCCGCCTCGGCGAGGATGGCGAAGGCGAGCGAGAGGGATGTCTGGACGATGATCGGTGCCAGCACGTTGGGGAGGATGTGGGTACCGATGATGCGGAAATCGGTCGCACCCAACGATCGGGCGGCGGTGACGAACACCGACTCTTTCACACTCAGCACCGAGCCGCGGGTGATGCGGGCGAAGATCGGGGTGTAGACGATGCCGATGGCCACCATGGCGTTGGTGATGCCCGACCCGAGGGCGGCGAGGATGGCGATGGCCAGCAGGATCGCCGGGAACGAGAACAAGACGTCCATCATCCGCATCAGGATCGAGTCGATCGTCTTGCCGTAGTAGCCGGCGACGAGCCCGATCGGAACCCCGATCGCCATGGCGAGACCCACCGAGATGACTCCCACCTGCAGCGACACTCGGGAGGCGATCACCACCCGGGAGAAGAT
>JBKHXZ010000044.1:0-6821 GCA_046565785.1 Acidimicrobiia bacterium
GCTGAGCCGCACCGACCTGTCCCAGTCGACTGCGCTCGTATTCCAAGAGGCGTTCCTGTTCGACGACACGGTCCGGGCCAACGTCGCCCTCGACACGGGTGCCTCGGACGACGAGGTGTGGGCGGCACTCGATCTGGCGCAGGCCACCGAGTTCGTCCGCCAGCTCCCCGACGGTTTGGACACCAGGGTGGGGGAACGGGGTGCGTCATTGTCGGGCGGCCAGCGTCAGCGCATCGCCCTGGCTCGAGCCATCGTGCGCAAACCGCGCCTGCTGGTGCTGGACGACGCCACCTCGGCGGTGGACCCGGCGGTGGAGGGAGCCATCCTGGAAGGACTGTCCGGCCTGAATACGACGGTGGTCATCGTCGCCTACCGACGGTCGTCGATCCTGCTGGCCGACACGGTGCTGTTCGTTCAGGACGGCCGGGTGGTGGGGAAAGGAGCCCACGAGCAGCTGTACGCCTCGCTGCCCGCCTATGCCGACCTGATCGACGCCTACAACGCCGAGGAGATGGCATGAGGGCCAACGACCGGAGCGCCCTGGCAACGATCAAACGGGGGATCGAGCTGTCGCCGGTCCTCAAACGTGGTCTGCCGGTCACCCTGCTGCTCGGTTTGGTGGCGACCGCCGGCCGGATCATCGTCCCGGTGGCGATCCAGCAGGTGCTGGACCGGGGGCTCACGCCCGGCGGAGTCGATCTCCAGTTCGTGCTCACGGCCACCTTGGTGGCGTTGGTGGCGGTGGCGGTGACTGCAGGCTGTACGTCGCTGATGCACATCCGGTTGGCCGACGTGTCCGAGACCGCCCTGTCGGGTCTGCGCATCCAGGCGTTCCGACACATCCACGACCTGTCGATGCTGCATCAGGCGTCTGAACATCGGGGGGTGCTGGTGTCCCGGGTCACCTCCGACGTCGACCAGATCAGCCGCTTCATGCAGTTCGCCGGCCTGATGCTGATGATCAGCGTGTTCCAGGCGTCTCTCGCCTTGCTCGCCATGTTCGTCTACTCCTGGCAGCTGGGTTTGGTGGTGGCGGTGATCCTCCCTCTCATCGTCTACACGATGCGCTGGTTCCAGACTCGACTGGACGCCGCCTATCTGCTGGTGCGGGAGAAGATCGGCCGTCTGCTCGGCACCTTGGCCGAAGTGGTGGTGGGAGCCCCGGTGATCCGCGCTTACGGCATCGAAGACCACACCCGTCGCCGGTTGGCAGACGCCATCGAGGACCACCGCTCGCATGCGGTGAAGGCCGGGGTGCTGTCGTCGTCGTTCTCCGGCACCGGCGAGCTGCTGTCGGCGATCGTGCTGGCTGCGGTGCTGGTGGTGGGGGTGATGATGGCGGTGGCCGGCACGGTCACGCCGGGCACGGTGGTTGCGTTCTTGTTCCTGATCCAACTGTTCGTTCAGCCGGTGCAGATGCTGGGTGAGGCGGTGAACGAGGCGCAGACCGCGGTGGCCGGATGGCGCCGGGTTCTGGACGTGTTGGAGATTCCCCCAGACGTCGCCGACCCGGGCGACGACGGGATCGATCTTCCCGACCGACCACTGGGGGTCGACTTCTTCGGGGTTTCGTTCCGTTATCCGAAGGCGGGGGAGGCAGCAGCGGATGCCACCGGCACCCCGGCGCTGCTGGACGTGACGGTTTCGATCGAACCGAATTCCCGGGTGGCGATCGTCGGCGAAACAGGGTCGGGCAAGACCACTTTCGCCAAGCTCTTGACCCGACTGATGGACCCATCGGAAGGCAAGGTGCTGGTCGGTGGGGTGGACCTCAAATTGGTGCGGTTCCGTTCGTTGCGGGACCGGGTCGTGATGGTGCCTCAGGACGGGATGCTGTTCCGGGGGACGATCGCCGACAACGTGCGGATGGGGCGTCCCGACGCCACCGACGACGACATCCTCGACGTGTTCCGGGAGCTGGGCCTCACCGAATGGCTGTCCGAGCTCTCCCAGGGTCTGCATACCCAGGTGGGAGAAAGGGGCGGGTCGCTGTCGGTGGGTGAACGGCAGCTGGTGACGCTGGTGCGGGCGGCGATCGCCGATCCGGAGTTGTTGGTGTTGGACGAGGCGACGTCGGCGGTGGATCCGTCGACGGAGGTGCGGATCAGCCGGGCGCTCAACAAGATCACCGAGGGTCGGACGGTGGTGACCATCGCCCACCGCCTGTCGACGGCCGAGTCCGCCGACCGGGTGCTGGTCTTCGACGAGGCTCGCCTGGTCCAGGACGGACCTCATGCTGACCTGGTGGCGACCGACGGCATCTACTCCGCCCTCTACGACTCCTGGCAGCGCGGCACCTCTGAGCCTGCCACGGATTGACCGGGGGGACGAGGATCCGAACACACGATTGGGTGCGTCGTATAGGACGGTTTCGCGCGTCGGTTCGACGGGGCTCCGGTAGGTTCCCGGGGATGCACGGGCTGATCTTCGAAGGCCGCCACAAGGTCCGTCTCGCCGACCTGGCAGACCCACACATCGAGCTGCCGACCGACGCCATCGTCGAGGTGGTGCTTGCCGGCCTCTGCGGATCCGACCTCCACCCCTACGAAGGCCGAGAAACCTGCGCTACTGGCGTCGTCCCCGGCCACGAGGCGGTGGGCATCGTCCGGGCCGTCGGCGAGGAGGTATCCGCTGTCGTTCCGGGTGACCGAGTCATCGTGCCGTTCACCGTCTCGTGCGGAACTTGTGATCGTTGTCGTGCCGGCCTCTCCTCCCGCTGCCGGCAGAGTCGCCTTTTCGGCTGGGGCGACCCGTCGGGTGATCCCCCGCCGCTGCACGGCGCCCAAGCTGATCGACTGCGAGTGCCCCTCGCCGACGGCACTCTGGTGCCGGTCCCCGACCAGATCGACGACGCCACCGCCCTGCTCCTCTCCGACAACTTCCCCACCGCCTGGCATGCCGTCGCTCGCACCGACCACCAGGGGGCGCCGCTGGCGATCGTCGGGCTGGGTGCGGTCGGCCTCTGTGCGGTGGCCGCCGCCCGGGCCCAGGGTGTGGAACGGATCGTCGGCATCGACCCGGTCGAGGAACGGCGCCGACACGCCGAGGATCTCGGCGCCACCGTCCTCGCACCCGACCAGGTCGAAGACACGTTCCCCGCGGTGGTCGAGGCTGCCGGACCCCCGTCGGCCCAGCAGCTCGCCGCCCGGATCGCCGACATCGGAGCGACCGTTTCCATCATCGCTGTGCAGACCGAACCGCATTTCGCCATCGGACCGGTGACCGCCTACGACAAGAACTTGACGATCCGGGCAGGGCGCGCCCCGGTTCGCAGCATCCTCGACGACATCTTGGCCGGTCTGCCCAATGGTGGCATCCAGATCCCGACCGATGTCGTGATCAGCCACCCTGACCGGCCGCTGGGTGACGGCCCCGAGCTGTACCGCGCCTTCGCCGACCGCACCATCCGCAAGGCAACCTTCCGCCCGGGAACCTGACGCCGGTAGCCGACGTCCCATCGACACACTCGATCTTGGAGGATCTCGAAGATGCGGAAACCGACCGTGCTGCTCGGCATGCTCGCCCTCGTACTGGCCGCCTGCGGCGGCGGTGAGGCGGGCGGTGGCGGGTCCGACCTGCCGACAGACGTCGATGAACCGAACGTCGCCGGCGCCTGCCTGGCCGAAGACCCCGACTGCGAGGACATCGGTGACCCGAACGCCGACACTCCCCCGGCGGACGCGTCCGACGAGCCGATCACCCCTTCCGACTCGCTGAGCCCCAGCCAGGTGCTGGCGGCAGGCACGATCGATGGCAGCTTCGTGGTCCAGGGCTTCCTCTTCGTCGACGCCGACGGCAATGCCGAACTGTGTGACCTGATCCTCGAGTCGTACCCGCCCCAGTGCGGTGGCGAATCGCTGCCGGTGGCCGGCGATCTCTCGCTCATCGAAATGAGTTCCGACCAGGGCCTGAGTTGGACCGACTCTGCAGTAGCCCTCGAAGGCACCTTCGACGGCACCACCTTCACGATCGAGGGCTGACGAGGCACGGTGCCCCCTCGAGGGGGCACCGATCTGAGAGCAGAGCGTCTTCCCCTCCCGGGAAGGTGTCGCCCTCAGGGCCACGGAAGAGGCAACCAAACCGAGCACGCGACCGTCTAGGTTCACCCCGTCGACCGAGGGAGGCGGAGAGATGCGGATCGGTGTGTGCTTGCGGATGATCGAAGAATCGGCGGCCCGTGGTGGCGGTTGGCCGCGGTGGACCGACATGCGCGACCAGGCAGTCGCCGCCGAGGAGGCCGGGTTCGATCTCATCACCGTCGCCGACGGCATCACCGAAGCGGGCCGCGGCTATTGGGAAGGAATGACACTGGCGGGCGCCCTCGTTGCGGCCACCTCACGAATCGAGATCGCCCACTCCGTCATCAACTCCCCCTACCGCGAACCGGCCGTGGTCGCTCGCGCCGCCGAAACCCTCGACGAGATCTCGGACGGCCGCTACATCCTCGGTATCGGCGCCGGGAACACACCGGACGACTACGAGATGTTCGGCATGGACGCCGACCCTCGGTTTTCCCGCTTCGCGGAAGCATTGGAGGTGATCACCCAACTCCTCCGCACCGGCCGGGTGGACTTCGACGGCGACTTCGAGTCCGCCCATGCCGATTGGTGGCGTCCGCGGGGTCCCCGCCCCGGCGGCCCACCCATCGTCGTGGCCGCAGGTGGACCGAGAATGGTGGAGCTGACCGCCCGACTGGCCGACGGCTGGAACTGGTGGGCGGACGCCAGCGGCAAGACCGACCATCTCACTCCGATCCTGGCAAACCTCGACCGGGCCCTGGACGGACGGAAGATCGAGCGCTCGATCGACCTGTACTCGTTCGACCCGCTCGGCGTGATCGAGGACCCTCCCGACGGTATCGCCTCGGGGAGTGCCGAACAGATGGCCGAGCCGATCGTCCGGCTGAAGGATCTGGGCGTCGACGAGGTCCGCATCGACATCTACGCCGAGCCGCCCCGCCTGGCCGAAGCCACCCTGGCGATGCAACCGGTCGTCGATCTCGTACACCGAACCTGAGCGAGTATAGGCAAGCGCTCACTTGCCTATACTCACCCGCCGATGGACGAACTGTTCAAGGCGCTCGCCGATCCAACCCGCCGGGCCATCCTCGACGAACTGACCGATCGCGACGGTCAGACGCTCTTCGAGCTGTGCGCCAGGCTGGCGATGAAGCACGGTGTGTCGTCAAGCCGCCAGGCGATTTCACAACACCTCGATGTGTTGGAGACAGCCGGTCTTGTGTCCACTCGACGCGAGGGGCGCTACAAGTTCCACCATCTTCACACCGAACCGCTACGAGCGATCACCGATCGCTGGTTGCGATCCGATCAAGAACAGGAGAGCCCATGATTCGCGTCCATCTCGCCAGCGTGTTCGTTGACGACCAAGCGCGCGCCCTCGCCTTCTACACCGACGTTCTCGGATTCGAGAAGCGATTCGACGTGCCCGTGGGCGAGCATCGCTGGCTGACCGTCGGATCACCCGATGACCCGCAGGGTGCCCAGTTGCTTCTCGAGCCGTCCGATCACCCGGCGGTTCGCCCCTACAGGGAGGCACTCGTGGCCGACGGCATCCCCGCAGCGTCGTTCGCTGTCGACGACGTGCGAGGAATGCACGCCAAACTGTCAGCGATGGGCGTGCGATTCACCCAGGACCCCCTCGAGATGGGGCCGGTGACGACTGCCGTCCTCGACGACACCTGCGGGAATCTGATCCAACTGGCGCAGATGCACTGAAGCTCGATCAATCCTCGGCCAGCAGTTCGTCGAGTCGCTCGTAGCTCTGCCGGATGCCTTCTTCCATGCCGCTGGCCACGAATGCATCGCGATCCTCGAACGAATCCACCAGTGAGAGGGCGGTCAGACGGGTGCGACCATCGCCCAGGTCTTCGAGTTGCATCCGCTCCAACGCCACTCCGTCTGGCATGCCTTCGAAGGTGAACGTCTGGACGATCATTTCGTTGGGTCGCACCTCGTGGAAGCTCCCGTAGAACCCGTACTCGTTGTCGCCGTCGATGTGGACGTAGCGGTAGGAGCCCCCGGTGCGACAGTCGTAGTGGTCGACCCGCATCTCGTAGCCGCGTGGACCAAGCCACTGCTTGACGAGATCGGCCTCGACATGGGCCCGGAACACCTGCTCGACGGGAGCGTCGAAATCGCGGACGATGCGCACGGCGGGGATGTCATCCAACACGTGGACTTCGGTCTGACGGGTGGTGGTCATTCGGGGTCTCCTTCCATTTCGGCGAGCACAGCGTCGAGGCGCTGGTAGCGCTCCTCGGCCTGTCGCCGGTAGCGCTCGATCCATTTGGTCATCAGGTCGAAAACCTCCGCCTCCAGATGCACCGGGCGCCGTTGGGCATCGCGCCGGCGAGTGACGAGTCCTGCGTCCTCCAGCACCTGAAGATGTTTGGAGACGGCCTGCAGCGACATGTCGTAGGGCTCAGCGAGTTCGGTGACGGTGGCGTCGCCGTCGGTGAGCCGGGCGACGATGTCGCGACGGGTGGGGTCGGCCAGCGCCGAGAAGACCTCGGACAGTGGATCAGCGGACATCGTTCTCAACCATATGGTTGAATATACGAGGCACTGACTTCGTTGTCAACCGATGAGTTGAATACGACCCGAAACAAGGCAGGGGTGCGTCCGAATCAACTCTGGGTTCGTTCCGGGGTCGGGCCGGCTTCGGCCCAGCGGAAGATGAGGGTGGCGACGATGGCGGCGGCGAAGATGGCGATAGCGAAGGGGCGCACCGTGCCGTCGAACTGGGCGTCGAGGGCGGCTCCCAGCAGCGCCCCGATCATGGTGGACACCGTGCCGACGATG
>JBKHXZ010000045.1:0-7378 GCA_046565785.1 Acidimicrobiia bacterium
ACTGGCTTACCTGCCCGCTGGCATCCACCCGCATCGGTCGGCTCGAAGCTGCGGGCGGGGTTCGGGCGATGGACCGCCACGCCGCATCCGATCCCGCCTTCGCCGAGGAGTTGCAGTCTGCACATCGGCGCTACGCCACCCAGCGGGACGGAGCGCTTCGGCCGGAGACCGATCCAGCACCCAGCGGGGGAGTGGCGGGTGCGACCGGAGGTGTGAAATGTCTCCACGCCCACTACGCCGACCACGCCGCCGGCAACGCCAATCCGGTAGGGGCGCTGGTCGCACCATGGGTCGAACCGTTGGACTGTACGGTGCCGTGCGTCGTCGCCGGGGAGCCGAACCCCCGCTGGCGGGAACCCAAGTAGGTTCAGTGCCGTGACGCGGGCCGCCATCGACATTGGGACCAACTCGATGCGTCTGCTCATCGTGAACGACGAGGGGCGTGACCTGGTGCGGCTCGCCCGGGTCACCGGTCTGGGACGGGGCGTGGATGCCAACCGTCGCCTCGATTCCGAAGCCGTACGGAGGACGCTCGAAGTGTTGGATCAGTTCGGGCGACTGTGTGCTGTCCATGGTGTGGATCGCCGGCGGGCGGTTGCCACTTCGGCCATGCGCGATGCGGAGAACCGGGACGAGTTCGCAGACCTGGCGGCGGAATTGCTGGGGGTGAGACCGGAGGTGATCGATGGCGACGAGGAGGCTCGCCTCGCCTACCGGGGCGCGACGATGGGACGATCTGAGGACGTGGTGGTCGTCGACATCGGAGGAGGATCCACCGAGTTCGTGACCGCGGTCGGTCAGGCCTCGGTCGACATCGGGTCGGTGCGGCTGACCGATAGGTTGCTGGCGGATCGTCCTGTCGAGTACGACCGCGTGGAGACCGCCATCGAACACGTCGAAGGACTGTTTGCGGACATCGACGTGCCCGTCGGCCTCGGGGTGGTCGGGGTGGCGGGGACGTGGACGTCGCTGGCTGGGATCAGCCTGGAGCGTGAGGGTTCGGTCCACGACGTGCGGCTGGAAAGGATCACGGTGGAGCGTCTGGTGGTCCGACTGGCCGGATTGAGTGTCGACGAGACGGCGGCGTTGCCCGGACTCGACCCGGCTCGGGCGTCGGTGATACTCGCCGGAGCGGTCATCGCCCGGGAGTCGATGCGAAGGTTGCAGGCGTCGGACGTGGTGGTCAGCGAGCGCGATCTGTTGGATGGCGTCGTCGCCGACCTGTGACTGGGATACTCGATGTAACGCCCGGGTGGCGAAACAGGCAGCCGCTGGGGGCTTAAACCCCCCTGTTCGAGAGAACGTGTGGGTTCGAATCCCACCCCGGGCACTGAGGGCTCCGTTTCGGGCGCTCGGGTGGAGCAAAGCTGCAGCGTCGATGCGTCGAAGGGTTCAGCCGCGTCGGTGTCGAAACTGCGTAAGCGACGAATCGCCGGATCTGTGGGCGCTGACGCAGGTCTGGCATGCCAGCAAGACAAGGCCGAGCTGCACGAGGAGTGATGAATCGACGATCTAGTGTCAGCCGCACCACAAGGAGGCGAACAGGTATGGCGTCGGCCGCAAAGACCCCGGGGCCGGTGGCAGCTCTCGAGTTGGTAGCAGAAGTCAATGAGCTCGCCGCGGCAGTGTGGGAGGATCGCAGCGACTTCGACTCCAACGGTCAGTTGCCTGATCACCTTTTCGAGCGACTCGCTGCGCTCGGTCTGTTCCGCCTCCTATTGCCGAAATCGTTGGGTGGGCCCGGTCTGTCAGCGCTCGAATTCATGGATGTCGTTGAAGCAGCGGCCGCGCTCGATGGCACGATCGGCTGGCTCGTGGGCAATGGGGGCGGGATGGCCCGCGCGGGCGGATACCTGCCGGCAGTGAGTGCACGAGAGATCTTTGACGATCCCTTGGCGTTCGTGGTCTCGTCGACGGGTGCGGTCGGACGCGCGGTGCGCGTGACGGGCGGGTACTCGGTGACGGGACGGTGGCCGTTCGGAAGCGGTTCGCCACACGGCACCTGGTTCGCTCCGATCTGCGCGGTCGCGGACGGCGAGCAAACCACCGACGAACTGATTTTCGTATATGTGCCCCGCAGCGACGTGATGCTTCACGACAACTGGCAGGTTTCTGGTCTGTGCGCCACAGGGAGCGTCGACTTCGAGCTCGTGGATGTGTTCGTACCCGACCGTTTCGCGCATGCCTTCCAGCCTGAGCCGACGCAGCCCGGCACGCTCTATCGGCTTCCCACCCGTTCGATCTACTCGTGGACGGTGGCCACCGTGCCGCTCGGCATCGCCGCTGGCGCTATCGACGACTTCGCGACCACGGGTCGTTCTGCGAAGCGGCGCAGCGACAGTGTCCCGTTCGCAGAACGTGAACTGATTCAGTCTCAGCTTGGTCAGATCCAGGCGCGAACCGCGGCGAGCCGGGCGTATCTCCGCCACACGATGACCACTCTGCTCGAGGCGATCGAAGCTGGCACAGACCTGGATGCGGCCCGGGTCGAGTTGCGATTGGCGTGCACGTTCGCCAGCCAATCAGCCGTGTGGGCGATCGATCTGGTCACCGAGATGGCCGGAGCCGTCGCCATCATGCGATCGTCACCGCTCGAACGGCGTGAGAGAGATGCACGTGCCGCTGCGAAGCACGTCGCCATGAGTCCAGGCGCCTACATCACCGGCGGAAAGCTTCGACTCGGATGCGATCTGTCGAACGACAGATTTTGAGCCAGGAGAAGGTGCACCAACAGCCCTGACGCGGCCCGTCCGCTCGATGTCACAGGGCGCTCGGTGTCCGCACGTCCAACGTGTGTCGGGGTTCGTGGGTCACGGACGGGTCACAATCGGCAAGGTCGGGTTCAGAGGATTCGGAAGGCCGTTGAGCGTGTGCTGTCACCGGAGTTCGAATCCGGCACGAGTGAGGCAGTAGGCCGAATCACCCGGAGATGGTGATCGATCCCTTCATCGAGGGGTGGATCTGGCAGATGTAGTCGAAGGTGCCTGGCGAGTCGAAGGTGAAGGTGAAAGTCGCTCCGTTACCCAAAGTTCCGGAGTCGAAGGCTCCCCCGACCGCGGTCCAGGTGTGGGCTATGGAGTCGTCGTTGCGCACCGTGACGGTGTCGCCCACCGAACCGCTGCTGTCCCCGGAGAACGCGAAGTTGGCGATGGTGATCTGCAGGGCGGCAGGCGGTGCGGTGGTTGTCGTGCTGGCGACGGTGGTGGTCGGCGCAGTCGTCGTGATCGGAGCGGTGGTGGTCGGGGCACTCGTCGTGGTGGGCGCAGTCGTTGCGGGAGCTGCGGTCGTGGTGGTGCTCGCGGTCGAGGTGGTAGAGGGAGCCGATGTCGCTGGCGGTGCGGTGGAGGTCGCAGCGCTCGTGGTGACCGGAGGCAGCGTCGTTGCAGGGTCCGACGCGGTGGTCGTCGTGTCGTCTTCCGGCGTGACCTCCGCGGGTTCGCCGCCGGATGTGCTGCAGGCGGCGGCCAAGACGACCGGGAGGATCCAAGCTCGCCGGTGATGCGGTGGGTAACCCCTGTCCAGCGCTCGTGGCCGTGTTGCAGGGGACAGCATCAGGTCGTCCTTTCGTGGGTCGCAGTCCTCTACGTCCGAAGGTCTGGTTTGGTTCGGCGCTCGCCTTGTGGGAGCGCCGATCGGTACCTCGACCTAGGCGGATCCAGCCGATCAGACCACCTATGTTCGATCAGACCACCTCTGTCAGATCAGACCACCTATGTCCAATAGGCATCATCGTTGACATTTGTTGATCCTAGCCCTACCGTTCGATGGATGAGCGCTGGGCGACCACGGCAGTTCGTGTCTCAACGAAGTTGGGTGTTCGGCCCTCATATGCAGGTCGCGGCGTCATGAGCGGCTCTCTCGACGACGTTACTGTCGTCGAAGCGGGAGCGGGACTCGCAGGATCGATTGCAGCAGCACTTCTCGCCGCCCACGGTGCTCAGGTGTTCAAGCTCGGACCCGTGGCCGATCCAGTGTGGGACGCGCACAAGATCCATCTCAACACCGCTGAGGAGTTGGATGCGTGGAGCCGGAAGTGCGATGTACTGATTGCCGGACCGGATGAAGTCGACGCAGACCTCGACGTCGGTGTTGTTTGCACGATCAGTGCCTATGGGACAAACGGGCCACTTACGGGTCGGCCAGCGGAAGATCTCCTCGTTGCAGCTCGAACCGGCCTGGTGGCTGATCAACCCGGTTGGGGGGACGGGCCGTCGTTCATCGCGCACCCGGTGCCGTCGATGGGTGCTGGTCTCCTCGGAGCGCAAGGCGTCTGTGCCGCGCTGTTGTTTCGAGCATCCCGTCCGGAACGAGTGCATGTCGAAACGTCACTCCTAGCGGGCGTTTTGGCTATGGGTGCCCGCGTGGCAGGAGGCAGCATTCCGAACGCAAGGACGTGGTACTGGAGAGCAAACGGACCCCTGCCGTTCTACAGCTCGTACGAATGCGCAGACGGAGCTTGGCTCCAACTTGGGTGCATCCACGACGGATTCGTGCGGAAGGCGATCGCCGCCTTTGGTCTCGATGATCCGATTCTCTTCGAACGTCCGCTCGGTCCAGACGCGCCTGTCGAGCACGATCCCGCTCACCGTCAGTACGAGCTGCTCGCCGAGGCGATCAGGCAGCGTTCCCGGGCCGAGTGGTTGGAGGTACTCGAATCTGCAGACGTTCCATGCGCGCCGGTCCATACTGCAGCCGAACTCCTTGTTGACCCTCAGTTCCTTCACAGCAGCGTGGGTGGACGACCGGACGTTGCGTTGTCGGTGAGAGTGGCCGAAGGTCGGGATTCGCTATCGGGTGGCAATTTCGAAAGTCAAGATTCGACGTCCGCTCCAGAAGGCTCGATTCGACATGTGGCAAGTTTGCCGCTTCGCGGGCTTCGTGTGCTCGATGTCGGGAACCTGATCGCCGGGCCGATGAGCGCCCGGTTACTTTCAGATCTCGGGGCGGAGGTGATCAAGATCGAGCGGCCCGAGGGTGGCGATATCGCCCGACAGAACGGCTCACCGGCGTTCTACGCCCTGAACAGCGGAAAGCGGGGCCTGGCCGTTGACCTGCAGGCAACCGAAGGTCGGGCGGTAATGCAGCGCCTCCTCTCGGTATCTGATGTCGTTGTCGACAACATGAGACCCGGGGTGGGGGAGCGCTTGGGGTTCGGCTGGGAACGCCTCCAGGCTGATCATCCGCACGTCATTTACTGCCACGTTTCCGCGTTTGGATCCACAGGTCCGTACGCTCATCGGCCGGGTCTCGACCCATTGGCGGGAGCCTTGGCCGGTCTACAACTGGAGCAAGGGCCCGGGGACGGCCGGCCCGTCTACGTACAGGGCGCGATCGTCGATCACGCTGCAGCGATGTTGGCCGCGTTCGGAACCCTGGTTGCTTTACTGGGCCGCTCCCGAAACGGTCGAGGGGCGAAAGTAGAGACGAGCCTCTTGGATGCTGCGGTCCTGCTGAATTCCCGAGCCTTGTACTTTGCCGGTTCGGGGCGTGGCGACGGGTTGGCTCCGCATAGAAGTCAGTTCGGTACGGGCGCCCTCAGGCGTATCTATCAGGCAAGCGATGGGTGGTTTGCAGTTGCGGGGCAGACAGTCCAGGCATGGGAGGGCGTGCTCGACACACTCCCCCCAGCTGTTGCCGAGGCGTTGCGACAGTTCGCCTCAGCCAGTGATTGGCAGTCACGGGATGCGCTCTTGGGGCGACGGCTGCAGGCGATCTTTTCTCAGCAATCGTTGGACTATTGGCTCAAGGCGCTCGAGGCTCGTGGGGTCCCGGTCGAACCCGTCGAGTCTGGGACAGGCGATTGGCTCCTCTCGGAGCCGCATCTCGAAGCGAACGGCATGGTTGCTCGTCAGGCACACCCGGCCGTCGGGCCCATCAGGATTGCGTATGGGTTCTGGAGGTTCGGCGGAACGACCGGACCGCCACCGACCCCGGCTCCAATCCTTGGCGAGCACTCGCATGAAATCCTCGACACTCTGTGTTACTCGACGGACGACCTGGAGCAGGTACACGGAGGCGTCGATGTTCACGGAAGGTCGTAGACGATGCCGGAATCCCTGATCACAGACGAGATGCGGAAGATGCTCGGCGTCGAGTCGCCCACCTATACCTTCGAAGTGGAGAAGGGTGACGTGGCGCGCTATGCCCAGGCCATCGGCGACGACAATCCGCTGTTCACAGACGAGCAGCTGGCGAGAAGGACCCGCTACGGCGGGATGATCGCCCCACCGACCTACTTGATTGTCATGCGTGTGCTCGAGATCGGCGTCGCCCCGCCGTTCCGTCCGCTGTCCAACAGCCTCGATGGTGGAAGCGAGTGGCAGTATTTCCACCCGATCCGACCTGGAGATCGGATTTCGGCGACATCCAAACTAGCTGACCTGTACGAACGGGACGGCAGCCTCGGCAGGATGCTGTTCGTGGTCACCGAGATCACCTACCGCAACCAATTCGACGAGATCGTTGTGATCCAGCGTGACACCGCGATCTGTTTCGGAGAGTGAGGTAATGGCTGGCAGCAACCGCTACATCGAGGACGTGAGGGTCGGGATGGAGTTGCCCATTCTCGTCAAGGAGCCTCAGGTGATGACCCTCGTCGAGTATGCAGGAGCGTCTCGCGACTTCTTCATCATCCACCACGACCGTGACTACGCGAAGAGTGTCGGTTACCCCGACATCGTTGTGCAGGGCAGCCTCAAGGCGGCATACCTCGGTCAGTTGATCACGGACTTCATTGGCGACACCGGACGCCTGATCCGCATGTCGGTGCAATATCGGGGGATCGACGTTCCCGGCGAACAACTCGTGGTTCGTGGAGTGGTCACGGCGGTTCTTGTCGTGGACGGGGATCACACGGCCGAATGTGACATCTGGATTGAGAACCCGTCGGGGCAGCGTTCGACCTTCGGAACGGCCACGATCGCTTTTCCGACGCGCTGCGTTTGATCCGAGATCTGACCGACGGCGGTCGATGGCGGTTCGAGGTCATCGATTCCCTTAGTCATCCTCCCGTCGGAAGCAGTCTCCCTGGTAGCGTTGTGCGGTGAGTACGCCTTCGAAAGCGAAAACAGTGTGACGGTGGAACGTATCGAAGACCAAGGAACCGAGGTTCCCTTTTACGAGATATCGAACTCGCGCGCCCACGAAGAGGTCATCGACCAGATCACGTTCGCCATCCGATCAGGGCTGCTGCGTGTCGGGGACAAGCTTCCGACAATCGACGCGCTTGCGAAATTGACGGGTGTAAGCAAACCGGTGGTCGGCGAAGCGATCAGAGTCTTGCGTGACAATGGGGTCCTCGAGTCCAAACGCGGTGCTACCGGTGGCGTCACCGTCGTAAGCGAGGACATCCCCGTGACGCTGATTCGGCTTCGTGCGA
>JBKHXZ010000046.1:0-13876 GCA_046565785.1 Acidimicrobiia bacterium
ACCACGACGCACCCGACCACGACGCACCCGACCAGGAGGCACCGGACCACGAAGCACCCGACCAGGAAGCTCCGGACCAGGAAGCTCCGGACCAGGAAGCACCGTCGAAGAACGTGTCGGTGCTCCCGGTCCAATCGTCACCGAAGATGTCCACGTCGCCTTCCAGCGTCACACCGTCATGCACCAGCTGATGGCTGCCACGAGCCTCGTCGAGACTTCCAGTCCCGTCCGAATACGGTCCGGCGGGAGCCACGCTGGGGGTGGCGGCCGAGAAGGCGCTGTCCAGGTCGATCAAGCCGGCGCCCTGACATTCGGCCGAGACCTTCTTGAGGGGCCGGGCAGTCGACCGGAGGAGCGCCTTGACTTCGTCGGGTGTGATGTCCGGACGCTGGTCCACGATCAGGGCGGCCGCACCGGCGACGATGGCCGAAGCCTGAGAGGTACCGGATCCCCGGAACAGTCGATCCTGCACTACAGCGGAACCGTGGTGGGTGTCGACATAGGAACCGGGTACGCGCAAGCCGAGGATCGACTTGCCGGGAGCGACGAGGTCCACGGTACGGCCGTCGGTTCCACAGTTCGAGAACTCGAGCACCCGATCGTCTCCCGTCCCGTGTGTGCCTCGGGTGTCCACACCGCCGACGGCGATCACCGACGGGTGACGCGCCTGGTTGCGGAGCGGCTGGTCGTTGCCGTCGTTACCGGACGACACCACCACCACGATTCCGGCGTTCCACGCCTGCTCCACGGCATAGGCAAGCGGATCCACTGCCGGGGATTGATTCGAGTCGGTTCCGAAGGCGAGGCCGAGCACCCGGACGTCCAAGTCGTGGGTGGGGTCGTTCTTGTGAGCGACGATCCAGTCGAGGGCGGCGATGACCTGAGACACGTCGGCCAGTCCGCGGGCGTCGGCCACCTTGACGTTCACCAGGCGGGCGTTCGGTGCGATACCCATGTAAGAGGTACGGAAGTCGGGCTGACCAGGCTGAGCTCCTGGATCGAGATCAGAGCCGGCGATGATCGACGCCATGTGGGTGCCGTGTCCGAAAAGGTCGAGATGCTGGAGGTTGGGATGGAGCGAATCGAACGAGATGTCCGGCCCGTTCACCACCCGCGATTCGTGGTCGAGGCCGGCAACCGGGCTGATGCCCGAGTCGATGATCGCCACATCCACACCCTCGCCAGTGAAACCGGACTCCCAGAAGGTGTCGACACCCAGGACGTGATCGACGATCCGATACAACGATCCACCGTCTTCGGGTGGACCGGACTCGAACGAGCTGAGTTCGATGCGAGCATCGGGCGTGACCCCGGCGACATCCGGTGCCGCCCCGACACGCGCCGCCACCGACGGCGTCATTTCAGCGACGAACCCGTCGATGATCGGAAGCGGGGAAACCGTGGTCACCCCGGACTCGGCGAGTAACGCGGCGATCGCCTGGGACTTTCCGGGCACCCCCCGGACGATCCACGAGGCGACGTCCTCGTCGGCGCCGGCGGCCGACAGCGGTACGAGCGAGGCGAGCATCGCCAGCACGGCAGCCAACACGGCGACCCGGATCGGCCGTCCCTTGGAGTCTTTTTCGTCGTCTCCCCAGCCGACGCCGCGGAAGCGGAACCGGATGGAATCAGTGTTCGTGGGCAACCGAACCCTCCATGGTCAAAGACATTCATGAAGGGCATCGGCACCTGGGGAGCGAAAACTTGAGTTGCCACCCAAAGTTACCTCCGGGTGGCACGTTCCGGGCGTGGGCGGCGCTAGTCGGACGACTCGGAGTTCCGCCGCGCGCGAGCGTCGGCCATGTTCCTCAGATCCTCGGCGACTTCCGGGAACTTCTCCACCAGTCCGGCGAAGGCTCGGCTACTGATCACGATGAGCCGGGCGGGAGAAGTGGTGACGACGGTGGCAGATCGTTTCGTCCGGTTCAGCAACGCCATTTCGCCGATGACGTCACCCGGACCCAACTCCCCGACCTTCTTGCCTCCGACCAACACGTCGGCGGTGCCGGAGACGAGCACTTCGAGTTCGTGGGGCAGCGAACCCTCCTCCATCAGGGTCGTGCCGGCCGCGACGTCGACGTCGTCGGTGAACGGGGCAAGCGCTTTGAGGCGGCGATCCCCGAGGTGGGCAAAGGTGTTGCTGGCCTTCAGGCGCGCCAGCTTCGGATCGATTTTGCTCAATGACGTCCTCCTACCCTCGAGAGGCTACGCCCCCCGTCGCACCCGATGACGTCGAGAGAGGAGAATTCCCCCGCGCTCGCTCGGACGGACATCGCTGGACGAACCAGGGGTGGACGCGACGGAACGCCCCCGCATCTGCGGAAGCGCTCCCCTGTGGCAGCCCCGACCAGGTTCGAACTGGCGTTTCCGGCTTGAGAGGCCGGCGTCCTAGACCGCTGGACGACGGGGCCATGTCTGGGTGTCGTTCATTCGCCGTTCTCGACGGCGAATGGCTCGGGGGGAAGGACTTGAACCCTCAACGACGGGACCAGAACCCGCTGTGTTGCCAATTACACCACCCCCGAATGGGTGCCGCGCCCGGGCGATCGAACGACCGCCGGGTCGCGGGTGAGGGCGCGTAGAAGCGCACTCGGTACTTCAAGTGTATCGCGCACCACGGCGACGTCCCAGTCGACGTCATATCGGTTCGACGGTCCGTCGGCGCGCCGCCCGGTATCTGGGGTCTGCCACCTCGCGCAATCCCACCGACACCAGATAGAAGGCAGCCGCGAACAGGGATAGGGCGATCGACGGCGGGATGATGGCGTTCCACGCCACCGTACCGGTGATCGGATTCGTGAACGTGATCCCGTTGTAGACCATCGTTCCCCAGTTGGTGCGAGTCCCGGTCTGGCCTAGCCACGCGGCGAAGCCATCGGCGATGATGGCGCCGACCACCGACAACATCATGTAGATCGCGGCCAGCGGATAGAGGTGGGGCAACACGTGCAGGCCGAGGATGCGCCAGCGACCCGCACCCGCCACCCGGGCAGCGTCGATGAAGGGTGAAGCGATGACCTTGAGCGCCTGCGCACGAATGACGATCGCTCCCGCACCCACCCCGGTGATCACGCCGTAGATCAACCCGAAGTCCACCGGCCCGATGTTCTGAGACGTCTCGCTCGAACCGATCACCAGCATGAAGATCGGCGCGGGCAACAGCAGGAACGCATCGGACATTCGACTGAAGATCGCGTCGACCCATCCGCGGAAAAGTGCCCCCATCGCCCCCACCAGCGTTGCCACCGCCGCAGTCGTGAACGCGGCAACCATGGCCATCAGCCAGGTTGGCCGAGTCGCGGCGAGGAGCTGGGAAAAGACATCCCGACCGAGCGAATCGGTTCCGAACACGTGGCCAGAACCGGGTGGCGCCGGATGAGGGGCGACGTTCGGGTCGAACCCGGTGACCGGGTCGTAGACCCCGCTCGGCCACACACTGCCGATCAGCAACGGATAGATCAGGCCGGCCAACCCGTAGATCAGGATGATCACCACGCCGGTGACCGCCAACCGGTTGTGGACGAACTGGCGAGTCCCCGACTTCACCACCCGCAAGGTCCTGGCCCGCCAGGAGATCACGCCTTCACCGCCCCGGACGGATGGGCGATCCGCGGGTCGAGTGCGAACGTGATGACGTCGAGAGCGAGCCGTGTCAGCATCGTGATGATGCCGATCACCATGAGTACCGAGATGACCATCGGAATGTCCTGAGATTCGATGGCACCGAAGAGGAGCGAACCCACTCCCGGCCAACCAACCGATCGTTCGATGATCACCAAACCGGTCATCAGATAGGGAATCGAGACCGCCAGGCGCGCGATCAGCGCCAGCACCGCGTTCTTGGAGGCGTGCCGATCCCTGATGACTCGCTCTCGCAGACCCTTGGCCCGGGCGGTGCCGACGTAGTCCTCGTTCAACTGGCCGACGACACCAGCCTGCATGATCAGCATGAACTCGCCGAAGGCCAGCACGACGAACGCCATCAAGGGCAACGCCGCTTCGAACAGCATGTCGACCGCCCACGGTGTGATCGACATCGCTTCCCACAACACGAAGGTGACCGCCACGGCGAGCAGGAACTGCGGTCCTGGACCGAGGCGTCTGCGTCGAAGCCGCCACCACAGCGACCCGACGAGCGCTGCGACGACCATTCCGATCGCCAGCGCAACGGTCATCCGATTCAGGACCTGGGTTTCGGTGAGCGGCGCGTCGTGCCACAAGTCCCGCCTGATGTCTTCGAAGAACCGGGCTCGCAGTTGGCGCAACCGTAAGGCGAGAACAGTGGTCACGAGGAACCCTACGAAAGGCGGAAACAGCGTTGAGAGCGACACTCCGGCGAGAGTGACCGTGTCGCTGCGCAAACCCCCGCTCCAAGCCGTGGTCCGACCGAGCCACTGACCGATGGCGTAGGCGATCGCCAGGCCCGCCACGAAGACGAAGATCGTCGGTGCGACCGCCGAGCCCAGGTCGTAGACGACTCTGCGTCCGGTCGTGGTCTGTCCGAGCCCTCCTTCGAAGAACGCCGACAGCCAGCGCCACCAGCGCTGGTGGATCGGCAGGTCGACGCCGTACGCCTCGCGCAGCGCGTCTACCTCCGCCTGGCTCATGCCGAGGCGAAAGATCGAGAAGTAATCCCCCGGGATGAGCGACTCGACGAGCCAGAACATCACGAACGAGAAGACGAACAAGGACACGAGCCCGACCACGAGCCGGCGCCCCACGAACTTGACCACGCTGTGTCGTTCCTCCGCCGGCGAGCATAGAAGGTCGGCGAACGGGCTTCCCTCCCCCAGGACGAAGCCGTCGGGGGAGAGATGGGCAGAGGGGGGGTCGCCGCCCCAACGCTCCGCTGGCGGTCTAACGCCCTGTGGCTCGCTCGAGCGAGCCACAGGGCGGCAGTGACGAGTGTTCTGCGCGAGAGAAGGAACAATCGACCGGCTGCCGCCCTGTGGGGTCATGGTATCGGGGGCGTCGGCCCCGACCCGCCTCAGTCGGCGAGTGCTTCGGCGGCTTCGGCTCGGCGGAGGGCGGTGACGAAATCGTCGAGATCGCCGTCGAGGACGGCTTCGAGCTTGTACAAGGTCAGTTCCACCCGATGGTCGGTGACCCGACTCTCCTTGTAGTTGTAGGTGCGGATCTTCTCCGAGCGCTCACCGCTCTTGACCATCGAGCGTCTGACTCCCTCCAGGGCGGCGTGCTGTCGTTCCGACTCCAGTTGGTAGAGCCGGGCACGCAACACCTGGAACGCTCGCTCCTTGTTCTGGAGCTGGCTCTTTTGGTCCTGACACGACACCACCAGGCCGGTCGGCAGGTGGGTGAGACGCACGGCAGAGTCGGTGGTGTTGACCGATTGACCACCCGGGCCGCTCGACCGGAACACGTCGACTTTCACGTCGGCCGGGTCGATTTCGACTTCGAGCTCGTCTGCTTCCGGTAGGACCGCAACGGTGGCCGTCGACGTATGGATTCTCCCCTGGGATTCGGTCTTCGGCACCCGTTGCACGCGATGCACACCCGCCTCGTATTTGAAGACGGCGTACGCGTCTGCGCCTTTCAAGGCGACGGTCACCTTGGAGAATCCTCCCGCCTCTGACGGGGACGTATCGATTCGCTCGACGGCGATGCCATGCCGGGCGGCATGCGCTTCGTACATCCGTAGGAGATCCCCAGCCCAGATGGCGGCTTCGTCGCCGCCGGCAGCCGCTCGAATCTCGAGGATGGCGTCCTTGTGATCGTCGGGATCCCGAGGCGTGAGCGCCACCGTCAGTTCGTCGAGCAGGCGTGCCGCCTCGGCTTCGCGTTCGGTGGCGAGAGCGACGAGCTCGTCGGACAGGGCTGGGTCGGCAGCGGCGAGCTCCCGGGCCTCGGCGGCATCTCGGGTCGCTTCCCGGAGCCGATCGGCCAGTTCGATCACCGGCTTGAGCCGGGCGTGGGTCCGCCCCAACTTCTGATAGTCCGCCGGATCCGTTTCCGAACTCGCCAAACGGTCTTCGACTTCGGCGAGTTCGGCCTCCAGTTCGGCGAGACGGGAAGCCAGTCGCTGGTCCATCAGCGGGCTCGGGCGCGAACCGCGCTCTCCGGAACGTGGCCGCGGGCGAGAACCTCGTCGACCTGTCCATCGTCGAGTGCGGAGAGGAGCGACGTCACCGCCACCTCGATCATCGGTTCCTCGGGTACTCCGGTGGTGAGCCGCTGCAACCACATACCCGGCGCGGCGAGCCACCCCGCCAGACGCTCTCCCCCGCGCGTCCCCGACCAACGCAGAAGTTCATAGGACATGCCGGCGATCACCGGAATCCCCAGAATGCGGGAGCCGACCAACCAGGGCCACGCCGGACGACCGACCAGCGTGAACACGACGATGGCCAGCAGGATGACGATGAGGAGGAAGCTCGTCCCGCAACGGGGATGTTCCGGTCGATACCGCTTCACCGATTCCACCGACAGCGGCTGGCCGTTCTCGTAGGCGTGGATCGACATGTGCTCGGCACCGTGATACTGGAAGACCCGACGGATCTCCTTGGACCGGCCGAGCGCCCAGATGTAGGCCACGAACAGCGCCAACCGGATGACCGCCTCGAGTACGACGAACGCGGTGTCGGATTCACTGGCCACCAGGTTCGCAGCCGCGGCGGGGGCGACGATGAACAGCCCGGCGAACAGGACCATCGCCAGCGTCAGCGACCCGATGATCTCGAGTCTGCTCAGTTCCTCTTCGTCTTCGCCAACCGACTTCTGCGCCGACCAGCTCAACGCACGGAACCCAAGGGTCAACGACTCACCGAGGACCAGCACGCCGCGTACGAACGGAACCTTCGCCCACTTGGACCGGGACGACAGGCGGGGCAGTTCGTGGCGCTGGGCTTCGATCTCGCCGTCCGGACGACGCACCGCCACCGCCCAGGCCGTCGGAGCGCGCATCATCACGCCTTCGAGGACGGCTTGTCCTCCGACGGACTGGGCGGGGTCGATGGATCCGGACGGTGGACGGCTCATGGAGTGGAAAACACCCGCCTCGTGGACGGGGGGACGGTCACTCGCCGTCCGTCGCCTCCGTCGCAGCCTCCGCCTTCTGGCGCTTCTTCGACTTGAGTTCGGTGCCGGCGTAGCGCTTCTGGAACCGCTCGACCCGGCCTCCGGTGTCCACGAGCTTCTGCTTTCCGGTGAAGAACGGATGGCACTCGTTGCACAGCTCGAGGTGCATGTCGCCCTTGGTCGAGCGCGTGGTGAACGTGTTGCCACAGGAGCAGGTGATCTCCGAGGTCACGTAGTTGGGATGGATGTCTGCCTTCATTGTCCGCTCCTGGCTCAGGAACTCTTCGCCACTTCGGCGAGGAACTCATCGTTCGACTTGGTGTTCTTGAGACGGTCGACCAGCAGTTCGAGGGCCGAACCCGACTCGAGGGCGAGCAGCACCCGGCGCAGCTTCCACACCTGGGCAAGCTCCCGCTGATCGAACAACAACTCTTCGCGCCGTGTTCCCGACGCCTCGATGTCGATCGCCGGATAGATGCGCTTGTCGGCGAGCTTACGGTCCAAGCGCAGCTCCATGTTTCCGGTGCCCTTGAACTCCTCGAAGATGACCTCGTCCATCTTCGACCCGGTCTCGACGAGCGCGGTTCCGAGGATGGTCAGCGACCCACCCTCTTCGATGTTGCGGGCCGCGCCAAAGAACCGCTTCGGCGGGTACAGCGCCTGGCTGTCCACACCACCGGAAAGGATCCGGCCCGAAGCCGGGGTGGCCAGGTTGTGCGCCCGGGCTAGGCGGGTGATCGAGTCGAGGACGATGACGACGTCGGTCCCCATCTCGACCAGCCGCTTGGCGCGTTCGATGGCGAGTTCCGAAACCTGGGTGTGCTCCTCGGCCGGCCGGTCGAAGGTGGAGTAGATGACTTCTCCCTTGACCGACCGTTGCATGTCGGTCACCTCTTCGGGCCGCTCGTCCACCAAGACCACCATCAGATAGCACTCGGGGTTGTTGATGGTGATCGCCTGGGCGATCTCCTTGAGCACGGTGGTCTTGCCCGCCTTGGGCGGTGACACGATCAGACCGCGCTGTCCCTTGCCGATCGGCGCGATCAGGTCGACGATCCGGGTCAGGGTCGAATCGGCCTTCGAATCGACTTCCAGTCGGAGCCGCTGGTCGGGGAAGAGCGGTGTGAGCTTTTCGAATTTGGGGCGACGTCGCGCCTCTTCGACGTCCATCCCGTTGACCGAGTCGATCCGGATGAGAGCCGGGAACTTCTCTTGACTGCGGGGCGGCCGGATCGGTCCGGCGATGAGATCACCCTTGCGGAGCCCGAACTTGCGCACCTGGCTGGCGGAGACGTACACGTCCTTGTCCCCGGGCAGGTATCCGGTGACGCGCAGGAAGCCATAGCCCTCGGGAAGGATGTCGAGGAGTCCCTCGCGCACCTCCTGTTCGCCTTCGGGGATCTGCTGGTCGTGCTGGCGTTCGCCGCCACCACCGCCCCCGCGGCGACGCTTCCGGTTCCGGTTGCGGTTCCGGTTGCCCTGGTTGTCGTCGTCGTCGTCACCGCGGTTCTGGTTGCCCTGGCCGCGGTTCTGGTCGTTCTGGTTCTGCTGACCGCGCCGATCGTCGTCGCGCTCGTCACCGGAGTGGTCGTCACCGTCCGAGTTGCGGACATCGTCGTCCGAACGGGGGGTGGCCGCCGGCAGATCGATGTTCTCGGTGGTTCCTGTCCCTTCGGCGGCCTCTCCCGCCTCGACGAGAGCGGTGATGATCTTGGCCTTCTGGAGACCGTCGGCGTCGATGCCGACCGCCTTGGCGATCTCACGCAGTTCACCGACCGACTTGGTCTGGAGTTGGGCTCTGGTGCTCATGTGCTCCTCTCGGCCCGCCGGACAGGTACCTCGGGTGCCGCGAGCGGCGAGGGTGTTCGACCTCAGACGTGAGGGACCCGATGATCCTGCGTGTGATCCAGGTTGGTTCGATCGAGATCGATCCAGTGATCCGGATCCGGCGGGGAATACCTGACTGGGACGTCTGTCGCAGCGGTGAGGTGAATGCTAGCCGTTCCGAACCGGCAGGCAACTCAAGGGAGGAGTTCGGCCAACACCGCCTCGACGGCAGCGAGACCGGGGGGGATGGTACGGAAGCGTTCCGGTCGATCCATCAGGTCGGCGAGGTCGTCGGGCAGGGACGGAACGACCCCAGTGGCACGCTGTACGGCCTCGGGGAACTTGGCGGGATGGGCGGTGGCGACGCTGACCATGGGACGCTCGCGATGCTCTGCCGAACCCGCCATCCACCCGATGGCGGTGTGGGGATCGAGGATCTCGCCGGTCTCACGATGGACGGTGCTGATCGCATCCTCGATCTGCGCGGCGTCGTACCAGTGTCCCGCGAAACGATCCTGCAACCGGGCATGAGCCGTTTCGTCGAGCACCAACATGCCGTCGGTCGTCAGCAGGCGCATCACCTCCCGCACCCGAGCGGCGTCTCGATCGACCAGCTCGAACAGATACCGCTCGAAGTTGGACGGCACCTGGATGTCCATGGCGGGCGCGATGGTGGCCATCACCTCGCTGGTGCGCGCCCGCCCGGTGTCGATGATGTCGACCAGCCCGTGGTTGGCATTGGTTCCGACCACGAGCCGCTGGACGGGGACACCCCCACGCCGGGCGACCTCGGCGGCGAGCACGTTGCCGAAGTTGCCGGTGGGAACCGCCACGTCGAACGGACCGCCGATGTGGCTCCCGGTCCAGGCGTAGTACGCCGCCTGGGCCATCACCCTTCCCCAATTGATGGAGTTCACGGCTGCCAGCTGGTACCGACTGCGCAGCTCCGCCGACCCGAACGCTTGCTTCACCAGCGCCTGGCAGTCGTCGAACGTCCCTTCCACGGCCACCGCATGCACGTTGGGAGCACTGACCGTCGTCATCTGCCGCCGTTGGACGTCCGAGACGCGACCCTGTGGATAGAGGATGACGACTTGGACCGAGTCGAGGCCGGCGAGCGCATCGATCGCAGCCGAACCCGTGTCCCCCGACGTGGCACCGAGCACCGTGACCCACCCATCCCGTTCGGTGAGCACGGCGTCGAAGGCGGCGCCCACGAACGACAGCGCATAGTCCTTGAACGACAGGGTCGGTCCCCAGAAGAGCTCCAGCAACCACCGTCCGGGTTGGATCTCCCGCAGCGGAGCCACGTCCGGATGACGGAACCGGACGTAGGTCTCGGTCAGCAGTGCCTCCAGCCGGTCTTCGACGACCGACCCGGTCACGAAGGGGCGGATCACCGCCGCCGCGACCTCGGCGTACGAGGCCGCCTCACCGAGGTCGAAGCGGGGCCATTCGGCGGGGACGTACAACCCACCGTCGACGGCCAACCCTTCCAACAGGACGTCGTCGAAGGAGAGCTCCGGGGTGGAGCCGCGTGTGGACACATATCGCATCATGGTTCGGGGCTGACGACCCGAATGAGGGCAGCGACCTGTTTGACCACGTCGAGGCGTTCGAGGGCGGTGGCCGCCGACCGGAGATCGGCTTCGCGAGCGTCGTGGGTGACCAACAGCAAAGTGGCGTCGTCTCCCCGCCCCTCCTGCCACAGCGACATGATCGACACGTCGTGATCGCCGAAGGAGGCGGCGATCTGGGCGAGTACGCCGGGAGCGTCGGCCACCTCCAACCGCATGTACCACTTGGTGGTGGCCTCGGAAAAGTCGAGAACCTGGCCGTCGCCGAACCGGATGCGAGGAGCCACCTGGGTGCCGGAAAGCAGCTCCCGTGCTGCGGCGATCACGTCGCCGAGCACGGCGGTGGCGGTGGGCTCGCCGCCGGCGCCCGGACCGGAGAACAACAGCTCCCCGACCGAAGGACCGGCCACGAACACCGCGTTGTGTGCGCCCCGCACCGATGCCAGGGGATGGTCGAGCGGCACCAGTGCGGGATGCACCCGGGCGCACACTCCTCGGTCGGTCCGATCGGCGACGGCGAGGAGTTTGACGGCATAGCCGAGCTGACGGGCCGCCTCGATGTCGGTGACGTCGATGCCCTCGATCCCCTCCCGGAACACCCGCTCCGAACCGACCCAAACACCGAACCCGAGCCCAGCGAGGATCGCGGCCTTGGCGGCTGCGTCCCCACCCCCGACGTCGGCTGTCGGGTCGGCCTCGGCATATCCGAGTGCCTGGGCCTCGGCGAGCACCTCGGCGTAGGGACGTCCCTCTTCGGCCATGGCGGTGAGGATGTAGTTGGTGGTGCCGTTGACGATGCCGAGGATCTCGGTGAGCGGCTCACCCGCCAACGACTCGGACAGGGGACGGATCAGCGGAATGCCCCCACCGACAGCGGCCTCGAAGAGGAGCGACACCCCGGCGGCGGCTGCGGTCTGGAACAGCGTCGGGCCTTCGGCAGCGATCAGCTCCTTGTTGGCCGTTACGACCGGCTTGCCTGCTTCCAGCGCCGCCATCACCAGGGTTCGAGCCGGCTCCAGCCCACCCATCAACTCGACCACCAACTGGACGTTCGGATCGTCGACGACGGTCATGGGGTCGTCGGTGATCAGGTCGGCGGGGAACGGTCGGACCTTGGCGGTGTCCCGTACCGCCACTTTCACCAGTTCGAGTTCGATCCCGGATTTGGCGGCGATCACCTTCTGATCGTCGATCAGCTTGCGCGCCAGCGTTCCACCAACCGTTCCGCCGCCGAGTATCCCGATGCCGACACGCATGACTGTCTCGTTTCCTGGGTGTGATCCGCTGGATGTGGTCCGATGGGGAGTGCCCTCGGCAGGATTCGAACCTGCGCACCTGGCTCCGGAGGCCAGCGCTCTATCCCCTGAGCTACGAGGGCGGGACGGGAAAGTGGACCCGGGGCGAGGGGATGCTCAGCGGCTGTCTCCCAGCATGCCGGAACGTGCGGCGTCCACTCCTGGGGACGCTTCCCTCCACGCCGTGGCGGATCGCCGAGGGTGGTCGACGTCGGTCACCACGGCGGCCACGACGTCGCCTACGAGCGGAGCGAACTTGAAGCCGTGCCCGCTTCCGCCGGCCGCCACCACCAACCGCTCGTGGCCGGGAACCCGGTCGATGAGAAAGCGGCCGTCCGGCGCGTCGCAGTAGAAGCACACCCGGGTGCGGTCGATGCGGGCACCCGCCAACTCGGGTATCGCCTCGCGGAAGAACGACCGGAAGCGGGCGATCGCTTCCTCGCCCATCGTGCGAACCTGCAGGCGTCGGGTCACTCCCACGCCGTGATGGCCTACCTTGACGATGCCGTCGGAGGTGGCCGGAAACCCGTAGAAGCCGGTCCCGGGGAGGTCGAGAGCCCACACCGGGACATCGGTGAAACGCTCCGGTCGGCTGGGACGCAGGTACATCACCGGCTGGCCGGTTGGCTGGAGTGGAACCCCCGGGACCAACTCGGGGGTCCATGCCCCGGTGGCGACCACCACCCGCTCTGCGCGCAGAAGTCCATCGTCGGTGAGCCCAACCCAACCGTCTCCCACCCGGGCGGCTCGTTCCGGCACGATGCCCACCCCGGCGAGCTGACAGGCCCGTTCGAGGAAGCGCACGGTTCCCGAAGCGTCCGCCCACCCGGCGCCGGGGTTGAGATAGCCGTCGACGAACCTGCCGGGGGTCAGGAAGGGGAGGAGTTCGGTGATGGCGACGCCGTCCAGCCGGCGGCGGTGGGCAGTCCGACGAAGCTGGACGCCACGAATCCGTCTCCATCGAGAGGCTGCAGGGCGAGGTTCGCCAATCCGCTGCGATGGAAGAGACCGCGACGACCGTCGGGATCCCATCGATTCCACGCTTCGATCGCCTCCGATGCCCACTCCCGGTGAAAGGCGTCGGGATAGTCGTTGCGGATGATCCGGCTGATGTCTTCGGACGACGCCGACGGATCGCGTTGGCCCACCACGACCACCTGGTGTCCGCCGCGGGCGAGCGCCAGTGCAGCGGAAAGCCCGAACACCCCACGTCCGACGACGACGACACGCATCGTCCGACGCTATCGCACGCCACACCGGTAGCCTCAGACCGATGCGCAGCATCTGGAAAGGCGCCGTCTCCTTCGGGCTGGTGACGATCCCCGTGGCGATGTACACCGCCACCGAGAATCGGACACCGAAGTTCAAGCAATTGCGCGCCTCGGATCACTCCCCCATCCGTTATCGGCGCGTGGCGGAGACCGACGGCGAAGAGGTCCCGTACGAGGAGATCGTTCGCGGCTACGAAGTGGAGAAGGGCAAGTACGTGGTCTTCACCGACGACGAACTCGAAGCCGCCACTCCCGACTCCCGAGCCAAGCTGGTGGACGTGGTCCAGTTCGTGGATGCCGCCGAGATCGATGCCATCCACTACAAACAGACCTACTACCTGGCACCCGAGAAGACCGGCATCAAGGCCTACAAGATCCTGGTGGACGCCTTGGCCGACAGCGACAAGATCGCCCTCGCCAAGGTGTCGATTCGCGAAAAACAGCACATGGCGGCGCTGCGCGCAAACGACGGTGTGCTGGTCATGGAGACCATGTACTGGCCGGACGAGATCCGGGCCCCGGAGTTCGAAGAACTGGACACCGACGTGCAGATCCGCCCTGAAGAGGTAGCGATGGCCAAGACGCTGATCGAGAACCTCACACGGTCGTTCGAGGCATCCGAATGGGTGGACACCACCCGCGAGGCGGTGGAGGAACTGGCGGCGAAGAAGGTGGCGGGCGAGGAAATCGTCGCACCCGAGACACCGGAACCGACCAAAGTGGTCGACCTCCTGGAGGCACTGAAGGCGTCGGTCGAGGCGACCAAGTCGAAGCGGGCGGCGAGCTAGCCGGGACCCTCGCGCGACCAGGTGACGTCGGTGGGCGGTGTCGCCGAGAAGCCTTTGAACACCGGGGCCCGCAGTCGACCGTC
>JBKHXZ010000047.1:0-1700 GCA_046565785.1 Acidimicrobiia bacterium
AATTCGACGTCGGCCTCACCGGTTCCGCCTGCGTGTTCTGCGGCAACTGCATCGGGGTGTGTCCGACCGGGGCACTGATGTTCCGATCCGAGCACGAGCTCAGGAAGGCCGACCTCTGGGAAGAGGACCGCCAGACAGTCACCACAACCATCTGCTCGTACTGCGGTGTGGGCTGCAACCTGGAACTGCACGTGCAGGACAACCGGATCGTCAAGGTGACCTCCCCTCTCGACCACCCGGTGACCCATGGGAACCTTTGCGTGAAGGGCCGCTTCGGATACGAGTACGTCCAGGAGTTGGGTGACCTGGCAACCACCCCGATCGATGAGGTGCTGGCGCGAGCGAGGGAGCATTCCGTCTGATGGCCGATCGAGCAGGACGCCAACGTCTCCTGGACAACACGATCTTCGAAGTCATCCCCATGAAGAACACCGCCGAGAAGGCACGTGACCTGCCGGCGGGAGCGACCGTGTCGGTGACCGCCTCACCGGACAAAGGGATGATGGCCACCGTCGAACTGTGCGAATCCTTGGCCGCCGACGGGTACCGAATCGTTCCGCACATTTCGGCCCGGATGCTGTCGTCGACCGACGAACTCGAACTGATCATCGAACGCGTCCGAGACGCAGGTGCGACGAAGGCTTTCGTCGTGGGCGGTGACGCCACCGACGGGACCGCATTCCCTGACGGCATCGCCCTGGTTCGGGCCCTCGAGGATCTCGATCACCCATTCACCGAGATCGGCGTCCCGGCCTATCCGGAAGGTCACCCGTCCATCTCCGAGAGGGTGCTCCACGACGCCCTGCTGCAGAAGCAACCGCATGCTCACTACATGGCGACCCAGATGTGTTTCGACGCGGAAAGGATCGCTTCGTGGCTGCGGACTGAGCGGACGGCCGGAGTCACGCTTCCGCTGGTGGTCGGGATTCCCGGAGTGACCGATCCCATGCGGCTGGCCACCATCGGAGCGCGGATCGGGGTCGGCCAGTCCCTTCGCTACCTCCGCAAGAACCGGGCGGCGGTCCTGAAACTGCTGAAGCCTGGTCCATACGACCCGACCAAGCTCGTGGATCGGCTGGCGCCGCTGGCGACCGACGCGGCGATGAACGCGACCGGGCTGCACGTGTTCACCTTCAATCAGATCGAACCCACCGTCGAATGGTACGAACGCATCCGCCGCTAAGGACTCCGGCGTCCCTCGAGAACCAGGAACATGCTCGTGTCGGGTTGGGTCCCCTCGGTGATGAAGACGAACAGAACGCGGGATTGGTCGTCATCTCGTCCCCAGAAGTACAGGCCACTGAAGGGTGGGGAGATCTCCTGTAGCGCATCCGAGTGTTCCCTGTAGAAGTCGACAACAGTCTCGGCCGTCCCCGCCGATTCGTACTCCCTCGCCGCCCATGCGTACATGTCGAAATCGATCGTCTCGAACTCACCTCCCCGCCATGCACCTCCGAACGATGCCAGGCCGATGTCCTCAGGGCTCGTGATACCCTCGGCCACCCTTTCCGTCGCTCCCTCGGGCAGCGGGACACCGTCGAAGGCCTGCTCCCGGATCGCCTTCGTGGTGGAAACCACTGGGCCTTCGGCGGTCTGCGTCGCGCCACCCGTGGCAGCCGGATCATCCGCGTCTGTAGAACAGGCACTGAGGAGAATGCCGATTGCCAGCAGACTGCACGAAGCCCGGAGTATTTGTTTCA
>JBKHXZ010000048.1:0-17344 GCA_046565785.1 Acidimicrobiia bacterium
ACGTTCCGGTGCCACTGGCTAACATGCCGCCGGCGTCGGATCCGACGCTCTCTCCGGGGTAGCTCAATCGGCAGAGCAGCGGACTGTTAATCCGTTGGTTGTGAGTTCGAGTCTCACCCCCGGAGCGTTGCCAGCTTGTCCTTCTCGCTCGCGCTGAGCGGTGGGGTGACATCCTCGATCGAGGTGATCACGCGGGATGCCATGTAGTGGCCCAGCCGCAGCCGTGCGTGCGCCGGCCAGTCCCAGCACATTCCGGCCAGGTATCCGGCCGCGAAGGCGTCGCCGGCTCCGGTGACGTCGACGACGGTCGCCGGCAAGGCAGGTTCGAACACTTCGCCCTTGGTCGTGATCAACGTCGCCCCGACCGCCCCGTGTTTCAGGACGAGCTGCTGGTCGTCTCTTTGCAGCAGGCGGGCTGCCACGATGCGGGGTTCTGCCGTACCGAACATCAGCTCGGCTTCATCGTCGCCGACGAAGATCACGTCGGCCTGGTGGACGAGCGGAACCAGTGTTTCGGTTGCGGCGGACACCGACGACCACAACTTGGGTCGGAGGTTGACGTCGAAGGAAACGACTTCGCCTGATCTGCGCGGCTTGGACACCACGGCCTCGACCAGATCGCGGGCGGATTCGGACAGGGCGGGAGTGATCCCGGTCACATGCCAGAGGCGGGCGGATCCGGCGCGTTCGAGATGTTGTGGATCGAGTGTCGTGGCGGCGCTCTGACTGCGGTAGTAGTCGACCCGGCTGGCAGTGCCCCCGATGTGTTTGACGAGTACGCCGGTCTGACGGGCAGGGTCGAATTCGACGGCGACATCGACGCCCGCGGCCTCGATCGAGGCCGCCACCAGACGGCCGAGCGGATCGTCCCCGACGCGTGACACCCAGCGGACTCGGAAGCCGAGCTGTGCCATGCCGATGGCGACGTTCGACTCGGCACCGGCGGGCGTCAGCACGAATCGGCGGGGATCATCGCGGCTGACGAACCCGGCCATGGTTTCGCCGACTGCGATCAGGTCATACTGCGTGCTGTGGCTTGGGGTACCAGCCAATCCGTCCCTCCTCACCCGCCGTCATTGACTGAATCGGTGCGGTCACCTACGCTCTGGGAGCGCTCCCAAGGTATCAGATCCAGGACATGACGGGCCGCAGACTCAACCTCGAAGAGATCGGACGCCTGGCCGGCGTCTCCCGCTCGACGGTCTCGCGCGTCGTGAACGGTGCGGCCAATGTCAGCGAGGAAGCCAGAGCTCGGGTCGAGTCGGTGATCGCCCAGACCGGTTACCGACCTCACGCCGCCGCCCGTTCGTTGGCGTCCAACCGCACCGGAGTCGTTGGTCTCGTCATCCCCAGTGCGGTGGAAGCGCTGTTCGCCGACCCGTACTTCGGACGACTCATCTACGGGATCAGTACCGCCACCTATCAGCTCGGCATGACACTCTCGCTGTTCATCTTCAAAGAAGAGTCTGAAGAGGACGCCATCTACTCACGCGTGGTCGGGCCGGGACTGGTCGACGGGGTGATCGTGACCGCCACCCGAATGGGCGACCCGCTCATCCAGGATCTCATGGACGCCCAGATGCCGTTCGTCGTCGTTGGACGACCGGACGGCGGTCGGCCGGCGTTCTCGGTGGATGCCGACAACCGGGGAGGAGCCCGGACCGCCGCCGAGCATCTCGCCGGCCTCGGCTATGGCAGGGTCGGGATGATCACCGCACCGTCCAACACCACTGCCGGGGTGGACCGACGAACCGGGTTTCTGGAGGGGGCCGCCGATGTGGGCCTCGACGTCGCCGATCGCATCTTCGAAGGTGACTGGTCGGAGCGCTCCGGGCGTGAAGGGATGCAGCACCTGTTGGTGACCGACCGTCCGGAAGCAGTGTTCGTGGCCTCGGACCGGATGGCGATCGGTGCACTTCGAGCCATTCGCGAAGCTGGGCTGATCTGCCCGGACGACATCGGGATCGTCTCCTTCGACGGACTCGTCCCTCCGGATCACACAGTGCCCGCCCTCACCTCGGTGGCGCAGCCGGTAGCCGAGGTCGGAGGAGAGGCCGCCAGCGTGCTCCATCGGGTGATCACCGGCGAAACGACCGAGCCGGAGTCGGTCGTGCTCCCCACCCGGCTCTTGGTCCGGGAATCCTGTGGGGCGCACATTCGCCGGAGGTCACCGTGACGTGTCGGGCTCGGCGGCGATGAAGATCGCAGTGACCGGAGCGCTGGGACGCGTCGGGCGAGCGATGGTCGACGCCGCACTGTCGGAAGGACACGAGGTGACCGCGATCGATCGCGTGAAGGGCGACGGTGTGTCGTCCGACGCCGTCACTCTCGACCTGACCGACTACGGGGCTGTCGTCGAAGCACTGGACGGTTGCGACGCGCTCGTGCACCTCGCCGCCATCAGCGGACCCGATCAGGACGCCGACCACGTCGTCCACGACAACAACGTGGTTTCCAGCTACCACGCCATGCGGGCCGCCATCGACGTGGGTATCACCCGAATCTGCCAGGCGTCGAGTATCAACGCCATCGGCGGGCGATTCAGCCGTGACCCCCACTACGACTACTTCCCGGTAGACGAACGTCACCCGTCGTACGCCGAGGATCCGTACAGCCTCTCCAAGTGGATCTGTGAACAGCAGGCCGACGCTCTCGCCCGCCGCTTCGATTCGATCTCGATCGCCAGTCTGCGTCTGCACGGCATCGTCGAAAGCCGGGACCAGGCGAGGGCATGGCAGCAGATGCCGGACATCGTTCGGCGTCAGTTGTGGGGCTACACCACCCTGTCGGCGGCCGCCCGCGCCTTCCTCCTCGGGATCACTGCGCCGTTCGCCGGCCACGAGGTGTTCTACGTGGTCGCTCCCGACACGATGGCTGACCAGCCGTCGGACGAGTTGGCCAACCATCACTATCCGAATGTGTCGCGACGGTCGTCGTTCGCCGGGGACGCGGGCTTCTTCGACACCCGTAAGGCGGCCGAGATCCTCGGCTGGACACATGGCTCGCCGTAGCGCGCGCATCTCGAGGAGACCGGTCGAGTACGTCGGCGCCGAGCGATTGGAGGACTGCCCGTGACCGCAATCACCGATGTTCGGTCCGTTCTCACGGCCCCGGAGGGCATCGCCCTCGTCATCGTGGTCGTCGAGACGGACCAACCCGGCCTGTCCGGTCTCGGATGCGCCACCTTCACCCAGCGTCCGACCCTGGTGGCCCAGGCGGTCGACGAATATCTCGCGCCGCTGCTGCGAGGTCGAGATCCGGCCAACATCGAGGATCTCTGGCACCTGATGTATGTCAACTCCTACTGGCGGAACGGGCCCGTGCTCAACAACGCCATCAGTGGGGTGGACATGGCGTTGTGGGACATCAAGGGGAAGGTGGCGGGAATGCCGGTCTACGACCTTCTCGGCGGGAAATGCCGGGAAGCGGCGATGGTCTACCGCCATGCAGACGGCAGCGACGCTTCCGAGGTGATCGACAAGGTGCAGCGCTGGCGGGAAGGGGGGTTCCTCGCCGTCCGCTGCCAGGTGGGCGGATATGGGGGAAGGAGAGCCGTAGGCATGGCCAACCCGGCGACCGACGATCTGACAGAGACCGGTCCGGGTGGAGCGTTCCCCGGGGCCTACTACGACCCGTATCGATATGCCCGGTCGGTCGTCGACCTTTTCGGGCGGGTGCGTGACGCGGTCGGAGAGGATCTGCATCTGCTCCACGACATCCACGAACGGCTCGCTCCGATCGATGCGATCCGACTGGCCAGGGATCTGGAACCGTTCCGGTTGTTCTTTCTCGAAGACCCACTCCCTCCCGATCAGGTGGAGTGGTTCCGGCGGCTGCGGGAACAGACAGTGACGCCGTTGGCCATGGGCGAACTGCACAACCACCCTCTGGAATGGCGGCCGTTGGTCGTCGAGCAGCTCATCGACTTCATCCGCGCCCACATCTCCCAACTGGGCGGGTTGACTCCCGCCCGAAAACTGGCGGCGGTGTGCGAGACGTTCGGTGTCCGCACCGCTTGGCACGGCCCGGGCGACGTGTCGCCTGTGGGGCATGCCGCCAATCTCCACCTCGATCTCGCCTGTCACAACTTCGGGATCCAGGAGTTCGTCGGCTTCGGCGAGAAGATGGCGGAGGTGTTTCCGGGGATGCCGGAGGTCCGCGACGGTCACCTGTGGGCGAACGAACGTCCGGGGTTCGGCGTCGAATTCGACGAGGCGGCAGCCAAGCGGTTCGGGGTGGGGCCACGAACGGTGGAGTGGACCCAAGCCCGTTGGTCCGACGGAACGTTGTGGACTCCATGACCCCCGCCGATCCGCTGGACGTCGTCGACGCCCAAGGCGTTCTTCCTGTCCTGACCGTCGATCGAATCGATGACGCCCACCGGGTCGCACAGGCGGTGCGCGAAGGGGGACTCCGGTGCATCGAAGTCACATTCCGTACGGACGCAGCACCAGCAGCGACGAAGGCGATGGTGACCGAGTTCCCGGACATGGTCGTCGGTGCCGGAACGATCCTGTCGTCGGCCGAGGCGGAACAGGCTGTTCAGTCTGGGGCGCAATTCGTGGTCAGCCCGGGGTTCCACCCGGGGGTGGTGGAATGGTGTCTCGCCAACGACACGCCGGTGATCCCTGGTGCGATGACGCCCACCGAGGTCGGTGGGGTCATCTCTACCGGGCTCACCCGGGTGAAGTTCTTTCCCGCCGAGGCTGCTGGAGGAGTGCGCACACTGCGGGCGTTGGCCGGGCCGTTTGCCGCAGCCCGTTTCCTCCCGACCGGTGGGATCGACCAATCGAACTTGGCGACCTACCTGCAGGAGCCGGCAGTATTCGCTTGCGGGAGCAGTTGGGTCGTCGACCGACGCCTCGTTACCGAAGCGAACTTCGCCGCCATCCGCGAGCGATGCCGGATCGTGGTCGACCTCACACGTCAGGTGCGCTCGTCGCAATGACCACGGTGTTGGTCGGGAGCTACAGCCCGGCGAACGAGCCCGGTATCCGACTGCTCGACCTCGATTCGGAGGGCGGGCTGCGACAGATCGGGACGTATGCGGGCGTGCCCAACCCTTCCTTCCTCGCGGTGGACGCCACCCGGCGATTCGTCTTTGCCGTTTCAGAGACCGGCATCGAGACCGACGGGGTCGGCGGCGGGGTGCATTCGTTTCGAATGGATGCCGAATCGATGCATCTCACCGAGATCAGCCGACAGTCGAGCTGGGGCGATCACCCTTGTCACCTCGCCCTCGATCGGAGTGGCCGGTGGTTGGCGGTGTCGAACTATTCGTCCGGCACGGTGTCGATCCTGCCTGTGGCCTCGAATGGAGGATTAGGGCAAGCGGTGACCGTGCTCCGGCATTCGGGGCATGGACTGCACCCGGACCGACAGGCTGGACCGCATGCGCACTCGGCGATGTTCTGTGGGGGGAACCGCTATCTGGTTGTCGCCGATCTCGGGACCGACCGACTGATGGTGTACCACTTCGACGAGTCGACCGGGTCGTGCGTGCTCGGGTTCGAGGCGGAGTCGAAGCCGGGTTCCGGCCCTCGGCACATGGCGGTCCATCCGGAGGGAGAGCATCTGTTCGTCGTCAACGAACTGGACAACACACTGGCCTGGTGGAGGTTCGAACCTGCCGTCGGGACGCTTCGCCAAGCCGGCGTCGCCTCCACCGTCCCCGAATCCTCGTCTTCCGAACTTGCTGCAGACGTACACGTGGCGGCGACTGGTCGGCGTGTCTATGTCTCGAACCGGGGTCACGACAGCCTGTCGGTGTTCGAGTTCGATCCGTCGTCAGGACTGCATCCGATCGGGTCGTTCGACTGTGGAGGGGAGTGGCCGCGGGCGTTCGGTCTGAGCGACGACGGGCGCGTGGTGGTCGTCGCCAATCAGCGTCGGGGAGGGGTCGTCGTGGTGCCGGTCCTTGCAGGTGGTGGTCTCGGGAGTCCGCGCAGCCGGCTGGAGGTCACCCAGCCGACGAGCGTCGCCTTGGTGTGACCTCCCAAGTCGGTTGACGGCGCATCCCGCGCCCTGTACATTCCTGGGAGCGCTCTCATGAGAGCGCTCCCAGACCTTATGGTGAGGGTTGGGGAGGGAGAGGAGACCAGAGGTGGGAACGTCTGCAGTGGCGAGCCATGACCAGAGCACCGATCGACCGAGTCTCGCCGTCCCCGCTGCGCGCTCCGACCGTCGACGCCTGCCCACGCCTGCCCCAGGATCCTTCGTCGGCGCCCCCTTCCCGGCCACCTCGCCCTGCCGCGCCTCGGACCCCGACGATCACCGCGTCGATGCCCGCACGCCACTCGAGGTTTTCCACACCAGCGCAACGCACGAACCAGCTCACCATGAGCCAACCCACGGGAAAGGAAACGAGAGCCGATGAGGAAACTCCGATGGCTGGCCATCCTGATGGCCTTTGCGGTCTTCGCCGCCGCATGCGGTGACGGCGACGACTCCGCAACCACGACGACCGGAGCGGTCGACGAAGAAACGACGACAACTGCGACGGGCAGCGAAGAGACCACCACGACCGTGGCCGCAGGCCTGGAAGGCACCCTCAAAGTGTTGCTCCACCAGAACCCGCCCTTGGTCGAGTACATGGAAGGGTTCAACGAGCGCTTCATGGCTGCCAATCCCGGGGTGGAGATCGAAATGGAGATCGTCGCCGCCAGTGACCTGGCCACCGCTATCCAGACTCGCCTGACGGCCGGTGAGGTCGACGTGATCGACTTCTGCCCAGCTCCGTGTTCGGCGTTCTCGAATCCGATCCAGCCCTATATGACCGACGTGAATCCGCCGCTGTGGCAGCAGCTCATCGAGGCGGGTCTCGTGGCAGATCTCACCGACGAGGCTTTCGTCGCCAACTACGACGCCACCGCCGTGCAGGATGCCGGCTCGTACAACGGGCGGGTGTACGCCCTCCCGGCGGGACGTGTCTCTTACAGCGGCATGTTCGTGAACAACGATCTGCTCGCCGCAGCCGGCGTGGCGCTCCCGACCACCTGGGGTGAGCTGGTTGCGGCGTGTGAGGCCATCAAGGCCAGCGGGAACGAGTGCATGACGGTGGGTGGGGCCGACGGCTGGCCGGTGTTCGTCGGTGCCTACGGCCTGCTCGGCGCCTTCTATCCCGATCAGGAAGCACTCGTCGAAGGTTTGTGGACCGGTAGCGTCAAGTGGAACGACGACACCACCCTCGAGTTGTGGCGGCGCTATCAGATCTACGCCACCGAACTGTTGGAGCCGGGCGTGACAGGGATTTCGCACGACGCCGGACCGGCGCGGTTCGCCGCAGGCGATGTGGCCTTCATGCCGACCGGTGTCTGGCAGGGTCCGGCGGTCGAGGATGCCCAGCCGGGCTTCGAGTGGACCTACGTGCCGTTCCCCGGAAGCGACGACCCGGCGGACAACCAGTACCTGTTCGGCAAGTACGACATGAGCTGGATGGTGGCGGAGAACGCAGCCAACAAGGAAGCCGCGTTGGCGTATGTCGCCGCGCTGTCCGACCCGGCGGAATACCAGATGTTCGTCGATGCGGTGGGCTTCCTGCCGACCCAGCCGACGGCCACTCTGGACAGCCAGTTGGGTCGTGCCGTGGCCCCACTGCTCGCCAACTACCGAGTTGGATTCGAGCAGTATTGGGTGCAGCCGACCGGTGCCGGTCAGTGGGCCAACGGATCCCAGGGCGCGGCGTGGTTCGCACCGTTCAACGAGTGGACCGATCCGGTCGAACTGGCCAACCAGGCCCAGGCCGACCTCGAAGCCGGACTCGGCTCCTAGCTTCACCGAAAGAGGGGCTTCCCACCCGAACCTCGGGTGGGAAGCCCCAGATCCTCGAGGACTGGCGGAGACCACCAGTGGCACAGGCCAAACGACATCTGTTCGGTAGCACGCGCAGCAGATACGTGCCATTGGCCTTGCTGGCTCCCGGGGTCCTTCTCTACCTCCTCATCGCCGTGGGACCCTCTCTGGCGACCGCCGTGTATTCGTTCACCGACGCCACCGGACTCCGCGGCTTGCCGATCAATTGGGTCGGTTTCGAAAACTACGACGAGTTCCTGTTCCGGGGCGCCGCCTCGCGAGACAACATCGATGCGCTGCAGCGGACGCTGATCTTCTCGTTCTTCGTCACCACCGTCCAGTTCGGGCTCGGTCTGCTGTTCGCGTTGGTGCTGAATCGGAGTCTGCGAGGTCGAACAGCATTCAGGACGTTGTTCTTCATGCCGGTCATCCTCGGAGTGGTCGTCCAGGGTCTGATGTGGAAGCTGTTCTTGCTGCCTCGAGGAGGACCGATGGCGGAGGTCTTCGCTCTGATCGGCCTGCAATCCGAGTTCCTCGGCGGCCAGCCCAGCCACGCATTCGGGTGGGTGATCGTCGTCCAGATCTGGGCGAATGTCGGGGTGACCATGGTCATCTTCCTCGCCGGCATGCAGGCGATCGACCAGGAGCTCTACCAGGCCGCCCGGGTGGACGGCGCGAGCGGGTGGCACCTGTTCAAGCATGTGACCTGGCCGCAGCTCACTCCGGCGATCAACACGAACTTCCTGCTGAACGTGATCGGGTCACTTCAGGCCTGGCAGCTGTTCTTGGTGCTCATCGGCTACCGGCCCGGTACCCAGGTGCTCGGCTATCTCGTCTTCGCCGAAGGATTCGGTCAGACAGGTGGGGTGGGGAGCTTCCGTCAGGGCTTCGCCGCCGCGGCGTCGATCGTCCTTTTCATCCTGGTGATGATCCTCGGTCTGTCGGCCAACTGGATCGTGACGTGGCGTGAGCGGAGGTACCTGGAATGACCGCGGCCGAAGTCACGGCTCCAGAACCGCTCACTGCCGAGGCACGCATGGGCGGGGTGCGAACGCCCAGCGCGCGGCGACGAACCTTCTGGGCGAACATCGCCTCCTACGTGGTGCTCACGCTGTTCGCCGCCTTGTTCGTCGGACCGCTGCTCATGCTGGTGAGTACCTCGTTCAAAACGCTCCCCGAGTTCTTCAAGAACCCGATCGGGGCGCCCGAGTCGTACGGCCTCCAGAACTTCGTCGAGGCGTGGAATCTCGCCAGTTTCCCCCGGTTCATCGTCAACTCGGCGATCTACACCTCGGTGGCGACGGCGATCTTCGTCCTCACCTCGATCTTCGTCGCATTCCCCATCGCCCGCGGATACGTAAAAGGCGCCCGTTCGTTACTGACCCTGTACGTGGTCGCTCTGTTCCTTCCTCCGGCACTCATCCCACAGTTCCAGCTCATCCTCAACCTCGGCCTGTTCAACACTCGCCAGGGATTCATCCTCCTCTTCCTGGTGAATCCAATCGGAATGATCATCCTCGTGAACTACATCAAATCGATCCCCCGTGAGCTGGACGAGTCAGCCGCGGTCGACGGCTGCGGATACTTCCGTTTCATCATCCAGGTGATCATGCCGCTGATCCGGCCGGCCATCGCCACCGTCACCGTGCTGCACGCCATCGGGATCTGGAACGAGATCGTCACTCCGACCATCTACCTCGCCGACAGTGACCTCTACCCGATCACCCGGGGGCTGATCGTCTTCGAAGGCGTCTACGGGAGCAACTGGCCCGCTCTGGCCGCCGCAGTCCTCATGCTGGCTTTGCCGATGCTCGTGCTGTTCATGTTCCTGCAGCGATTCATCATCTCCGGCCTCACCGCCGGCTCGGTGAAGGGCTAGGGGATCCCACGCCCATGTACCGGCGTACTCATGTGCGGAGCTCGAGGCTCGCGGTCGCAACACTGGCAAGCGCTGTCGTGGTGGCAGCTTGTGGTTCCTCCGATGAGACCACGGCTTCGAGTGCCACGTCTTCGGTCCCGACCTCGATCGCTTCTTCGACTTCGACCATGGCCCCGTCCGAGCCCGTCGAGACGACGACCACGACCTCTCCACTGGTCATCGACGTCCCCGATCCGGCCCCCGTCGTTCCTCCCGACGGATACGAGTTGGTCTGGAGCGACGAGTTCGACGGGGCCATGATCGACCCGTCCAAGTGGACATACGACCTCGGCGGCTGGGGCTGGGGCAACGGTGAGGCGCAGTATTACACCGACCGCCCGGAGAATGCCCGGCTGCAGGACGGCGTCCTGGTCATCGAGGCACGCTTCGAGAAGTACGAGGGCGCCTACTACACCTCGGCGCGACTGAAGACCGAAGGGTTGGCGGAGTTCCAATACGGATACATCGAGGCCCGGGCAAAGGTCCCCTCGGGTGCGGGCCTGTGGCCGGCGTTCTGGATGCTCGGGACCACGTTCGAGCGTAACGAGGCGAACCCGATCGACAGCAACTGGCCGCAGGCAGGCGAGATCGACATCATGGAGTATGTCGGGCGAGAACCCAACATCACCTATGGCACGATCCACGGGCCTGGCTATGCCGGGGCCGGAGGTCTCGGCAAGTGGAATCGCCAGGAGTCTCCCATCGCCGACGACTGGCATACCTATGCCGTCGAATGGGATGCCGACGGGATTCGGTGGTTCTACGACGGTGAGATGTACGGAGAACTGGGACGAGACGCAGTCGGAGACCGTGCATGGGTGTTCGACCAGCCGTTCTTCCTATTGCTGAATCTGGCGCTTGGGGGCACGTTCCCTGGGCCGATCGGCCTCGACGTCGAGTTCCCGAAACAGTTCTTGGTGGATCACGTCCGCGTGTACCAGCGCGTCTCCGACGGCGAGTCTCAAGGATGACCCGAACGGATGCGCGGGCGTGAGCGGCGCCAAGCCGGCAGATTCGGGTCCTTTCCTGCCCGTGGGGCGCTTCGTCTCGTCAGGTGGCATCGACTGGTATCGCATCGATGACTACGACTGTCTCGACCCGTTCCTGGTGAACCTGGTCACTGCCTCCGACCAATGGATGTTCATTTCGAGTTCGGGGGCATTGACTGCCGGGCGGCGCAGCGCAGAGCACGCTTTGTTCCCGTACGAGACCGACGACCGGCTCCACCGGAACGGCGGGCTGGTCGGTCCGGTGACCGTCATCCGGGTTGGATCCTGCGTGTGGGAGCCGTTCGCCGCGCATGTCCCGTTCGGACGAGTCCGCCGAGCGGTCAGCAAGACGACCGATGGCACCCAACTGTCCTTCGAGGAGCACCACCCTGGGCTTGGGCTGACCTTTCGCTACACCTGGGCTACGGCGGAGGAGTTCGGGTTCGTTCGCACCTGCGAACTCGCCGCCGAGTCGGTCGAGGATGTCGTCGAGGTCGACATCCTCGATGGCCTCCGCGACGTGTTGCCATCCGGAGTCGCCCTCGCCACGCAGCAGACCGCGAGCACGCTCGTAGATGCCTACCGGCGGGCCGAACTAGCCGAACCCGAAGTGGCAGTCTTCACCTTGGAGGCTCTCGTCTCGGACCGTCCCGAACCCGCCGAAAGCCTTCGTGCCAACGTGGTCTGGTCCCGGGGGCTGGCAGGCTCGCACATCACCCTGTCGGACTCGCAGCTGCGACGCTTCCGTTCGGGAGAAGATGTCACTGCCCAACACCTGATCAAGGGACGCAAGGCGGGCTTCTTCATTTCTTCCCGGGTCAGACTCGAGCCCGGCACCAGCCTGACGTGGGTCACGGTCGCCGATGTGGACCGCACCCACGCTGAACTCGCCGGACTTCGTGCCTGGCTGCGCGACACCTCCTCGCCGTCTTCTCATGTTCGTGATGGAGTGGAGACAGCTCGGCGCCGCCTGGTCGACGTGGTCGACGCTGCCGACGGACTGCAACTGAGTGCTGACCGTCGCAGCACGGTTCATCACTTCTCCAACGTGCTCTTCAACGTCATGCGCGGGGGAGTCTTCCTCGATGATCATCGCGTCCGGATGGCGGACGTGGTGCGATTCGTCGAATCACGCAACGCGGAGCTGTCCCGCCGATTCGCGTCGGCGACCGAACACCTGCCCGAGGTGGTCGACATCGACAAGCTCAAAGAAGACCTGACCGCCGACGAACAACTGTCCCGACTGGTGGCGGAGTTCCTTCCGTTGCGCTTCAGCCGGCGTCATGGGGATCCCAGCCGTCCGTGGAACGCTTTCGAGATCTCGGTCGACCCGGTCTCCGGTGGCGCCGGTGTCGGATACCAAGGCAACTGGCGGGACATCTTCCAGAACTGGGAAGCGCTCGTCCACAGCTTTCCGGGATACATCGAATCGGTCATCGCCAAGTTCCTGAATGCCTCGACGGTGGATGGGTTCAACCCATACCGGGTAACCGATCATGGGATCGACTGGGAGATCCCCGAGTCGGGGACCTGGTCGAATTTCGGATATTGGGGTGATCATCAGATCGTGTATCTGGGTCGTCTGCTCGACGCCGCTGAACGCTTCTATCCCGGGCGGTTGGAACAGGGCCTCGCCCGGGTCTGGCATTCGTATGCAGACGTGCCATACCGCATCGTGTCCTACGACCGTCTGGTGGAGGATCCCAAGTCGACCATCGAGTTCGACGAGGTCCGCCAGGCGACGGTCGACCAACGAGTCGAGCGGATCGGCACGGATGGTCGCTTGGTTCCCGCACGCGACGGTGGGGTGCATTTGGCCTCACTCGCCGAGAAGCTGGTGGTCCCTGTCCTGGCCAAGGTCTCCAATCTGGTCGTAGGCGCCGGAGTGTGGATGAACACCCAGCGCCCCGAATGGAACGACGCAAACAATGCGCTGGTCGGTAACGGGGTGTCCGTCGTCACAGCACTCCACCTGGACGACTTCATCCGCCAGGTGGATTCGATCCTGGCGGGGTATCCGGCAGAGCATGTGCCGATCGGTTCGGCGGTCGTCGATTGGATCGACGCATTGCGGGGGGTGTTCGAATCGCATTCTGAGCTCGCAGCGTCGGATCTGATCGATCCGACCGATCGGCGTCGGATGCTCGACGGACTCGGCACTGCCTTCTCGGAATACCGCCAACGTGTCTACGCAACAGGCCCGGGGGAGCCGAAACCGGTCGAAGTCGAGTCAATGCGGTCGTTCTTCGCCACCGTCCAGCCATTCCTGGAACAGGTCCGCAGGCTCGCCCAACGCGAGGACGGGCTCTTTCACTCGTACTGGCTGATGCATCTCAGCACCGAGCGGGCCGACATCGAGGCGCTGTATCCGATGCTCGAAGGCCAGGTCGCCGGCATGGAAGGTCTCGGGTCGGCCGACACTCTGCGCCTCGTCGACAGGCTCTTCGAGAGTCCTCTGTTCCGGTCCGACCAGCGCTCGTTCTTGCTGTATCCCGACAGGGAGCTCCCGTCGTTCTGGGAGAAGAACGTGGTCCCTGATTCACACATGACGCCGGAGGTCGAGACGGTCTTGCGGGATCGACCGGGAGTTCTGACCCGGGATGTCGAAGGCCGGTTGCGCTTCGATGCTTCGTTTCGTTCGGGCCGTGACCTGGCGGATCGGTTAGCCGAGTTGGACGTCGATCCGTCGATTGCACTCGAGATCCTCGATCTCTACGAACAGACCTTCCGCCATGCCGCCTTCACCGGGCGGTCGGGCACGATGTACCGGTACGAAGGCCTGGGCTCGGTCTATTGGCACATGGTCTCGAAGCTCCTCTTGGTCATCCAGCACACGATCCACCGTGAGGTAGATGCCGGTGTCCCTCGTGAGGAGGTGTCGGAGTTGGTCGCTCGGTACTTCCGGGTGCGGAATGGCCTGGGGTTCCTGAAGAGCGCGGCCGAGCAAGGCACCTTCCCTACCGACCCGCATTCGCACACGCCGGCGCATTCGGGGGCCCAACAGCCCGGCATGACCGGCCAGGTGAAAGAGGGGGTGCTGCTGCGGTGGGGCGAGCTGGGTGTGCGGGTTGCGGGGGGGACCGTTCGCTTCCACCCTGTTGTGCTGGCGGCGACGGAGTTCCTCGAAAGGCCGGGCCTTTGGCCACGATTGGGTAGCCAGTCGGCGATCGACGCCGGCTCACTGGCATTCACCTACTGCTCGGTTCCCGTCGTGTACCACCGACTGCAGGCTGGGGAACCGTGGTCGAAGCTCAGGTGGGCGGATGGCGGATCCTCGCACGGGTCGGAGCACCTGGACGCCGTGACCAGCGCCGCCCTGTTCGAACGTCGGGGGCGGATCGAACGCATCGACGTCGGGATCCCCAACCCGTGGCTGGTCTCGTAGTTTCCGGGGTCCCTTCGAAGGGCCCTTCGCCTCTGCGAGTCCTCCGTACCGCCCCGTACCGTGGCTGTGGACGGAAGGAGCGTAGTGGATCCATGGGACAGGACCTTCGTCGTGACCGGCGGCGGGAACGGGATCGGCCGGGAAGTGGTACTCGAGCTGCTTCGTCGCGGGGCGAGGGTGGCTGCGGTCGACATCCGTCACGAGAGTCTCGACGAGACCGCCCGGCTGGCAGCCGCGAGTGATCGACTCGCCACGTTCGTTGTCGACATCACCGACCGAGAAGCGACCAATGCCCTGCCCGCTCAGGTCGCCCAGCGTTTGGGGTTACCCGACGCGGTCATCAACGTGGCCGGGATCATCCAACCGTTCGTCAGGCTCGACGACCTCGACTATCCGGCGATCGAACGGGTCATCGATGTCAACCTGTATGGCACGATCAACGTCGACAAGGCGTTCCTGCCGACGCTGCTGAACCGTCCTGAGGCACACCTCGCCAATGTCTCCAGCATGGGCGGCTTTCTCCCGGTCCCGGGTCAGACCATCTACGGGGCGACCAAGGCGGCGGTGAAACTCATGACCGAAGGGCTGTATGCCGAGCTGCTCGACACCAACGTGGGAGTGTCGGTCATCCTGCCCGGTGCGATCGAGACCGAGATCACCCAGAACTCCGGGGTGGACATGCCGGGGGTCGACCCGGAGAAGACGAAGCGCTTCCCGACGACCTCCGCCGCCGACGCAGCGAAGATCATCCTCGATGGGATCGCCGAGAAGAAGCTCCACATCTACGTCGGACGAGACTCGAGAATGATGGGGATCTTCAACCGTCTCGCTCCCAAGCGGTCGACTCATCTCATTCAGCGGCAGATGAAGTCCCTCCTGTCATGAGGTCGCCTGAACCTGACCTGCGCTCTCGACCCTCCTATCGTGGGGTGTGATGCGAAACGAGTCGCCGGGAGTACTCGACGCCATGGCGGCCGGTGGGCACGAGACGGTGACGTTCGCCGTCGACGAGGCCACCGGCTTGAAGGCGATCATCGCCATCCATTCCACGGTCCTCGGGCCTGCGCTGGGCGGAACGCGGTTCTATCCGTATCCCGATGAGGAGGCGGCGCTGGTCGATGTCCTGCGACTGTCTGAAGGGATGACCTTGAAGGCGGCTGCCGCAGGCTTGGATCTGGGTGGGGGAAAGGCGGTCGTCATCGGCGACCCGGACGTAATCGCCACCGATGCCCTGTTGGAGGCGTATGGGGCGGCTGTGGACAGGTTGTGTGGGGCCTACGTGACCGCCGAGGACGTGGGCACGACGGTCGAGATGATGTCGGTGGTTGCCCGGAAGACCCGCCACGTGAAGGGTCTCCCCCGGGAGCTGGGAGGCTCGGGCGATCCGTCCCCGATGACCGCCCGTGGAGTGCATGTCTCGATGCAGGCAGTCGCTGAACACCTGTGGGGCGACCCGTCGCTCCGTGGCCGCACGATCGCCATCCAAGGAGTCGGCAAGGTGGGTGCCCCCCTCGCCCGGCGCCTGGCAGAGGACGGCGTTCGGGTGCTGTTGGCGGACATCGACACCGAGGACGTCAAGGCGCTGGCTGCCGAACTGAGCGCGGAGGTCGTCGACCCCGATGCCATTCTCCGGGTCGACTGCGACATCCTGGCACCCTGCGCGTTGGGTGCGGTTCTCTCCGCGCAGACGATCCCCACTCTGAATTGCGCTGCGGTGGTGGGTTCGGCGAACAACCAGCTCGAGGAGGATGCCGATGCCGATCGGCTGGCGGCACGGGGAATCCTGTATGCCCCCGACTACGTCGTCAACGCCGGCGGGATCGTCAACATCGCTGTCGAAGTGGAGACCGGGTTCTACTCCCGTGACACTGCCGCCGAACGAGTGGACAGGATCGGCGAGCGGTTGACCGAGATCCTGGCTGCGGCATCCCGGGCGGGGGTCACCCCGCAAGCGGCGGCGGAGCGACTCGCTTTCGAACGTATCGAGGCACGGAGGCGCGCCGCCCCGTAGCATCTCCCGCCGAGGAGGTGTCGATGGGCAAGCTGCTGGTTCACGTGACGCACGGGTCGGAGGCCCAAACCGGGCGGCTCTCGCATTCTTGGTTGCCAGGGCGGCCGTGGACGAGGGGCACGACGTGACGATGTTCCTGGCGGGGGACGCCGCCGTGCTGGTGCGTGACGAGGTCGTCGGTTCCTTGCGGGGGATCGGAACAGGGGAGCTGGCGGCGACGTTTCCTGCCCTTGTCGAGGCCGGTGTTCCGATCTACGTCTCGGGCATGTCGGCGAAGAGCAGAGGGGTGACCGACGCCGACCTGGTGGGGAAGAACGCCGAGTTCGCCATGCCGGCGAAGCTGGTGGAGCTGACGTTCGCCGCCGATCGAGTGCTCACGTACTGAGCGCCGCCCTGGTCAGGCTGTCGCCAGACCAGGCCGTCGTCGGATGAGGAGCGCCGCCGCTCCGGCCATCACCGCCATCATCCCCGCCACCACGAACGCGGCGGTGTAGCTACCCGACTCTTCGCGGATGAACCCGCCGCCCCACGCCGCCAGCGCTGCGCCTGCCTGGTGCGAGGCGAACACCCATCCGTAGACGGTACCCACGTTTTCCCGTCCGAAGCGGTCGGCGGCGAGGGCCACCGTGGGGGGCACTGTGGCGATGTAGTCGAGGCCGAAGAGCACAGCGAAGGCAGCGAGTCCTACCCGGTCGTGGATCACCGGCACGAGGAAGAGCGACAGACCCCGAAAGGCGTAGTAGGTGAGGAGGAGCCGCCGCGGGTCGAATCGGTCGGTGAGCCATCCCGAGGCGATGGTTCCGACGAAGTTGAACGCGCCCATCACGGCCAGGGTGCCGGCCGCCACTGCTTCGGTGAACCCGTGTTCGACGGCATGGGCGATGAAGTGGGTGCCCACGATGCCGTTGGAGGTCAGCCCACAGATCCCGAAGGTCGCGACCAGCAGCCAGAAGTCACCGGATCGTCGGGCACGTCGCATGATGGTCGGGTCTGGACGGGGAGGTTCGACCGGCACCGTGCCTCCGTATGGGGGCAGGCCGAGCTTGGCGGGGTCGTTTCGCACTACAGCCACCACCGGAACGATCAGCAGAGCCGCGGCAACTGCGATCCACATGGAGGTGACCCGCCACCCGATGCCCGTGGTGAGCGAGGCAAGGATCGGGAGGAATACCAGCTGGCCGGCTGAGGTGGCGGCGCCGAAGATCCCGATCACCAGACCGCGATGCTTCACGAACCAACGCGTGGCGATG
>JBKHXZ010000049.1:0-3455 GCA_046565785.1 Acidimicrobiia bacterium
TACACCATGCTCATCGCCTTCGGCTCTCGGGAGGTGACCGGGATCGGCGAGGCCACCGACACCCGAGTCCTGGGCGAGGCTCTCCTCGGACGTTTCGTGCTGCCCTTCGAAATCGTCGGATTCATCCTGCTCGCCGCCCTGGTCGGAGGAGTGACCCTCGCCCGACGTGACCTGACACCCAAGGAAGAAGAGGAACGGGGGAGCGTGTGATCGTCAACCAGTTCCTGGTTCTCGCTGCCGCCCTCTTCTCGCTCGGCGTCTACGGTCTGATCGTCCGACGCAACGCGGTGATGGTGTTGCTGGCGGTCGAGCTGATGCTCAACGCGGTCAACATCAACCTCATCGCATTCGAGTCGGTGATCCGGTCCAGTCAGGCCGTCGGTCAGGTGTTCTCGATCTTCGTGATCACCGTCGCCGCCGCCGAAGTGGGAATCGGGCTCGCCATCGTGCTGATGATCTTCCGTAACCGCCGCAGCGCCAACGTCGACGACTTCAACCTGATGAAATTCTGATGAGCAGCGTCCTGGTTTTCGCCGCCGAGAAAGCACCGGAGCTGACCTCCGGCGGCTTCTTCGCGGAATGGGCCGGCATCATGCTGGTAGCCCCGTTCGCCGCCTTCCTGCTCATCATCTTCTTCGGCAAGCGGCTCAAGTACCTGGGGGCGGAGTTCGCCATCGGTGCCATGGCCCTCGATCTCGTGTGGGCCGCTGTGCTCTTCGTGCAGAACATGCGCGAAGGCATCTTCCGGGAGGTGGCGTTCGAGGTCGCCAACATCGGCATGTTCGGCGGAAGCTCGCTGGTGTTCGAACTGGGATGGGTGGTCGACGGCCTGTCGATCATGATGTACTTCGTCGTCGCCTTCGTCGGGCTGCTGGTCTTCATCTACGCGGTCGGATACATGCACGGCGACGTGCGTGTCACCTGGTTCTTCGCCTCCTTGTGTCTGTTCGCCGGGTCGATGCTGATCCTGGTGGGCGCGCCCAACCTCATCCAGCTCATCGTCGGCTGGGAGGGCGTTGGGCTCGCCTCGTACCTACTGATCGGCCACTACTGGGAACAGAAGGAGAACTCGTCGGCGGCCATGAAGGCCTTCTACACCAACAAGGTCGCCGACGTCGGGCTGATCCTCGGCGCCATCCTGTTGGGCCTGGCCATCGGCGATTTCTCGTTCGCGGCGATCAACGAGGCCGCCGCAGCCCACGCCGAGTCGCTCGAAGCGGTGGCGTTCGCCGGCGGGCTGTTGTTGTTTTTCGGGGCGATGGGCAAGTCCGCCCAGTTCCCCCTCCACATCTGGCTCCCCGACGCCATGGCCGGCCCGACGCCGGTGTCCGCCCTGATGCACGCTGCCACGATGGTTACCGCCGGCATCTACCTGATGGCCCGTACCTTCCCCGTGTACCAGAACCTGGTGGGCGGGGAGGCCGCTCGGGAGTGGATGGTTCCGATCGGGGTCATCACCCTGTTCGCCATGGGTTTGTTGGCGCTGGTGGCCGACGACATCAAGAAAGTGCTGGCGTACTCGACGGTCTCCCAGCTCGGCTACATGATGACGGCAGTGGCGGCCGGGGGATACACCGCCGGACTCTTCCATCTCTTCACGCATGCCTTCTTCAAGGCGCTTCTGTTCCTCGGTGCCGGATCGGTGATCCACGCTGTGCACTCCAACAACATGAGCGACATGGGGGGCTTGCGGAAAGAGATGCCTCGCACCTTCTGGACGTTCGTGATCGGCTCGCTCTCCCTTGCCGGCATCATCCCGCTGGCCGGGTTCTTCTCGAAGGACGAGATCCTCGCCACTTTGGACTACGAGGGATACACCGTCTTCATGTGGGTGGCGATCGCCGGGGCGTTCGTGACCGCCTTCTACATGACCCGGGCGGTGGCGCTCACCTTCTTCGGAACCTACAAGGGTCACGGCCACCCGCACGAGTCCCCGGCGGTCATGACCGTGCCGTTGATCGCCCTGGCCATCCCGTCGGTCTTCGCCGGATTCCTCAACGTGCCGGGAGTGACCTTCGGCGGGTTAGGCAACTTCACGTCGTGGGTGGGAGCCCGGGTGGTGCCGATGGGTGATCACCACCCCGAGGCGATCGATTGGTCGCTGGCTGCCTTCGGCCTTACCGCAGGGCTGTTGGGGATCGGCTTGGGCTGGATGCTGTACGGGCGTGATGCCGAAAGCCAGCTCGCCCGGGACCGGCTTGAGATCCCGGTCCTCTACCCGCTGCTCCGCCAGAAGTACTACATGGACCATCTGGCGCTCGGCCTGGTCGGCTTCACCAAGGGGCCTGCCGCCCGGGCGGTGGACTGGATCAACACCTATGTCATCGATGGGATCGTCAACGGCGTCGGTGCCGCCACCCGAGCGGTGGGCCTGGTGGTGTACGGCGGTTTGGACCAGCGTGGCATCGACATGATCTTCAACGGGCTGTCGGCGGGTGCCGACGGTGCCGGGGTGGCCCTGCGCAAGCTGCAGACGGGCCGGGTACAGCAGTACGCGATGGGATTCGTGGTGGGAGCGCTCGTGCTGGTGCTCGCCATCGCAGTGTTCAACTGAGTAGAGGAAGGCGACGATGGAACTGTTCGAGAGCGGCTGGGGTCTGACCCTGATCGTGTTCCTGCCGTTGGTGGGCGCGCTGGTCAACATGGCGATCCCCAAGACCAACGAGACGGCCGTCAAGCAGTGGTCACTGTTCGTGTCACTGGTCACGTTCGCCCTGTCCGTCGTGCTGGTGCTGAACTTCGACTACGGCGCCGCCGACCGTTTCCAGTTCGAAATGAACGAGTCGTGGATCTCGGCCATCGGGGCCAACTTCCATCTCGGAGTTGACGGGATCAGCTTGCCGCTCCTGGTCCTCTCCACCTTCGTGACGGTGCTCGCCATCATCTACTCGTGGGACCACTGGGAGGAGCCGAAGAATCCCCGGGCGTTCCTGTCGCTGATGCTGATCCTGGCGACCGGCATGAACGGCACCTTCGTCGCCCTCGACCTGGTGCTGTTCTTCATCTTCTTCGAGGTCGTGCTGCTGCCGATGTACTTCATGATCGGCATCTGGGGTGACAAGTCGAAGCGGAAGATCCCCGGGTTCGCCAAGGAGGTCGAGACTCGGCTCTACGCCTCGATCAAGTTCTTCCTCTTCACCCTGTTCGGGTCGGCGTTCATGCTGCTTGGCTTCCTGGCCCTGTACTTCCGCTCGGGAGACTTCGGGGAGCGGACCTTCGACATCCCACAGTTGATCGAACTCGGCTCGTCAGGGGCTTTCACCGGCACCTTCGCCTTCCTGGTCTTCGGTGCCATGTTCCTCGGGTTCGCCGTGAAGGTTCCCATGTGGCCGCTGCACACGAGGCTGCCCGACGCCCACACCGCCGCACCCACCGTCGGCTCGGTGCTGCTGGCCGCCATCCTCCTGAAGCTCGGTTCCTACGCCTTCATCCGTATTTCGATTCCGATCCTTCCC
>JBKHXZ010000050.1:0-10995 GCA_046565785.1 Acidimicrobiia bacterium
CCAACAGCAGCGGGAACAGCACCTCCTCGTAGCTGTACATCTCGCTGCGTTCCCCCCGGAACCGGCGCAAACGCATGCCCACCTGCACGATCCAAACGGCGAGGATCCCGGCAGCGATTCCGAGAACCGACTCGAGGCCAAAACCATCGGACAGTGACCCGGCCGCGACCACGACGACTCCAGTCGCCAAGACCGTGAGGCCCGACACGTACGCCTTCAGCCCGAGCGGGTAACCAGCATCCACCACGATGCCGAAGGGTACGCCGGTGTCCTCGGAGACCGAAGGCGTCGCCGGTAGATTCGGCTCGGTGACCGACCGCCACTTGCTCATCACCGGCGCCAGCCGGGGTATCGGTGCGGCAACCGCGCTTCGGCTGGCAGGTGACTTCGGCAGGATGACACTGGTTGGGCGAAACCGAGAACGGCATGCGGAGGTGATCGCCGCCCTGGAGGGCCTCGGGGTGGCCGTGACCCTGGTGGAATGCGACCTGGCGTCGTTGGTGTCGGTGTCCCAGGCGGTCCAGTCGATACGAGAACCGATCGACGTGGTGCTTGCGAATGCGGGCGTGGGCGGCCGGCGGGGTCAGTCCGAGGACGGCTTCGAGATCCATTTTGGCGTCAACCACCTCGCCCACCATCTTCTGGTGACGGATCTCGCCGATCACATCAGGGACCGGGTGGTGGTGGTGTCGTCCAACGCCCACTACGACTCGACCGGGCTGGACCTGGACGCGGTGAGACGCCGGACCGCCAGCCTGACCGGCTTTCCCGAGTACAAGGATTCCAAGCTGGCCAACGTCCTGTTCGGCCGGGAACTGGCCCGACGCTTTCCCTTCGCAGTCCACGTGGTGCATCCGGGAATGGTCGCCACCGATATCTGGCGTCGTATCCCGTGGCCGGTTCGTCCGCTCTTCACTCGAAGGATGGCCACACCGGACGAGGGTGCGGACACCCCGGCGTGGGCATGTGTCGCCGACGGGTTGGAAAACGGCGGCTACTACGCCCGTCGTGCGCTGCGGGAGCCGAGCCGGGTAGCGCGGGATAGAGAAGTCGCCGCGAAGTTGTGGGATCGCTCGGAGGAGTGGGTCGCGCCGTATCGAAAGGGCCAGTGATGAAAGTCGGAGTACAACTTCCGGAGGTCGAACGGGTCGTCCGCTGGCCGGAGGTCCGCCGGATGGCCACCCAGATCGAAGACGCCGGTTTCGATTCCATCTGGGTGGGCGACCACCTCCTGTACGAACAGGACGGGCACAAGGTGGGTCCGTGGGAAGCCTTCACACAACTCGCCGCCATCGCCGCCGTCACCGAGCGAGTGGAGATCGGTCCCCTGGTCGCCGCCCAGCCGTTCCATGAGCCGGCCATCCTCGCCAAACAGGCGGCCACCGTCGATGAGATCAGTGGCGGGAGGCTCACACTGGGCCTGGGAGCAGGTTGGAACCGGCTGGAGTTCGAGGCCTTCGGCCTGCCGTACGAGCGACGGGTCAGCCGCTTCGCCGAAGGCTTCGAAATCATCCGCCGACTGTTGGCGGGAGAGACGGTGAGCTTCCAGGGCGAGTTCTACGACCTCGAGGAATGTGTGCTTCACCCGCCCTCCTCCCGGGCAGGCGGGCCACCGCTCATGGTCGGATCGAACAGTCCCCGCATGCTGGCGATCACCTTGCCGTACGTGGCGTCGTGGAACTCGTGGTTCGTCGACTTCGACAACACTCCCGAGCGGCTCCCCGATCTGATCGCCACGGTCGACCGTGCCTGCGAAGCAGTAGGACGGGATCCATCCACCCTCGAAAGGACTGTGGCGCTCTTGTTCCAGCTCGAAGGTGGTGGTGCCCGCCGGCTGTCCACCAACCCGATCACCGGGACCATCGACGAGATGGCCGATGCGCTTCATCGCGTGGCTGGAGCCGGGGTCGACGGCGTGCAGTTGGTGCTCGATCCGATCGATGAACGCTCGATCGACACGATGGCCCGGGTGCTGGCATCCTTCCGCCCGTGACGACACTGCTTGCTGAACTGTTCCGGGAACCGTCTGCCCGTCTCGACGACCGCCGCTGGGACGTCGTCGTCGTCGGCGGCGGACACAACGGCCTCACTGCAGCCGCCTATCTGGCCCGAGCGGGTCGTACGGTGTTGGTGTTGGAACGGAGGGACCGATTGGGCGGAGCGGCAACCCTGGAAGAGATGTGGCCGGGCTACGTGATCTCCCCGTGCGCCTATCTCGCCGGGCTGTTCCATCCGCGGGTGATCGACGATCTCGACTTGCGGGGTCGCGGGCTGGAGATCGTGATGGGTGACCCCACGTACTTCGTCCCGTTCGGTGCCGGTCAGGCTCTCACCGTGTGGGGCGACGACCGGCGAACCATCGAGTCCATTCGGAGCTTCGCCCCCGATCAGGTCGACGGGTGGATCGCCCGGAACGCCCTGTTCGACCGGATCCGCGATGCGTTGCGCCCGCCGTCCGACGACGACATCTGGTTGGATCCCGAGCCCACCCGTGCCGAGATCGAGCGCCGATTGGGTGGCGACGAAGTGGCGCTCGCCACGGTGTTCACCGACTCCCAAGTGGACAATCTGCGACGGTTCTACTCCGACGAGCGGATGGTGGCGGCCTATGCCGGGCAGGGCATCATCGGCACCAACGCCTCGCCGTTCCACCCAGGTACTGCGTTCGTGGATTTCCACCACTCATCGGGACGCCAGGAGGGAATTCCCGGCGAATGGGGGTTTGTGATGGGAGGGATGGGAGCGGTGTCCGTCGCCCTCGCCCGCGCCGCCGAAGATGCCGGCGCCATGGTCGCCACCGGAGTCGAAGTGGTCCGGGTGGTGCCCGGGACGGGCGTAGAGCTCGCCAACGGCGACATCGTCGAGGCACGGGCAGTGATCAGCAACGCTGACCCGACCCGACTGGCGGCGATGCTCGGAGACGAGACGTTCAGCCGTCGAGTGGCAGCGATTCCCACCGAGAGCGCCACCGTGAAGGTCACTTACGCCCTCAGTGCCCTACCCGACTTCGGGTTCGACCACGCGACCCGCGCCCAGGTGGAGATCGTGCGAAGCGCCGAAGCGATGGGAGAGTCGTACCTGGCCGCCAGGAACGGAACCATCACCGACGAACTGTGGTGCGAGCTCTACTTCCAGACCCCATACGACGCCTCGATCGCTCCTCCCGGCAAGCACGTGCTGTCGGCCTTCTGCCAGTACGTGCCGTATCGGTGGGGCGACGGAGGATCCTGGGACGACCACCGGGACGAGGTGGGTGATGCGGTGACCCGTTCGATCGAGCGGTTCGCTCCCGGGTTCGGCGACCTGGTCGAAGCTATCCACATCCAGGGTCCACCGGACATAGAAGCGTCCATCGGGCTCACCGGCGGCCACATCTTCCAAGGTGAGATCCTCCCCCCATACATGTGGGAGAACCGACTCGGATACCGCACCGGCGTCGACGGCGTCTACTTGTGCGGGGTGGCGACCAACCCGGGTGGCAGCGTGATCGGCGTCAACGGCAGGAACGCGGCGCTGATGGTTCTCGAGGATCTGGATGACTGACGGTCTGCGCCCAAACCGACGCGGTTAACAGCCGTTTTACCCGTGCTGTGGTTCTTCTCACCTTCGTAGACACCACGAAGGAGGATGAAACCAACGATGCGTACCAAGATCGGACTCGTCGGGCTGGCCACCGCCTTGCTCACGCTGACGGTTCCGCTGACGGCGGGAGCACAGGAAGCAGCCGGCGTCACCCTCAGTTCGCAGTACCCATGTGTGATGGTCGAAGCAGGCGACACGGCCGGCTTCGATATCCGAATCGAATCCGACGTCCGACGCACGTTCTCGGTCGAGGTGATTGGCCTGCCCGAAGGTTGGGACTCGGCCATCCGCGGTGGCGGCACCGACGTCAACCGTGTGTCGGCCGGTTCGGGAGACGACGCGGCGGCCGTCGACCTCGATGTCATCGTCCCGTTCGACGCGGCCGAAGGCGACTATCCCTTCGAGCTCGTCGCCACCGCCGATGGCGTGCGTGCCACCCTCGATCTGCTGATCACGGTGCGCGCCGGTGCCGGTGGCGAGGTGCTCCTCAACCCCGAGTTCCCCGGCCTGCGCGGACCGGCGGATGCCACGTTCACTTTCACAGTCGAGGTCGAGAATCAGACGGCCGAAGAGGTGCAACTGGAACTCGCGGCCACCGGACCACAAGGATGGCGGGTCGACGCCCGACCGTCGGGCGAATCCCAAGCCTCCACCGTCACCGTCGACGCCGGCGGGCGGCAGCGGGTGACGGTCGAAGCCCGCCCCCCGATCACCGTGCAGTCGGGCGACTACGAGATCACTCTCACGGCCAGCGGATCCGGAGTCGAGGTGTCGACGCCGCTGACCGTGCGGATCACCGGGGACGTCGCCATCGAGATTTCGACACCCGACAATCGGCTGAATGCGTCGGTGACCACCGGTGAACCGACCGTCATCCCGCTGGTGGTGATCAACGTCGGTACCGCCCCTCTCACGAATGTCCAGCTGAACGCCACCGCCCCCCGAGGTTGGGAGGTGAAGTTCGCTCCCGAGGCCATTCCCAGCCTCGCCGCAGGAGAGGTCGCCAACGTCGAGGCAACGGTGACCCCGGCGGCAGATGCCCTGGCAGGTGACTACCGCATCACCTTCCGGAGCTCGGTCGACCAGGCACAAGACTCGATCGAGATCCGTACCACCGTCGACCCGTCGACCACCTGGGGCCTGATCGGCGTCGGGGTGATCGCACTCACGCTGGTCGGACTCGCCTGGGTGTTCCGCAAGTTCGGACGGAGGTGAGCAGATGGCTGAGCCCCGCATCGTCGCCCGCGGACTGACCAAACAATACGGGGATCGCACCGTCGTCGACGCGCTCGACCTGGAGGTAGGAGCCGGCGAAGTGTTCGGACTGCTCGGGCCGAACGGTGCCGGCAAGACCACCACCATCCTCATGTTGTTGGGCCTCGTCGAGCCCACGTCCGGCCACATCGAGATCATGGGTCTCGATCCGGTGCGCCATCCCCTGAAGGTCAAACGCCGGGTGGGGTACCTACCCGACGCGGTCGGCTTCTACGACACGATGACAGGCCGGGAGAACTTGCGGTTCACCGCACAACTCAACCAGCTCGACACCAACGGCGCCGAAGCACGCATCACCGACGTCCTGGCAGAGGTCGGGTTGGCGGACGCCGCGGATCGACCGGCCGGGACGTACTCGCGCGGCATGCTGCAACGTCTGGGGATCGCCGATGCGCTGCTCAAGGATCCGGCGGTGCTCATCTTGGATGAGCCGACCACGGCCATCGACCCGGAAGGGGTGGCGGAGATGCTCACGCTGATTCGCCGGCTGGCCGAGGAGCGATCGGTCACCGTTCTGCTGTCCTCGCATCTGCTCCATCAGGTGCAGGCGGTCTGCGATCGGGTGGCCATCTTCATCGCCGGTCGGGCTGTGGCGGTCGGTACACCGACGGAACTTGCCGCTTCCCGGTCAGGCCCGGAGGTGATCGAAGTCGGAGTCGACCCGGGAACCGATCTGGCCGCCGTCCTCCAGGCCTCGGAACTGGTCGACACGATCGAGCCGGGGCGGTTACCGGGCATCTGGCAAGTGACCGTATCCCGCGGTTCGACCGCGGATCTGGTGAACGCCGCGGTCGCCGGTGGGGCCCGTATCTCGAGCCTGCGCCGGACCAGTGACGACCTCGAAGAGGTCTACCGAAGCTACTTCCAGGAGGTGGGAAGCCATGGCTGATATCGCCGTTGCCGACGTGTTCCCACGCGGCCACGGCTGGAAGACCGTCGCCCGCAAGGAACTCGCCGACCATCTGCTGTCGGCGCGCTTCACCGTGCTGATCGGAGTGCTGGGAGTGGCGGCAGCCGCTGCGGTGTTCACCGCCTCAGGTGCCATACGCTCGGTCGCCTCCGACGCTCAGGACGTGCCGGCACTGTTCCTGAAACTGTTCACCGTCACCGACGATCCGGTGCCGTTCCCGTTCGTCGCCTTCGTCGGGTTCCTCGCACCCATGCTCGGGATCATGTTCGGTTTCGATGCGATCAACGGTGAACGCAACCAGGGCACGCTTCCCCGGCTGCTGTCCCAACCGCTGCATCGGGACGAAGTGATCCGCGGCAAGTTCGCGGGTGGACTGACCGTCATCGGGGTCATGCTGGCGGCCCTCACCGCCTTCGTCTCCGGCATCGGCATCTTCCGTCTGGGACTGGTGCCCACCGCGGCGGAAGTGGGGCGGCTGCTGATCTGGGTGACCTTTGCGATCGTCTACGTCGGCTTCTGGCTCGCTCTCGCCACGGTTTGCTCGGTGGCGGTCCGGCGGTCGTCGACGTCCGCCCTGATCTGCGTCGGCATCTGGCTGGTGCTGTCGCTGTTCGGCACGTTCATCTTCCAGGCGGCCGGCCAGGCGTTCGGAGGCTCGGACCCGGTGGCAGCGCTCGAAGCCGAAATCGCGGTCTCACGGGTCTCGCCTCTGACGCTGTTCTCGGAAGGTTCGACGATGCTGCTGGACCCGTCACAACGAACGACCGGGCTGGTGACCATCGATCAGGTGGATCGGGTGATGTCCTCGACGTTGACCCTGCGTCAGAGTCTGGTGGTCGTGTGGCCGCAGATGGTCGCGCTGCTGGCGATGACAGTGGCGTTGTTCGCCATAGCGTTCGTCCTGTTCATGCGCCAGGACGTCCGCGCTTGAATTCAGCGGTCGACGTCACCCATCACCGGATCGAGCGAGGCGATGGTGGCGACCGTGTCAGCCACCAACGAGTCGGCCATCATGATCGGCAACGCCTGCAGGTTGGTGAACGACGGAGCCCTGGTGTGCATGCGCCAGGGCTTTCCGCCTCCTTCCGACACCAGATAGCAGCCGAGTTCCCCGCGCGGTGACTCGACCGCCACGTACGTCTCCCCGGCCGGAACGGTGAACCCCTCGGTGAAGATCTTGAAGTGGTGGATCAGCGCCTCCATCGACTCGTCGATACGCGCCCGCGGCGGAGGAGTGATCTTGCGGTCGTCGACCCGGTAGTCGCCCTTGGGCATCCGGTCCATCGCCTGTTCGACGATTTTCATCGACTCTTTGATCTCCTCGACCCGGATCCGGTACCGGTCGTAGACATCCCCATTGGTGCCGGTCGGAACGTCGAATTCGTAGGTGTCGATCCCCGAGTACGGGAACGCCTTACGCAGATCCCAGGCCACGCCCGCTGCCCGCAGCGTGGGACCGGTGATGGCGTAGGCGCGGCACTCCTCGGCGGTGATGACACCAACGCCCTGGGTGCGTTCCAGCCAGATGGGGTTGTACTGGAGCAGGTCGTCGTACTCGGCCAGGCGGGTGGGCAAGGTGTCGAGGATCTCGCGCACGTCCTGCCGCCAACCGGGTGGCAAGTCGGCGGCCAGACCCCCGGGCCGGATGAAGTTGTGGTTCATCCGCAGACCGGTGGTCTTCTCGAAGAACGCCAGGATCTGCTCTCGCTCCCGGAAACCGTAGATCATCATCGACAGTGCGCCGATGTCCATGCCGTTGGTGGCGAGGGCGACCAGGTGAGAAGAGATCCGGTTGAGTTCGGTGAGCAGGATCCGCATCACTTGTGCGCGTTCGGGCACCTCGATGTCGAGCAGCCGTTCGACCGCCAGCGAGAAACAGAGCTCGTTGTGGAACGGCGCCAAATAGTCCATCCGGGTCACGTTGGTCGGACCCTGCAGGAAGGTGAGCGTCTCGGCGGTCTTCTCCATCCCAGTGTGGAGATAGCCGATGACCGGCTTGGTACGACGAACGATCTCGCCGTCGAGTTCGAGCTGCAGCCGAAGCACACCGTGGGTGGACGGATGCTGAGGCCCCATGTTGATGAGCATCCGCTCGTCGTTGGAGCCGTCTTCGTACAGCCGGTCGTCGTCCACGACCACGCCCAGCTGCTCGCGAAGCCGAGAGTCGCTCTCCTCCAGCCGCATCTTCTGGGCGCCTTCGTCGGTGGAGGACGTGTCCCATCCGCGCGGCTCCGGTTCTTCGGTTCCGGACACCCACATGTCGACGGTTTCGAGCTCTTGATCCTTGGTGTCCGTCATGTCACGTGACCTTGTGCGAATCCTTGAACTGGACCGGCACCGAACCCACCGAGAAGTCCTTGCGCAGCGGGAAGCCCTGCCAGTCGTCGGGCATGAGGATGCGAGTCAGGTCAGGATGCCCGTCGAAAACGATGCCGAACATGTCGTAGGCCTCCCGCTCGGCGAAGTTGGCGCCCGGCCAGATCGGCGTGAGCGACGGCGCCGTCGGATCTTCTTCGCCGACTTCGGTGATCACCCGCAGCCGGAGCACATGCTGGTACGACAGCAGATTGGCGACGACATCGAACCGCACCCGTCGCGTGCGGAACCAGTCGACCGCGGTCACGTCGACACAAACCTCGAACCCGGCATCCTTCGCCGCCCGTCCGAACTCGCCGAAACGCCCGACCGGTACCCGGACCACATCCTGGCCGTGCGACCGGGACCATTCCGAGTCGTCGAACGCCTCCGCCAGTTCCCGCAACACTGGATGCTCGGGAAGGCTCCGCTCGGTCAGGTCGGTCGCGCTGAGATCGGGGTTGCCTTCCACCACGTCGCCCGGATGTGCCGCTGGGGCAGCAGTCGACGCGGCGGTGGCGTTGTCGGTGCCGCTGGTGGTGTCGTCGCCGCCTGTCACCCCTCCGGGTGCGGATCCGGCGCCGCTGCGGGTGGCAGGGTCACTCATGCCGTCACCGCTCCGTGGCGAACGATCTCGCCGGACATGATCTTGTCGTGCAGGGTGAGGATCCCGTGCATCAGGCTCTGCGGACCTGGCGGACAGCCCGGGACGTAGATGTCGACCGGTACGACCTGGTCGACCCCCTGGACCAGCGCGTAGTTGTTGAACATGCCACCGGTCGACGCACACGCCCCCATCGAGATCACCCACTTGGGGTCGGGCATCTGGTCGTAGACCTGGCGGAGGACCGGTGCCATCTTCTGGCTCACCCGACCGGCCACGATCATCAGGTCGGCCTGTCGAGGCGACGCTCGGAACACCTCCATCCCGAAGCGGGCGAGGTCGTAGTGGGCGGCACCGGTGGCCATCATCTCGATGGCACAGCAGGCGAGGCCGAACGTGGCCGGGAACATCGATCGAGTCGCAGCCCACCGCGCCGCCATCTCCACGGTGGACATGAGGATTCCGGGAGGGCGCGGAACGTCACTCATCAGGCTGCCTCTTTCGCATACCGGGAGCGGCGGTGCACATTCCAGTCGAGTGCCCCACGCTTCCACACGTAGGCGAGGGTTTCGAGCACGAAGAACGAAAAGATGAGGATTGCGCCGATCCCGAACCAGCCGAGGTCGTTGAACCGGGACGCCCAGGCGAACAGGAAGATGATCTCGACGTCGAAGACGACGAAGAGCATCGCCACCAGATAGAACTTCACCGGGAACCGCTGCGACGGCTCGGTTTCGGGAAGGATCCCCGACTCGTACGGAGCGGTCTTCTCCGGCGTCGGGTTGGAGGGCGAGAACAGTTTCGAGACCACGAGCGACACCGCCACGAAGCCGGCGGCGAGCACCAGCATCACAGCGAGGGGCAGATAGTCGACGAGTTCCATCCGGGCCGAGAATAGGAGTTGGAGGCCCCAATCGGGGAATCCGGGTTACCTTCGTGAGCATGAGCGAAGAGGCGGCATTCGTGACCTACCGGCTTCCCGCTACCGACCGGTCGACTCTCGTCGAACGGGCGCGGGGGATCTTCGACGAGGCAGACGGTCGACGCAGCGTCCGCCACTTCAGTGACGAGCCGATACCGCGCGAGGTTCTGGAGTGGGCGATCCGTACCGCCTCGACAGCGCCGTCGGGCGCCCACATGCAGCCATGGACCTTCGTGCTCATCGGGGATCCGGAGACCAAGCGGTTGATTCGGGAAGCCGCCGAAGCCGAAGAGCGTGAGAACTATCTGGGCGGGCGGATGAACGAGGAGTGGCAGGCCGCGCTCGCCCCGTTGGGTACCGACTGGCACAAGCCGTTCCTGGAGACGGCGCCATGGCTCATCGTGGTGTTCGAACAGCGTTACGGCGTTCGGGCAGACGGCAGCCGGTACCACCACTACTACGTGAAGGAGAGCGTCGGGATAGCCGTCGGCATGCTCATCTCCGCGCTGCATCGGCTCGGTATCGCCACACTCACGCACACGCCGTCACCGATGCGGTTCCTCACCGAAGTCCTCGGCCGGCCCGACAACGAACGACCTTTCGTGCTGATGCCGGTGGGATTCCCCACCGACGACTGCGTGGTTCCCGACTTGCGACGCAAAGACCTGTCGGAAGTGATGATCGAGGTCGGTGAGTGAACTCCCCGATCCCCGCGGCGACCGTTCGCCGCCTCCCTCGCTATCTGCGATACCTCGAAGAGGTGGGCGGATCGGGCCTGACCGTCGGATCCGACGACATCGCCCGGGCGACGGGTGGTTCGGCCGTACAAGTCCGTAAGGATCTTTCACACCTGCGGGTGTCGGGAACCCGCGGGGTGGGATACGACGTCGACTCGCTGGCAACGGCCATCAAACGTGCCCTCGGCCTCGATCGCACCCGCCGGGTGGCCTTGGTGGGTGCCGGCAACCTGGGGACGGCCCTGGCGGGCTACGCCGGGTTCCCGGAGACAGGGTTCGACATCGCCGCGGTGTACGACAAGAACCCTCGGCGGATCGGAGCGATGATCGGCGAGATGGCGGTACGAGACGTGGGTCGCCTCGCCGACGACGCCCGACTCGAGCCGTACGCGATCGGGGTCATCGCCACTCCGGCGAATGCCGCCCAGGAGGTCGCCGACCGCCTGGTGACGGCACAGGTCGGCGCCATCCTCAACTTCGCCGGAGTCACGGTGCAGGTTCCGCCCGAGGTGGTGGTGCGCAACGTCGACTTGGCCACCGAGTTCCGCATCCTCAGCTACTACCTGGAAACGCGCTCGTAGTTCACCAAACCGATGCAGCGAAAGTGCCT
>JBKHXZ010000051.1:0-10531 GCA_046565785.1 Acidimicrobiia bacterium
GGCCGGCCCCACCACCCCGGGGTGGGCGGGGCCCTTTGGGTGGGGCGGACGGGGGAGGGGGGCGGCCGACGGGGCCGCCACCCCCCGTCCATACGGTGCCCGCCCTGAACCGGCGCACGACGCGGGGCAGGTGCGTCGGGTGGCATCGAGGGGGATCGAGCCGGTTCGACTTTCCTGTCGGCGCGACATCGGCTCGGTTAAGCACTCTGGTCCGTCTGCTCGAATCCTCACGGGACCGTAGGATCGGATGGTGCGTCCCGTTCTGAGCGCAACCGAATCAGCCCGGTTGGACCGGGAAAGCACCATCGGCGTCGTAGGCCTGATGCGAAGGGCAGGTGTGGCCGCAGCTCACGTCGCCGTCACCCGGTTCGGGGTCGGCTACGGATCCAAGGTCGTCGTGCTTGCCGGACCGGGGAACAACGGAGGCGACGCCTATGTCGTGGCAGACGTACTGGCCCGCAGGGGCGCGGCGGTGATGCTGGTCGCGTTCGGTGATCCTGGTACCCAACCTGCCGCCCACCATGCCCGGCGCTTTCGTCACCGACTGACCTTCGACACGCGGGAAGCGGACCTGGTGATCGATGGGGTGTTCGGCGCCGGGTCGCGTCCCGGACTGTCCCCGGACATCGCCGACCGCTTCCCGCCCGAGGTGCCGATTCTCGCTCTCGACCTCCCGTCCGGGCTGGAAGCTGACACCGGGATCGCCGGCGAGGGGACGCAGCACGCGTCGGTCACGGTGGCATTCCACTCGCTCAAGCCGGGGCACCTTCTCGCCGACGGCCCGGACCACTGCGGCGAGGTGATCGTCGTCGACATCGGTCTCGACGGAGGTGCACCGTCTTACCTGGTGTGTGACGAGACGGATGCCACCCGACCGGCCCGCACCCGACAGACGCACAAGTGGAGCGCCGGCTCTGTGCTGGTGGTCGGCGGCACCCCAGGGATGGTTGGTGCTGCGGTGATAGCCGCACGGGCCGCCCTCGCCTTCGGTGCCGGGGCCGTTGGCCTCGCCACTCCCGACGTGGCACTCGCCCAGCAGCTCGCCCCGGAGATCCTCGCCTATCCGATCGACGACCTGCCAGGACGCTTCGACGTGTGGGTGGTCGGTCCGGGGCTCGGCGGCGGACATCGCGACCTGGTGGCCCACGCTCATCGGCGAACCGAGCCGACCGTGATCGACGCCGACGCCCTCGGACCCGACTCGGCGGCCGTCTCGCACCCGGACATCGTGCTCACCCCACACGCCGGCGAACTCCGACGAATGGGTGACCTGTCGACGAAAGCCACCGTGGTCCGCAAGGGGAACCCCACCATCGTTGACGGTGATCCCCCTTGGATCGTGGCGACCGGCGGGCCGGAACTGGCGACGATCGGCACCGGAGACGTCCTCGCCGGCATGATCGGTGCCCTCCTCGCCCGAGGACTGACCGGCCCCGAGGCGGCGCGTTCGGCCGCCTACTGGCATGGGACCGCCGGCCGCTCGCTTCTTGCTCGCACTGGGAGTGTCGTCGCCCCGAACCTGGTCGACGAGATCGCACGCTACGCGTGGGAGCGACCGTGAGACCGTCGTGGGCCGAGATCGACCTCCGGGCCGTGGCGCACAACGTGGCCGCGTTCGAGGCACACCTCGGAACCACCATGTTGTGTGCGGTGGTGAAGGCCGACGCCTACGGCCACGGCGACGTGCCGGTCGCCGAGATCGCACTCGAACACGGGGCGGACTGGTTGGCGGTCGCCCTGCTGGAAGAGGGCATTCGGCTGCGTGAGGCCGACATCGACGCTCCCATCCTGCTGCTGTCCGAGCCCGACCTCGCCGACGCGGGTTTGGTGGCCGAGTGGAGGCTGACTCCGACGGTGTATCGCCCGGTGTTCCTCGAAGCCCTGGCCGATCATGCGGCGAAGGTTCCTCCGCTCCACCTGAAGCTCGACACCGGCATGCATCGGGTAGGGAGCGACCTCGCCACGATCACCGCACTTGCCCGACAGGCACCGGCATTGGGCTTGCAGGTCGGAGGGATCTGGACCCACTTCGCCGTCTCCGAATCGGATCCCGAGTTCACCGAACTCCAGGTCTCGCTCCTCGCTCACGCCGCAGAACACCTGCAATCGGTGCTGCCCGACGACGTCATCATCCATCACTCCAACACCGCCGGCGCCATCCTCCGCCGGGACGGAGACATGGCGCGGATCGGACTGGGTCTGTACGGGCTGTATCCGTCCGATGTCTGCAAGCCGCACATCGAACTACGGCCGGCCATGCGGGTCGTCTCACACGTTTCCCACGTTCGTCGTCACACGGCTGGCACCCGGCCCTCCTACGGTCGGCGAAGGCCGCTCGTCGTGGACTCCACCGTCGCCACGGTGCCGATCGGCTACGCCGACGGCGTGCCTCGCCTGCTTTCCGAACATGGCCATGTGCTGATCGGCGGCGTTCGCCGACCTCTGGCCGGCACGGTCACGATGGACCAGCTCGTGGTCGACTGCGGGGACGATCATGTGGAGGTAGGTGACGAGGTGGTGCTGCTCGGCGCCCAAGGCAACGAGGAGATCACCGCCGACGAATGGGCCACGCTCACACAGACGATCAGCTACGAGATCGTGTGCGGGATCGGGCCGAGGCTTCCCCGCAGGTTCGTCGAATAGGCTGCGCACTCCGTGTCCGCTCTCGCCGAACTCCGTCTCGTTGCCGAGTCCTGCACCGCCTGCGGGTTGGCTGCCACCCGGAACTCCGTCGTGTTCGGAGCGGGGGCCGCAGACGCCGATCTCATGTTCGTCGGGGAAGCTCCAGGCAGAAACGAGGACCTGCAGGGCGAACCGTTCGTCGGGGCGGCCGGCCAACTCCTCGACCGTCTGCTCGACGAGGCGGGTATCGCCCGCGAACGCACCTACATCGCCAACGTCCTCAAGTGTCGCCCTCCGAACAATCGCGATCCGCGCCCCGAGGAAATCGATGCATGCAAGGGGTATCTGCGGTCGCAGCTGGAACTGGTGGACCCGACCGTGGTCGTCACGCTCGGTAATTTCGCCACCAAGCTGCTGTTGCGCACCGAGACGGGAATCACTCGACTTCGCGGCCGGTCGTACAGGTGGTGGAGAGACAAGGTGCTGGTCCCCACCTACCATCCGGCGGCCGCCCTGCGGGGTGGCGACCGGATCACCGATCTCATGCGAAAGGACTTCCAGCTCATGCGCGCTGCGCTCGATCAGGCTGGCACCGACGGTGACGACACCCCGCCCGTGGCCCAGTCCGACGACGATGGCCCCGGCGCGGAGGAGCCGACGCAGCTGGGACTCTTCGGATGATCGTCGTCTCCTGTCCGACCCCGGTGGAAACTCGTGCCTTGGCCGCTCGCCTCGCGTCGTTGTGCCGTCCCGGTGATCTCATCGTGCTCTCCGGGGGCTTGGGGGTGGGCAAGACCACCTTCGTGGGTGGACTCGCCGACGGGCTGGGTATCGAAGAGGCCATCACCAGCCCCACCTTCGTCTTGATGCGGACGTACTCGTCCGGGTTCTTGCCGCTGGTCCACGTCGACGTCTATCGGATCGGCTCGTCGCTCGAATTCGACGATCTCGAAGTGTTCGAGTTGGGCCGAGATGGAGTCGTGGCGATCGAGTGGGGCGACGTGATCAGCGCTGCCCTCCCCGCCGACCGACTCCACGTCGATCTGGCGATGGACGCCGACGGCCACCGGACCGTGAGCCTGCGACCCTTGGGCGCCTGGCAGGACCGGCCGCTCGCCGAGGTGGGATCCTGATGCCGAAGGTGCTGGCCATCGAAACGGCTACGCCGGCGTCGTCGGTCGCTCTGGCTGACGGCCGCGACATCGTGGCATCTGCGGCCCGGGTGGATCGGACCGGTCACTCGTCGTTCCTGGTCCCTGCCATCGACTTCTGCTTCGACCAGGCCGGTTGGCGTCCTCAGGATCTGGACGCGGTGGTAGTCGATGTCGGTCCCGGCCTCTACACCGGGATCCGGGTTGGGATCGCCACCGCCCAGGGTCTGGCGGCCGCGGTGGGCGTGCCGCTGCTCACGGCAGTATCGCTCGACGCCATCGCCTTACGGGCGGCGACGGGACGACGTCACATTTGGTCGGTGGTCGACGTCCGGCGCGGAGAGTTGGCTGTGGCGTCCTATCACCCGGTGCCGGGAGGGGTGGTGAAGGACGCGCCGCCGGAAGTCATGGCCCCGGACGAACTGCGCGCAGCGCTCGAGTCGGATCCTCAGGAGTTCCTATTGGTAGGGGACACCGCGGCCATCGGTGACGACACCCTGCGCGGGTTGCATCGGATGAAACGAGGTGGGCCGCGCTATCCGCAAGCGGAAGCATTGGTTGAGGCGACCGCGGCTTCGCTGGAGTCCGACGACATTCCGCATCCCGACGACGTACGGCCGCTGTATCTGCGTGAGCCGGACGTGCAGATCAACTGGGCGGCGCTCGAGTCCGATCCGTGGGGTGACCGATGAACACGCTGTCTACGGTCCAGCTGCGTCCGATGCATCCGGACGACATCGGTGCGGCTCACGACCTCGAACAACAGGTCTACCGCCAGGCGTGGTCTCGGCAGGTGTTCGAAGACGAACTCGGTCATGAGAGTCGCCGGTATGTGGTGGCGGAGAAAGACGGTGCTCTGGCCGGGTATGGGGGTGTGATGTTGGTGGGTGAGGAAGCCCACATCACCACGGTGGTGGTCGACCCCGCCCATCGGAAGCATCGGGTCGGTACCCGTCTCATGCTGGCGTTGATCGATCACGCCCTCGAGTCGGGGGCCTCGGCGCTCACGCTGGAGGTCCGGGTGTCCAATGAGGCTGCCCAGGCCTTGTATCGGCGGTTCGGGATGGCCCCGGTGGGAGTGCGTAAGCAGTACTACCGGGACGAGGACGCACTGATCATGTGGGTTCACGACATCGACGGGCTCGAATACCGGGAGCGCCTGGAGGAGATTCGGAGGTCGCTTTCGTGAACCCGACAGTTTTGGCGTTCGAAACCTCCTGCGACGAGACCGCGGTTGCGGTAGTACGAGGCCGCGAGATGCTGTCCAACGTCCTGTCCTCCCAGGTCGGGCTGCACGCCCGTTTTGGGGGCGTTGTGCCGGAAGTGGCAGCTCGTGCCCATGTCGAGGCGATCCGCTCTCTCACTCATCGCGCGCTCACCGACGCCGGAGTGCATCCCGACGACCTCGATGCGGTGGCCGCCACCGAAGGTCCGGGGTTGGTGGGCGCCCTGCTGGTCGGTCATTCGTTCGCCAAGGCGACTGCATGGGCGCGACAACTCCCGTTCGTCGGCGTCGACCACATGGAAGGCCACCTGTTCGCACCGGTCTTCGAACACCCCGATTACGGACCCCCGGCGATCGTGTTGCTCGTCTCCGGTGGCCACAGTCAATTGGTGCACGTACGGGCCTGGGGCGACTATGTCATCCTCGGGGAGACGATCGACGACGCGGCGGGTGAGGCGTTCGACAAGCTCGCCCGTGTAATGGGACTCGGGTTCCCTGGAGGACCGGCCATCGACGCCGAGTCCGAGGACGGCGATCCCCGAGCGATCGACTTTCCCCGGGCATTGCCGGACCGCCGCCATCACTTCTCGTTCTCGGGGCTGAAGACATCGGTCATCACGTTCCTGCAGAAGAACGCGGCGTCGCTGCCGCCCCGGGCGGATGTGGCGGCTTCGGTGCAGGAAGCCATCGTCGACGTGCTGGTCGAAAAGACCCTGAACGCGGTCGAGGACACCGGGGTCCAACGGGTGGCGGCAGGTGGCGGGGTGGTGGCGAACCGACGTTTGCGACAGCGTCTCACCGAGGAGTGCAACGCGCGGGGGATCGCTCTGCATCTTCCCTCACCGGGACTCGCCACCGACAACGGAGCGATGATCGGGGCGGCTGCGGTCCATTGGCTGGAGCGGGGAGCGATCAGCGCCTGGGAATCCACCGTGGACGCCGGCAAGCGCCTCTGAACCCGGCCGGCTGCTTTGGCACTCGCTACGCGAGAGTGCTAATTTCGCCTGGCACTCAGACAGTACGAGTGCTAGCAGTCGCCGACAGCGGCTGCTATTCGCAAAGAACCCAGTTCGCAGGAGGAGCTACATGAAGCTTCAGCCTCTCGGTGATCGAGTCGTCGTCAAGCCCGACGCAGACCAGGACGTGCGTACCGCGTCCGGCCTGGTGATTCCCGACACCGCCAAGGAGAAGCCCCAGACCGGGCAGGTCGTGGCCGTCGGCCCCGGCGCCTTCGATGACGACGGCGATCGTCTTCCCATGGACGTGAAGGTGGGTGACACCGTCCTCTACTCGAAGTTCGCAGGGACCGAGTTCAAGATCGATGGCGTCGAGCACCTCGTCCTCAGCCAGCGCGATCTTCTCGCCATCGTCAACTGAACTCAGGAGGAGTGATCAATGGCAGCCAAAGAGCTCCGATTCAACGAGGAGGCCCGCAAGGGACTCCAGGCGGGCGTGGACAAGCTCGCCGACACCGTCAAGGTGACCCTCGGCCCCAAGGGCCGCAACGTCGTCCTGGAAAAGAAGTGGGGCGCTCCCACCATCACCAATGACGGCGTGACCATCGCCAAGGAAATCGAACTGGAAGACCCGTGGGAGAACATGGGCGCCAAGCTCGCCTACGAGGTCGCCAACAAGACCGACAACGTCGCCGGTGACGGCACAACCACCGCCACCGTTCTCGCTCAGGCCATGGTGAAAGAAGGTCTGCGTCAGGTAGCGGCCGGTGCCAACCCGATGGAACTGAAGCGGGGCATCGAAAGCGCCGTCGAAGTCGCCGTCAAGGCGATCGGTGAGATGGCCAAGAACATCGAGACGTCGAGCCAGATCACCCATGTGGCCTCGATCTCGGCCAACAACGACACCACGATCGGCAAGACCATCGCCGAAGCCTTCGACAAGGTCGGCAAGGACGGCGTCATCACGGTGGAAGAGGGCCAGACTTTCGGTCTCGAGCTCGAATTCACCGAGGGTATGCAGTTCGACAAGGGCTACATCTCCCCGTACTTCATCACCGATGCCGATCGGCAGGAGGCGGTGCTCGAGGACCCCTACATCCTCATCGCCAACCAGAAGATCGGGTCCGTGAACGACCTCCTTCCCGTGCTCGAGCGGGTCATGCAGGCGGGCAAGCCCGTTCTGATCCTCGCCGAGGACGTCGAAGGTGAGGCTCTCGCCACCTTGGTGGTGAACAAGATCCGTGGCACGTTCTCGTCGGCCGCGGTCAAGGCGCCTGGCTTCGGCGAGCGCCGCAAGGCCATGCTGCAGGACATCGCCATCCTCACCGGTGGCACTGTGATCTCCGAAGAGGTCGGCCTCAAGCTGGAGAACGTGACCCTCGACATGCTGGGCCGTGCCCGCAAGGTCGTGATCACCAAGGACGCCACCACCATCGTCGACGGTGCCGGTGGCGAGTCCGACGTTGCCGCCCGTATCAAGCAGATCGAGCGGGAGATCGAGAACACCGACTCCGACTGGGACCGGGAGAAGCTCCAGGAGCGTCTGGCCAAGCTGTCCGGCGGCGTCGTTGTGATCAAGGTGGGCGCTGCCACCGAGGTCGAGCTGAAGGAGAAGAAGCACCGCATCGAGGACGCCGTTTCGGCTGCTCGTGCCGCCATCGAAGAGGGCGTCGTGCCCGGCGGTGGTGTGGCGCTGCTCCGTGCGCAGAGCGCAGTCGAGAAGATCCGTGGCGGATCGGACGACGAGAAGGCCGGCCGGGCCATCGTGCGTCGGTCGATGGAGGAGCCCCTCCGTCAGATCGCCTTCAACGCCGGCTTCGAAGGCGGTGTTGTCGTCGAGCAGGTCCGTGCGGCCGAAGGTGCGATGGGCTTCAACGCTGCGACCGGTGTCTACGAAGACCTGATGGTCGCCGGTGTCATCGACCCGGCCAAGGTCACTCGGTCCACGCTGCAGAACGCGGCGTCGATCGCAGCGCTGCTGCTGACGACCGAGGCGTTGGTGGCGGAGCAGAAGGAAGATGTACCCGCGGGTGGCGGAGGCCACGACCACGGCGGCGGCATGGACTTCTGAGCCGACGCTCACAACCAACCCAACAGAGAAGGCCCCGGCACCCCCGGGGCCTTCTCGCGCCCGGACCCAAACCCTGGGTTCCTGACCTTGTATGACGCGGTTTCAGCGCTTCGGTTCGACCAGCGGCTGCCTACGCTGGCTCGGTGATCGACTATGTCGAAGCTATACGGCGCGAGTCGCGGCGGTTCGCCGAGTGCATCAGACACGGGGATCCCGAGGCTCGGGTACCGAGCTGTCCCGATTGGAACCTGGCCGATCTCGCCTGGCATCTCACCGAGGTCCAGCATTTCTGGGGCTCGATCGCCACCGATCTCCTCCTCGACGGTGACAAGGTGGTGCCCCTCGTCCGTCCACCGCACGCCGAGATCGCCGACCGGTTCGACGAACGCTCGGCAGCCCTCGTCGCCGCGTTGGATCGACACCCACCGGACACGCGCTGTTGGAGCTGGCATGACGAGGGCTGGTCGATCGGATGGGTGCGACGCCGACAGGCGCATGAGGCCCTCATCCATCGGGTCGACGCCGAGTTGGCGGTCGGGAACCGGACCGACATCGACGTGGAGCTGGCGCGGGATGGCGTCGACGAGGTGCTCGAGAACCACGTCTTCGGCATTCCCGACTGGGCCCGGTTCCTCCCCGGGGAGACCGCGGTCACCCTGTCGGTCGACGGCGGCCCGCAGATCGGACTGCGCTTCGGACGCATGATCGGCACCGGGCCGGAGTCAGGGAAGGACTACGACTTCGAGACGCTGGTTCCTTCCGAGCCTGCGGGTTCATCGATTGCGGGGACTGCCCCGGCGGTCGATCTGTGGCTGTGGGGGCGAGGGAGCGCGGACGGCCTCCGGTGCGACGATCCCGATGTGATGGCTCGGGTCCGGGCGATCGTCGCCGACGCCACACGATGACACATCGAGTGTGACTGGCAGGATTCGTCTCGCCCCGATGACAGCAGCGCGGCGGGCACGGATCGGGCCATGTTTGGGATCGGGATGGACGATCGAGGTGCAGGGGAACCCGGTAGCATCGACGCCAGGTGACGCCGACCTGGTTAGAGGCGAAGCCCCGATTCTCATCTGTGGGCGGGTCACATCGGAGGGCACCGATGTCAGGTGCGGCGTATAGTTCGATGGGGCATGGACCTCACCTGTTGTTGGTGTGGAGAGGCGTTCACCCCCGCCCGCGGGCCCGGGCCTCCCCCGCGTTACTGCCGGGCATCACACCGTCAGCGCGCTTATGAGGCTCGGCGGAGGGCGAAAGCTGCGAGCCTCGCCGAGGGAGATACGGGCCCGCCGATACTGCCCGGCCGGTTCGACGTGTCCATCCGCCTACTCGGGCCGGTGGAAGCCATAACCGGGGACGGAGAGATAGTCCCGCTCGCGCCGAAGCTCCAGGAACTACTCGCGATTTTGGCTTTACGGCCGAGGCAGAACGTCTCGGCCGAGCGGCTCATCGACCTGCTGTGGCCGGACGCGGACGACGATCGAGCCAGGCATCGGCTCCACACTGCGGTGTCCAAGCTGCGCCACTTGCTCGCTCAGGGATCATCGGAGCGCGGACGGCGGCTGATCAAATGGTCGCCTGCCGGGTTGGTGCTCGACGTCGCGGACGAGCAGCTCGACTGGCTCCGCTTCCGCCGGCTTGTCGATGCCGGTGAGCGCGCTCTCAGGCGCGGGGAGGCCAACCTCGCCGCCGCCTACCTTGCAGCGGCTCTCAAACTCTGGCCCGGCGAAGAGCCGCTCGCTGGTGTCGAGGTCGCGTCCGAGGATGTTGGGTTCATCAGCGCACAGATCGTGACCCGGGAACGAGCCCAGCGCGCACTACTCGAAGCGTGTCTGATGGCGAGGAAATACAGCGAGGTCATACCCGAGTTGGAAGCCACGAGGGCGGCGAATCCTGTGGACAGTGAAACGGTGCATCGGCTCGCCCTGGCCTATCACTGGTCGGGTCGCCCCGATCTGGCCTTGGCGGTTTGCAGTAGCTACCTCGAGGGGGCCGGGGAAAACGCCGTGAGTTCCATCTTCGAGCTCCGTTCGGCCATCCTACGGCGCGATCCCGACATCGCTAATCCGGCCTTCCAACCTGAGGTCGGACTCCGCCGAGCGTTTCGAGAAACGTCCGGATACAGCGCCTCGCTTTCATGCCGGTGGGATTTTCTCGACGTTTCTCTGTACGGTCCGGTGTCAGCCGAACTCTTCTGGATTGTCGAAGCTCACGGCGGAGAGAACCTCGAGATCACCGAACATTCGGTAGACGCGTCGTTCCAAGGGATACGCGCTGCGCTGGAGGCATCCGTTGCTGTTCAGCGGTTTCTGGGTCGCCGGTCATTCGCTCGCGTCGGGATCGACGTGCACGGCGCCCAGGCGTTCGGTCAAGCTTTCGAAGCAGCATCCCGAGCCCAGGCCCGCAGCCTTGCATTGACAGCCGAGGACGGGCAGGTGCTGATCGCAGACGGTGATGGGGACGCGCTCGTCGAGTCGTCGCTTCCGAAAGGATCAAAGTTGCGCGC
>JBKHXZ010000052.1:0-27728 GCA_046565785.1 Acidimicrobiia bacterium
ATCGGTGTGGGCGCCTACCAGGTGGTACGGGCGTGGAGCTCGTGGTCGGCGGCCCTGCTCGCCGGCGTCGTGGTGTCGTGTCTGGTGATGGCGCTCCTCTGGTTCGCGACGACCCGCGCCGAAGAGGCGCGGAACGATCGGCCGTACCTGCGCGCCCCGCACATGGCGATGGCGCTGTGGGGGGTGTGGGCGACGGCAGTCACGGCTGCCGCGGAGTCCGCAGCCACTCCCGAGCCCATCGGCTCGATGTGGGTGCTGCCGGTTGCGTTGTGTGTGCTCACCGCCGCGGCGTCGCTCTGGCACGGCTTGGAGGACCTGACCCGAATCGTCGGGCGAGTCGCCGTCGTGTCGGTGATGTTGCTGCTGATCTCACTGCTGGTGCGGCCGATCGATCAGATCACCGATCTCCCCGAGGCGCTGGTGATGATCGGTGGACCACTGCGTGGTGCGGTGATCGCTTACGCGCTGGCAGCCGTCGCCGCTACCGCCCTCGCCTGGTCGACGGCACATCCCGATGCCGGACCGGCGGTAGGAGCGCTCTTGGCTTTGGCGGGATCGACGGGTGCGGCCGTCGGAGCGGGGGCGGTCGTCGTGTCGGGCGCCGTGTTCGGCGTTGCGCCACCGGGAGGGACGATCTCGGTCGCTCGGGCGTTTCTCACCGGCACTCTCGTTTTCGCCGTCCTCGCGGCCCTGCACTCGTGGACGCATCTCGAACCGGGCAGAACCCCGACCGAACGCCTCGCCCGAACCGCCGTTTCGGTCAGAGACGACATCCGCCCTCTCCTCATCGGCGTGTGTGCGGTAACGGTGGCGTTCGGCACGCTCGGGTTGAGCCGCACCGACACGGTCTTTCCGTGGCTCGCAGCCGGCGCCGGCCCCCTCGCCGTCGGACTGTGGGCGTTCGTGCTGGTTCGTCTCGGCCTCCGGCTAGCGGCGGTGATGGTGGTGACGGTCGGTTTGCTCGGCGGAGGTGGCGTCGTAGCCGGGTGGTGGACCTTCGACGCGGTGGCCGTCGTCGTCACTCTGGTCGTTCCGGTCGTGGCGGTGATCGTTCGAGTGGTCGGCGCCTGGCACGACGAGGGTCGCCGCCGGTCGCTGGCGATCCCGTGGGACATCGGGTCGTTCTTCTCGCGCCGCTTCCATCCGTTCGCCCCTCCCACCTACCGGGATGTCGTCGAACGCGACCTCAACCTGGTTCTCAGCCAGCTCCGCGCATCCGCCGATCGGGTGGTCATCTCTGCGCACAGCCAGGGCTCGGTCATCGCCGCCAGCGCCGCTGCCCGGACCGAGAAACCCGAACTGTTCCTCACACACGGCTCCCCCCTGGCCACGCTGTACATGCGGTTCTTCCCCCGGTCGTTCCCGGCCGACACCGTCGCCCGGGTCGGGGTGGCGAAGTGGTCGAATCTGTGGCGAGTGACCGACCCGATCGGAGGGGCGATCCGTCGGGTCGACGACCGGCGCCTCGGCGACCCGCAGCTGCGCATCCACGGGGCGTACTGGCTCGAACCCGAATACGCCGATGCGCTGAGGCGCCTGACGGAATCCGACGAACCCCATCCACGTTGAGAGGAACATGAGCCAACACGACCTTCTTGCCGACCGCGACCGTCTTATCGCCGTGGTGGGCGCCACCGACACGCCAGGCAAGTACGGAGGCATCATCTACCGTGACCTGCGGGGCCGGGGCCATCGCGTGGTGGCAGTGAATCCGAATCACGACACCGTCGCCGGGGACCGGTGCTATCCGAATCTGGCGTCGCTGCCGGAGCGCCCCGAGATCGTGAACATGGTCGTTCCTGCCAGGGTCGGCCGCACCGTGGTGGCCGAGTGGGAGCGACTTTCCGGTGATTCGATCTGGTTCCAGCCCGGTGCCTACGACCGTGAACTGAAAGAACAGGCTCGCAAGGCCGGCATGGACGTGGTGGCCGGCGACTGCATCATGGTGGTCAGCCGGACACGCGCCGCCTGAGCCGGTCTCGGAATCGTTCGCATGAGTACAAACCCAGGAGGAGACATGCTGAAGCCGTCCCCAGAGGTGTACGACGCGGTGAAGGGACTGCGTGTCGTACGTCGATATCTGGACCGTCCGATCAGCGATGAACACCTCGACGCCATCCTGCAAGCTGCCCGTTGGACGGGGAGTTCGAAGAACCGCCAGAGCTGGGTTTTCGTGGTCGTCCGCAGCCGTGAGCAGATGGAGCGTCTCGCCGAATGCGGGGACTTCACCGGGCCACTCCGAACCGCCGACACCGTCGTCGTGCCGGTCCGCCTACCCGACGGCTACGACTGGGACCTCGGACGGGCAAGTCAGAACATCATGCTGGCCGCCGCCGCGGTCGGCGTCGGCTCGTGCCCGATCACCTTCCACCGCCACGACGACGCCCGCAGGGTGCTGGGCGTCCCCGACGATCATTCATGCATGTGGGGGATCGCGCTCGGGTATCCGGACGCCGAAGCCGAGCAAGCCGGCCGCGCCAAGAATCCGCTGAGCGGTCGCAAGCCGCTCGATGAACTGGTCAGGCGCGAGCAGTTCTCCTGATCCGCATCCACCGTTCGATCAGCCAGGCGATCCCCGCCAACTGCAGCCAGTCACCTAACAACGCATATATGGTGAGGCCGTCGGTTCGGAACTGGACGATGCCCCCCAGCGCCGCGATCTCCGCCAGCCCAGTTCGCTCGCCCACCTCGCCGCCGTCGGTGATGAACGTGGACCGGCCGGTCACCGAGCTGTGGATGACGTCGACGCCCAGTTCCGCGGAGCGCATCCGTGTCATGCCGATCAACTGATCGGAGGCGTGCGAGAAGGGATAGCTGGCCTGGGAGGTGGCGACCACTAGGAGATCGGCTCCCGCACGCACCGTGTCCCGGCTGTATCGGGCAAAGGACGACTCGAAGGAGATCACCGACCCGAACGTGCCGCCGTTCACCTCGAACAGCACCGGTCCGTCACCCCGGATCATGTCTCGCGGTACCCGACGCAAGTCGGGGATCCTTCCGAACAGAGGGCGGGCAGGTACGTACTCGCCGAACGGCACCGGATGACGCTTGCGATACTCGCCGACCAGCTCCCCCTGCCGGTTCCACACCACATTGGCATTGATCCAGTGGGTATCCGACACGGGCCGGTCTCCTCCGGCAAGGAGCACCGCACCGATCCGGGCCGCTTCCGCCGCGATCGCCTCGCCCACCGCCGGGTCGAGAATGGGGTCGACGTTGAACCCGGTCGATCCTTCAGGCCACACCACCAGATCGGCCCCACCCTCCGGAATCTGTCGGGTCAGTTCGAGCGAAGCGGCATAGGTCGCCGCCCGCTCCCCCGGGCATCGCTGTCCCGGGCAGGGCGACGAACCCTGCACGATGACGACCTCGACCACCTCGCCGGTGGTCTCCGGTCCGGCGATCCAGCCGCCCACCCCCAGCAGAGCGATCAGGGCGAACGGAGCGACCAGCACACGACGGTCGATCGTGTGGTCCGTCGCCCACACGGCCACCACCGCGGCGGCACCGACCAGCACCATCGCCCAGCCGGAAGTGCCGATCCACTGTGCGGCGTCCCGCAGTGCGTCGTACTCGCCCACCGGATATCCCGCCATGCCCCACGAGAAGCCCCCCAGCGGGATTCGCTCCCGTAGATACTCCATCGCCCCCCATCCGGCCACCGCCACTCCCACCCACTCAGCGGTCCTTCGTCGGCGAGCTGCGTACAGGGCCCGGGCGTACACCAGGGGAAACAGCGACTGCACCGCGACCAGAGGCAGCAGGGCGATGATCCCCAGTTCAGCCAGCCAGGGGAACAGGAGCGTGAAGAACACCGCACCGAACACCCCGCCGGCGAGCCAGGCGTGTGCCGGCCTGCGGGCGTAGCGAACCGCGAGCAGGAAACCGGTGATCGCCGGGACCACCAGCCAGCCGACGCCGAACGGCGGGAAAGCCACAACGAGGAGGGCGCCGGCCGCTCCGGCCAGCATGGTGGATCGCACGTCGGGGATCGTAGAAGGCCCGGGTACCGTCGTCCGAGTGCAGGCCGATCTCCAACTCGCTCTCGAATGCGCTTCCCTCGCTGCCGGCATCGTGGCCGACGGCTTCCGGGCCGCTGCCGGCACCTCGTTCAAGTCGAGCGCCGTCGACCCGGTCACCGAGTACGACCGGGCGGCGGAGGATGCCATTCGCCACGCGCTCGGACGACACCGGCCACACGACGCCATTCTCGGGGAAGAGGGAGGCGGGGACGGATGGGATACAGGTCGAGTGTGGATCGTCGACCCGCTCGACGGAACCGTCAACTTCGTTCATGGCGTACCCCAGGTGGCGGTGTCGGTCGCGCTGTGGGAGGACGGCACGCCTCGGGTGGGTGTGGTGCAGGATGCGATCGGAGGCGAGGTCTTCTCCGCCATGACCGGTCACGGTGCCTGGCTCGACGACGCCCCGATCCGGGTGTCGACGACGAACGAGACCGTCCGGGCGCTGGTCGCTACCGGATTCCCCTACGACCGCCGGGAACGAGCGAGCGAACTGGCCGCCACGCTCGGCAAGGTGTTGGCCGAAGTCCAAGGGATCCGCCGCATCGGTTCAGCCGCCCTCGACCTCTGTTGGGTGGCCGCCGGACGATTCGATGCGTACTGGGAGTATCGCCTCAAGCCATGGGACACGGCGGCAGGCGAACTGATCGTGGCCGAAGCAGGAGGCAGCGTCACCGACCTGGACGGCAACCCTTATCGGCCCGATACGGCCGGAATCCTGGCTTCCAACGGGCTGCTGCACGAACGGATGTTGGAGGTCGTCAACCGGTGACGGTCATCCACGTCGACCGGATCCACGGTCATCCCGGAGCCGACGCCATAGCGTTCGAACAGGGGGTGATCCGCCGGATCGGGCGGAGATCGGACATGCCGGTGCCCGACCTGCTCCGGCCCGGGACAGTCCTCCTCCCCGGCCTGAAGGACAGCCACATCCACCCAACCGGCATGGCTGTCAGCGCCAACCGACTGGACGTCGCCGACACCGACGACATGAGTCAGCTCGTGGACCGGTTGGCTCGCAAGGTGGCCGAGTTCCAGGGGCCGGTGATCGCCGTCGGATTCGACGACGAGCGCGTTCGGGAAGGGCGGATGCCGACTCGACAGGACCTCGACCGAGTGTCGACGACCACGCCGATCGTGGTGTACCGGCACTGTTCGCACATCGCCTCGGCCAACAGCGCCGCGCTGGCCCTCGCCGGAGTCGATCGTTCCATTCCCGACCCCGAAGGGGGTCGTGTCCAGCGCGGCCTGGACGGCCGACCGACCGGAGTGCTCGAGGAGACGGCCCTGACGCCACTATCCCGGGCCTTGGCTCCGATCATCGACGCACCAGACGCCACCGCGGTGCGCGAAGTGCTGGTCACGTTGCGCCGCACGGGAGTGGTCGCCGTCGACGCCATGGTCGCGGCAGGCGACTCGATGTGGTGCGCGGGAGCCGACGAGCTCGAGGTGATCGCCTCACTCGGAGACGACTCCCCCATCGCCGTAGAGGCGTTCGTGATCTGCTCCGGTCCGGACGAATTGCGTCGAGCAGCCACCCGACTGGACGACGCCGGTCCGGCGGTGCGTTTCGCCGGATGGAAAGGGTTCGCCGACGGTTCGCTCGGCGCTCGTACCGCTGCGCTGCGCTCCCCGTATCACGACGACCCGTCGACGTCGGGAACGTTGGTGGCGAGGAACCTCGAACTGATGGCGGCCACGGCCGTCGACCTGGGCGGCCGGGTCGCCATCCACGCCATCGGTGACTTGGCCGTCGAGCACGGGTTGGACGTGGCCGAGAAGCTCGGTGTGCCGGGAACGGTCCGTCTCGAACATGCGTCGGTGGCAGACCCCGATCAGGTGGAAGCGATGGCCGAACTCGGAGTGGTCGCATCGGTCCAGCCGTCCTTCGTCCCGTCGGACGAGCCGTGGCTGGGAAGACGGTTGGGTCCGAAGCGGGAGGCCTGGGCGTATCCCTTCGCTTCGATGCTGGCAGCGGGCGTGGCGTTACGCGGCGGCTCCGACGCCCCCATCGAAGACGCCGACCCGCTGGTGGGAATCCGCGACGCCGTCCGGGACCGGCCCGAGGGTCTGACCCTCGACCAGGCGGTGGATCTGTACGCCACAACGCCGCTACAAGCGGGAACGCCCGCCACGTTCGTCCTGTGCGACGGAGAACCCGACGACCCGTCCACCAGAGTGGTGGAGGTCTGGCAGAGAGGAGCTCGCACCGTATGACCGACGAGTTCTGGCTCCCCGAATGGGATGCGGAGCTGTACGCAGCCAACACCGGCCATCACCGGGTGTTCGACGAGTGGTTCTTGGACTCGACTCCCCTGCAACCAGCCATGCGCGTCGTCGACCTCGGGTGCGGCGCAGGAGACTTCACCCGAGTCCTGGCCGAGCGGGTTCCCGACGGTGAGGTGGTGGGGGTCGATCCTCACGAAGGGTTCTTGGTTGAGGCCGCATCGCGTGCCGCTTCCAACCAACGGTTCGTACGCGGCACCGGTCAGCGGCTGACGATCGCGTTGGACGGGGAGCGTTTCGACGGAGTCGTTTCCCGCGCCGCGCTGCAGTGGGCGCCGCCGGAACATCAAGCCGGTATCGCCTCTCAGATCCACGCCACCCTGGTTCCTGGCGGCTTCTTCCGACTCGACATGAGCGGCGCCGGCAACATTCCCCAAGTCGTGACCCTGTTGGACGAGGTGTCCGCCGAGCTGGGCGGACCGACGTCACCCTGGTGTTTCGCCAACCCCGGGTGGTACATGGAGATCCTGGAGCGTGCGGGGTTCAGCCTGAATGACGGCTGGGTCCGTTCGATCGCCCAGCGCAGACCGTTCACCCGGGACGCTTTGTGGGGATGGCTCGAGTCGCAGGTGTTCATGGCCTACGAGACCGATCTGGCTCCCAACCACCACGCCACTTTCCGGGAGCGCGTAGGCGCCCGCCTGGGCGAGTTGGCCCGCCACGACGGCACCTTCGATCAGACTTTCGTCCGACTCGACGTGCTCGCCAGGCGCAATTGAATCCCGACATGTTCGATGTCTGCCCCGGATAGGGTCGCGGCATGATTTTCGACTACTCCGACATCTCCGCAGACGGCATCGCCCGCGAGGTCTCCGAAGCCATCACCGCTTGCACCGAGCTGCTGGATGCGGTCGTGGTCGGCGACCACACATGGGATTCGACGATTTCCCCGCTCGAAGAGGTGGCGGACGTCCTCGCCCGCACCTTTGGACGCACCGGCTTCATGGGGTACGTGCATCCGGACGCGGCTATCCGCGAGGCCGGGAACACCGCCGAAGAGCGTCTGTCCAAGTTCGGCGTGGAGATGGTCTTCCGTCGTGACCTCTACGAGGCGGTCGCCGAGTTCGCCGCCAAAGCCGACGGCCTCGGTGAGGCCGAGCAGCGACTGGTCGAGTTCACCATGCGCGACTTCCGCCACGCCGGACATGAACTTTCCGAAGCCGCGCGGGATCGTCTGCGGGTGCTGTCGGACCGCCTGGTCGAACTCGGCGTGGCGTTCGAACGGAACGTCGCCGAATACGACGACGGGATCGTCGTCACTCGCGACGACCTGGAAGGACTGCCCGAGGCCTACATCGAGACCCTCGACGACGGTCCCGCAGAGGGCACCTACCGGATCACCCTTGCCTATCCCCATGCATTTCCCTTCTTCGACAACAGCCCGCGCCGGGATCTGCGGGAACAGCTCTCGTTCAAGTTCAACACCCGGGCGGTCGACGCCAACCGTCCGCTGCTGGAGGAGGCGATCGCCATCCGCAAGGAGATCGCCGACCTGTTCGGTGTCCCGTCCTGGGCGCACCAGGTGTTGGAGGACCGCATGGCCGAGCGTCCCGAGAACGTGGAGCGCTTCTACACCGACTTGAAGGCGCCGCTGATCGAAGCAGGACGGGGCGAGATCGCTCGTATGGCCGAGCTGCTGGCAGCCGACACGGGTGACACGACGCTGATGCCTTACGACATGCGGTACTACGACACGCTGCTGCGCCGCAACGAGTACGGCGTGGATCAGAACGAGGTGGCCGAGTATTTCCCACTCGACTCGGTGCTCGAGGGTCTCTTCGGGATCACCGGTGACGTGTTCGGCGTGCGGTACACCGAACTCGACGTGGACGTGTGGCATCCAGACGTGCGGTCGTTCGCCATCCACGACGCCTCCGATGGACGGCTGATCGCCCATTTCTCGATGGACCTCTTCCCCCGCCCGGGCAAGTTCAGCCACGCCGCGGCATTCCCGCTGATTCCGGGGCGCCGGCTGGCAGACGGGTCATATCAGCACCCGTATGCGGCGATCGTCGCCAACTTCACAAAGCCGACGAAGAGCCGCCCGAGCCTGTTGCAGCACACCGAGGTGGAGACGTTCTTCCACGAGTTCGGCCACATCCTCCATCAGACCCTCACGACCTCTCCGTACGTCCGTTTCGCCGGCACCAGCGTGGAGCGGGACTTCGTGGAGGCACCGTCCCAGATCATGCAGCACTGGACGTGGCGGGCGGACGTGCTCTCCACCTTTGCCCGTCATCACGAGACCGGCGATCCGATTCCGACCGAACTGGTCGAACAGCTCGTCGCCGCGCGCCAGCTCAACGTGGCGTTGGACAAGTTGCGGCAGATGACCTTCGGCATGCTCGATCAGGAGCTGCACGGACCGGCACCCGAAAAGGACCTGGACGAGATCCTGCGGCGCACCTGGGAGGTCACCCTGTTCCCCTTCCACGAGGGCACGTTCTATCCGGCGTCGTTCGGGCATCTGTTCGGATACGACGCCGGGTACTACGGCTATCTCTGGTCGGAGGTGTACGGGGACGACATGTTCTCGCGCTTCGAAGCCGAGGGGGTGGTTTCCCCGCAGGTGGGGATGGATTACCGCCGCGAGGTCCTCGAACGGGGTGGAACGAGACCGGGCATGGAGCACCTGCGGGCGTTCCTCGGCCGGGATCCCCGCCCTGATGCCTTCCTGCGCAAGCTGGGGATCGGTTCTTGAGGTTTTCCTGACGTCCGGTTTATCGGCCCTTTACCGATGGAACCGTACGGTTCGCTGAGACGTCACATCCACATGGGGCTTCGGCTCCGAACATGTGATGTGACACGAGTGACGGCGCTCGGAGATGGGAAGAAAGAACCCGACTCCGGTGTTGCATCACACGAAGGCTCAGGAAAGGGGGCCAGGACATGTCGGACATCATGAAGGGCGCATCCATCAAGGGTGTGACACGTCCCTCGAAAGACTTCGGTGGGGGCCGGGTGTGCAGTGAGAAGAACTGTGACACCAAGCTCTCCCGCTACAACCGCCGCGAGTACTGCTACGCCCACGCCCCGGTGAAATATCCGAGGGTGCGGGGTCGGATCCTTCCCGAAGGCGTCTGATCGGCCACAACCCAGACTTGGCATCGCTGTCCGGTTCTCTCCCTCCTCCCGACGTGATGCCAACCCCGGACGGGGTTCTGCGTTCCCACCCAGCGCAGGATCCCGTCCCTCGTTTCCACCGAAAAGGGCCCCGCGAACCCAGGGTTCACCGGGCCCTCCAGGGGCCCCACGAGCCCAGAGTTGGTTTCCCTCGACCCCGCAGATGCGAACCGTGGGCTGGCCGGGCCCTCCAGGGGCCCCACCAACCCTGGGTTCGCGGGGCCCTTCTGCTTTTGGCTACCCCACCCCAGGTGGGGTAGTATGGGAGGGTGAAGCCGGAACACAAGCGTTCGTCGCTCAACCGTCTCAAGACCGTGCGCGGGCACCTCGATGCGGTGATCGCCATGGTCGAGGACGAGCGGTACTGCCCCGACATCATGAAACAGGTTTCGGCCCTGCAGGGTTCCTTGGAGCGGGTCAACCGCATCCTCCTGCAAAACCATCTGGAAACCTGTGTGGCGCACGCCGTAGCCGATGGCCGCACCGCGGAGATCGTCGACGAACTCATGGAAACGATGAAGTACACGGCGGCGGTGACCGGACCCGCCCCCGACCCGGAAGGAGTCACCTGATGAGCACCACCACCCTGGACGTCCCCACCATCTCCTGCGGACACTGCAAGTCGAGCATCGAAGGCGCCGTCGGTAGCCTCACAGGCATCCGCAAAGTCGAAGTCGGCATCGAGTCGAAGAAAGTCGACGTCGACTACGACGAGGCCACGGTCGACCTCGACACCATCATCGAGGCGATCGAGTCCCAGGGCTACGACGTCGCCCGATGACCGACACCCGCACATCCTCCTCGGTCACCTTCGACGTCGGGGGAATGACCTGCGCCGCCTGCGCCGCCCGCGTCGAACGAGTGCTGGGTAAACAGGAGGGTGTCGACGCGGCCGTGGTCAACTACGCCACGGGACGCGCCCAGGTTCGCGTCACCGACGCCACCGATCTCGGTGTCCTGCAATCGGCCGTGGACAAGATCGGCTATTCGATCACCCCGGCTACCGGCGACGAACAGCCGGCGGTCTTCGAACGGCAGCTCGCCGAAGAACGCGAACAGTGGCGCCGGTTCAGGGTCGCCGGCGTCCTGGCGGGCATCGTCGTATTGCTCGCCATGTTCGGCCCTATCGGCACCTGGAACACGGCGATCCAAGCGATCCTCACCGCCCCGGTGATCTTCTGGGCGGGCGCCCCGTTCCACCGGGTCGCCTGGAAACAGCTGAAGTCCTTCGGGGCGTCGATGGACACCCTGATCTCTCTGGGAACGCTCAGCGCCTTCGGCTACTCGGTGTGGGCCTTGTTCAGCGGTGATCACCCGTACTTCGAAACCGGCGCGGTCATCGTCGCCCTGATCACGCTCGGCCGAGCCTTCGAGGCGCGGGCCAAGGGTCGAGCGACGAACGCACTGCGCAGCCTGCTCGAGCTCGGAGCCGACCGGGCAACGATCCTCACCGAGTCCGGAACCAAGCTGATCGCCATCCGCGACGTGCTGCCCGGTGACCGGATGGTGGTCGACCCGGGGATGAAGGTTCCAACCGACGGCCGCATCGTCCAAGGTGAGTCGAGCCTCGACGAGTCGATGCTCACCGGCGAGTCGCGACCGGTCGAGAAAACCGTCGGCGACGAAGTGTTCGGCGCCACCGTCAACCAGCACCGTCGGCTGATCGTGGAGGCGACCAGGGTGGGGAGCGACACGATGCTCGCCCAGATCATTCGCATGGTGGAAGACGCCCAAGCCACCAAGGCGCCGGTGCAGCGACTGGTCGACCGCATCTCCTCGGTGTTCGTCCCGGTGGTCATACTGATCGCCTTGGTGACGACCGCGGCGTGGATCGCCCTGGGCAACCCTGCCGAAGACGCCCTGCGCCCCGGCATCGCCGTGTTGATCATCGCCTGTCCTTGTGCGCTGGGACTCGCCACCCCCACGGCCATCCTGGTTGGTTCGGCTCGGGGCGCCGAGCTCGGCATTCTCTTCAAAGGCGCCGAGGTCTTCGAACGGTCCCGCACCATCGACGTGGTTGCGTTCGACAAGACCGGAACCCTCACCAGCGGGATGATGACCCTCACCGCCTTCGAAACGGACGCCGACGACCAGGACTTCCTCCACAAGGTCGGGTCGGTCGAGGCAGCGTCGGGCCATCCGATCGGAAAGGCTGTCGCCCTCGGCGTCGAAGAACGAGACATCGAGCTGTCCGAGGTAGCCGACGCCGAAGCCATCGCCGGGATGGGCGCCGTAGGAACCGTGGACGGCACCCGGGTGGTGGTCGGCAAGGCCAAGCTGCTCGCCGATCAGGGGCTGCAGGTGTCCAGCCGCTGGATGGACCGCCTCGCAGCCCTGGAGGGTGAAGGCGTGACCGCCTTCGTAGCGGGTTGGGACGGCCAGGCCCGCGGGGTGATCGGTGTCTCCGACACGGTCCGTCCGACCGCCGCAGACACCGTCACCGACCTGCACCGGCTCGGCCTGCAGACCGTGCTCGTCACCGGAGACAACCGTCGTACCGCTGAAGCGGTCGCCGAGAAGATCGGCATCGACCGGGTGATCGCCGAAGTCCTACCTGGGGACAAGGCCGACGTCGTCCAGACCCTGCAACACGAAGGCCTCACCGTGGCGTTCGTAGGCGACGGGATCAACGACACTCCCGCCTTGACCGCCTCGGATCTGGGACTGGCGATCGGTACCGGTACCGGTGTGGCCATCGACGCCGGTGACGTCGTGCTGATGAACGGCGATCCGGCCACCACCACTACTGCGGTGCGTCTCGCCCGACGCACTTTCGGAACGATCCGCGGCAACCTGTTCTGGGCGTTCCTGTACAACACGGCTGCCATTCCGGTGGCGGCGCTCGGCATGCTGGATCCGATGATCGCCGCCGGGGCGATGGCATTTTCGTCGGTCTCGGTGGTGCTCAACAGCCTACGCCTTCGCCGCTTCGCCTGACCAGAGATCCTGGTCGTCGAGCCGTCGATTCGTTACCGTTCGGTCTCGTGTGTTCGCCCCGTGCGACAAGACCACCGGTGACCGGCGTCGCTCAACGGCCGGTCAGCTCAGTTCATCCGGCCGAGCGGCAGATGAGATGCCACACCACTCCAGGAGACGCCCATGCGCGCCGATGACGCCAAGGCCCTGACGTACACCTTCGTCGTTCGAACCGAAAACGGGGAACGGGTCTACACCGGTCACGTGTCCTCCCGCAGCCCGTCGACCATCACACTCCTGTTGACCACTCCGTATGACGTTGCCGGACGCGTGGTCAAGTTCCCCGTCGAGGATGTGATCTCCGAACAGCGCGCCGCCTGACCGCAGTCAGCTGTCGCGTAGGAAGTCCTCGATCTCCGAAACCAGCCGTCCGGCCGGATCCTCGACTCCGTCCTCGGCGAGTGTCTGGCTCTCCAGTTCCTCGACGTACTCCCGGATCTCGGCGTCGTCCATCGCCGCCTCCACCTGCTCTCGGAACTCGTCTACCGCCAGAGCCAGGTCGGTGGTGTCGACCTCGACTCCCAGCAGTTCGGCGGTCTTGTCGATCAGGGCGAGGGCGGCCGGTGGATATTCCTGCTGGGACAGGTAGTGCGGCACCGCCGCCCACACCGACACGGTCTCGATCCCGGCACCGGCGAGGGCGGTGGTGAGGACGCCGACGATCCCGGTTGGGCCCTCGTAGTCGGAGGCGAAGAGGGCATGCCGAGCGAGTGTGTCTCGATCGGTGCCGGAACCCATCAGCGGCACCGGGAGTGTGTGGGGAACCTGGCCGATGAACGCTCCCAGCGTCACCGCCTGACGGACGCCGAGACTCCGCAGGACTTCGATCAAGTCCGTCGAGAACCGCTTCCAGCGTGAGTGAGGCTCGGGACCGGTGACCACGATCAGATCCCGGTTCGCCCACGGTGGCGAAACCATCCAAATCTCGGTCTCGGGCCAGGCAATCTCCCGGACGTCGTCGTCGTCGACCAACACCACCGGACGCCGCACCTGGAAATCGAAGAACTCGTCGGCGTCGATGGTGGCGACACGCTCGGACTCGAAGGATTCGATCAGGTGACGCACCGCAGTCGAGGAACTCTCACCGGCATCGCCCCAACCTTCGAAGGCGAGCACCGCAGCAGGATCCCGCAGGACCGGGTGCTGTTCCCAGATCACACTGTCCATCACGTCAGGGTAGTGGCGACACTCTCCAACGTTTCAGATCGTCCGGTCCAAGAACAGTCTGGTCCGCTGCCACATCACATCCGTGAAAGACTGGTTGTGATCGTCGGATCCAGGCACGAAGAAGGTCGGACCAGCTCCGCGATAGGCGTGGAACGTGGCATCGACACCCATGTCCCGCAGGTGAGCTTCCATGTGGAACGGAGAGATAGCCCCGTCACGCTCGTCGGCCGAGCCGTGGTGTCCGAGGTAGGAGGCCGCGGCCAGGCGGAAACTGGGTGCGGTGGGCGGCCGCATGCCGGACAGCTCGACGACCGCTCGCACCCGGCGATCCATCGTCGAAAAGTGCAGCGCCGGAACCGCACCGGCCCCCAGGGCGACGACGCCAACGGTGTCCCCGAGCACCGATGCGCTTCCCATCAGCGTTCCCACTGCGCGGCCAAGGGCGGTCAGATCGACTTCGAGCTCACCGCTGGTCGTCACCCGGTAGGTGACGTATCCCATGTCGACCAAACGGGTTTCGACGTCGCCCGCCCAGGCCGTCTCCTGCTCGGATACCACCACCAGGATCGGGCGACCATGCCCCGACGGTGGCACGGTCATCGCCGCATCGTGTCCCAGATCGTCCGCTGACGAGCCGTCGTCGCCCGGGAAATCCACGACGGCGGCCGCTCCCCGCCCCGCCCCGGCGGCGAACCGGTCTGCACCGGCGGCGGCGGTATCCATCACCCCGGCACCGAGTCGCGCCTCGAGGTCGAGCGCGTCGATCGTGGACAGGCCCAACGCACCCAACACCGACGCCCGATCACTGCGAACCGTGGGTTGAGGAAAGGACGCGATCGTCTCGGCCAGCTCGACGGAACGGTCGAGGGCGGTGCCCGGCGGCACCACCACGTTGGCGAGCCCGATCACCAGAGCCTCGTCGGCGGTCACCTCCCGCCCGGTGAGGATCAGTTCGAGCGCGACGCCAAGCCCCACGATGAGGGGCAGTCGCACGGTTCCTCCGTCCACCAGTGGTACTCCGAAACGGCGTTCGAGGCACCCGAACACGGCTTCCCGGGACGCCACCCGCATATCGCACCACAACGCCATCTCCAGGCCGCCGGCAACGCAGTAGCCCTCCACTGCGGCGATGGTCGGCTTGCCGACGGTGAGACGGGTGAAACCGAGATACCCCGCAGGGTCGTCTACCAGGTCGAAGGCCTTCAGGTCGGCGCCGGCCGAGAAATGCCCGCCGGCTCCGTACAGAACGCCGACATCGACCTTGCTGTCGTCGTCGAACGTCCGCCAGGCGTCGCCCAGGGCCCGGGCGGTCGTCCGGTCGATGGCGTTCCTCACGTCCGGGCGGTCGACGGTGATGACCGCCACTCGTCCTCGTCGCTCATAGCTGACGCTCATCGCGCACCCCCTCCTGTGATGCGTTCAGCATGCCATCCGAACGCCTTCGGGGAAGGCCGTACCCTGGTGCTGTCCACCGCACGGCGGTCCAGATTTCAGCGAGACGGGGAGCGACGACCGATGACGGGAGCAGTGAGGTTCTTCCACCTGTTGGGAGCGATGGTGTGGGTGGGTGGGCTGATCACCCTCGGTGCCCTCGTGCCCGCCATGCGGCGCGCCGGGGCCGACCGGAGCATGCTGCAGGCAGTGGCCCGCCAGTTCGGCCGTGTGTCGTGGACCGGTTTCGGCCTGGCGGTGCTCACCGGCGGCTGGGCGGTGATCGACTATCTGGACCGTCCGGCGCTGCCGTGGAAGCTCGGGACGGTGGCCCTGGCCGGCGGCCTGGCGTTGTGGCACCAACTCGGTGCGCGGGATCAGTCGCCCCGCACTCGGGGAATTCTGCAGGGTCTGATCCTGATGGCCAGCCTGGGCATCGTCGCTGCCGCCGTCGCTCTGTAGACGCGACAGGACCTCGGCTGGAAAGGGCCGAGGTCCGTCGAAGTCACTTCTTCTTGTGCCGGTTCGCCTTGAGGCGCTTGCGGTACTTGTGCTTCGACATCTTCTTCCGTCGCTTCTTGATGAGCGAACCCATGCGTGGACAAACCTCTGGTCGGGGGGACGAGTTCAATGATCGTTGTTTTCTTCCACCCGGTCAAACCGACCGAAAACGAAACCCTGGGTTCCCGAGGCCGTATACGACACTTTCGCTGCACCAGTTTGGGGTCAGACGACGCCTGTGGTCGCGATTCCCGGCGACAAGACCACTCCGCGATCACCAAGACATCGTTCCAATGCCTCCGTGACCCGGGTCGTCGCTCCCGGTGAGACCAATGCCAGCATCGACGGTCCCGCACCCGACCATGCCGCATGCGCCGCCCCCGCAGCCCGCGCCACCTCGATCAGCTCGGCCACGTCCGGCCGTACTTCCTGGCGGGGTTGCTCGTGGATCTCGTCGCCCGAGGCGTCTGCCAGGAGGGTGACGTCTCCCCCCACCAGACCGGCCACCAGAGCAGACACCCGGGCAAGCGACCTGGCCACCACCGGTGCGTCGTACACCGGGGGCAGCAACCGGCGCGCCTCGGACGTACGAAACGGCTCGTGGGGCACCGCGACCACCGCATGCAGCGCCACGTTCCACGGCAGTCGATGCACCGCACCACCGGCGGCGGCCAGCATCAACCCGCCATACACCGCAGCCGCCGCATTGTCCGGGTGGCCGTCCATCTCCGTAGCGATCTCCCAGGCCCGATGCAATGAGGGACTCTCGCCGTGCGCCTTCCAGGCGGCGAAAGCTCCGGCGGCCGCGGCGGCCGACGACGACCCCAGTCCTCGACCGATCGGCACGGCATTGTCGACTTCCAACGCCAGCGGGCGGGATGCTCCCACAGCCGCTTGGGCCGCGATGAGGACCGCATCATCCGCACCGGACGGGGGAGCAGCCGGTCCGGTGTGAGTAACCGACCATTCGTCGGCGGTTTCCGCCCGCACCACACATCGGATCTCTAGAGCGACGGCAAGACAGTCGAAGCCAGGTCCCAGATTGGCCGACGACGCGGGCGCGGACGCTTCAGCCATGCGCGAGCGAACAGAGGCAGACAGCGGTCATGGGCGTGAAGTGTACGCACCGACGACGGGACGGCCCTCCGTGCGCCCTATCGTCGGATGCATGCTCGACTTCATCGGCGTCGACACCCTGCTGGCAGAACTCACCGTCGCTCTCGGTCTGGCGGTCCTGATCGGCAACGGACTGGCGTTCTACAAAGCCCGCAGGGGCGAGAAACCCGACGCCGTCGACCCCGAAGCCCAGTTCCGCCCGTCCCGAGCCGTGTTCTTGATGCTGGCAGGACTGGTCATCACCCTGTGGGGAGTGGGCTCGATCCTCAGTCGCTGACCTCCGACAGCGTGACGAACTGACGTCTAACGTGGCTGGCAGTCTGGAGGAAGAGGGGCAGCATGAACACCACCGACCTGGAGACTGCGGTTCGAACGACGGGGCTCGACGCTACCGATTGGGCCGCGCTCGGCACGGTGATGTCCGCCAAGGAACACCCGCGGGGCACGGTGTTGGTCGAAGAAGGCGACCTCCCCACCACGTTCCATGTGATCTTGGAAGGCAACGTCACGGTCCACGCCGGCGGGCGGCATTTGGCCGATCTCGGGCCGGGCGACTACTTCGGGGAGATCGGAGTGCTGTCGATGGCCAACCGCAACGCCTCGGTGATCGCCACGACGCCGGTACGGGTGGCCACGGCGATGGGATGGGATCTGCGAACGCTGCTCGAACAAAAGCCCGACCTCCGGGACAAGCTGCTGCGCGCCGCCGAGGACCGTTCGAACAACGACTGACCGGCTTCGCCCGCGGGAGCCGGGCCCGGTATCCTGCCGGGACCACCGTGCGGGTGTAGTTCAATGGCAGAACACGAGCTTCCCAAGCTCGATACGGGGGTTCGATTCCCCTCACCCGCTCCATCCATTCATCCATCCATCCACCCCTCCATCACCCAGCCCGTATCCGTCGCGTAGCCAGAACACGAGACTGCCACCATCGACGCGCAGGCGGGACTCAGAGTCGCAGGGCGTACGTCACGTTGCGGAACGGCCAGTCCGTTGCAAGCCACTCGGAGACGGAGGCCCACACCACGCGATCCATCTCCGCCTTCGACGCTCGCACCCACGACAGCACGCGAGCCTCCCTTGGCTTTCCGTCGATCGGGTTGATGTACACGCATCCGATGACCTCGTCGCGGTCGAGCACCGAATAGGCAAAAGCCTCCCGTGCATCGAACTCATCGCGATGGCGGATCAGGTCGGCCAGGTTGTCGTCGAGCGACATCGGGACGGGCCAATGCCCACGCCATAGATCCATTCCCGGGGTCGACTCGATGTGTTCGATGCTCGACATCCACGCCTCGTGGTCCCCCTTGTTGTGCTCCGAGCCGAGCGGCTCGAGGCGGAACCCGGGGCCTTCGAACGAACGGGGAACCTCGAAATCGGCGGGTACGAACACCGTCCCACCCTATGTGTCGGCTCAGCTCGCTGCCCTGGAGAATCGGGCGCTATGGGCTGGACTCGTTCATCGCCACCGCTGCCCTGATCAGCGCCTTGAACGCCTTCTCGTCGACCGTGTCATCCACGAAGAAGTCGATGGCCCGGCGAGTGTTCCCTTCGAGGCTCGAGTTGAACAAGCCCGTCGGATCGTCCAACGATGCACCCTTGGCGAAGGTCAGCTTGACCTTGTCCTTGTAGCTCTCGCCTGTGCAGATGATCCCGTCATGTGACCAGACCGGGACACGCCATTTCCACTCCTCGACGACGTCTGGATCTGCCTCGTGGATCAGCCCGCGAAGACGAGACAGCATCTCACCTCGCCAATCGCCCAACTCGTCGATCCGGGCGTCGATCAGTTCCTCAGGTTGGTTCGGTCGCTCCTCAGGCACATCGCTCCCCCTGTTCGGCATTCTGGTCCAGAGGCGCGGGACACGAGCACCCACCCTCTGTCGTGCTCGTGTCGAAGCGTGTCACCTGGAAAGCGGTTCTGACACCATCAGTGTGATCTTCGTGTTCGCGCCGATTGGTTCCCCTGAGGGCGCACCCGCCGTCGTCATGGGAACGAGGTCCCCGCCCACCCTTTCGAGCGGTGCTGCCGGACGCCAGGCTCAGCTAACCGTCTACGCCGCGGCCGTCCGAGCGGAAGACATGCCGGGGCGAGCCCATAGACCCGCCGCGAGAGCCATCCACAGTGCGACATGAATTGCGACGACCACACGCGTGACCGGCCCGTCGAGCGCGAACCGATCCTCGGCGCTGTACGCCACCATCACGCCGACGAGCGATGCGACGAGTGCGAACGGGACGAAGTCCAATGCGGTGCGAGCCTGCCGTATCGCCGCGGCCTGCATGGCGAGGACACCGGCCCACATCAGGGCGCCCCCGATCCCGGTGAGTAGGAACCAGTCCTCCCATGGCGGTCGGAAGAACCCGACGAGACTCACGAGGGCGAGAGCGATGCCGGCCCACACGGCCCCGATGGCGACTCGCGCGACCCATCGGCGGCCGTCGATCCGGCGGTACCACCCCGTCCATGCCACACCGGTGAGGACGAGGCCCACTCCGGCGATCACCGGGTGTGTCCAGTCCGACCCGGCGAGCCCGAGGGCAGTCACCGCGTCCCAAAACGTGTGACTCGAGAAGCTGAGAATGAACATCGGGTATCCGATGACCGCCGCTGCGACATAGATCGATCGACTGGGGGGTACACGCATGAGACCTCCTTCGTCCCAGTGCTCGGAGGGAGCGGTCTTGGCGACATCCACGAACGCCGCCGCCCAGTAGCGGGCGACCGCCGCCCTGCCTCGGTGCCGTGCATCTCGCGTTTGATCACCGAACAGACGCACCATCTCGGCTCCGTACGTCTGCCGAAAAGGCTTCGGGTGGACGCGGAGCAGCGCCCGGTAGGCCTTGATGCTCCGCCCGCTCACGTCAGGCGCCTTTCGGTTCGATCAACCACCCCGGCAGCAGCCGCTTGCCGGACGCCTGCTGGGCGAGTCGCGCCAGCCGCCTCGCTTCGGCGCCGACCACCCGCTCGCCTGCCCCGGTGAGCCGGTAGTAGCGCCGGCGTTCGTCGTCCAGCTCGGGGTCGACTCGTTCTTCCGTCTCCTCGATCAGTCCGTGTGTCCGTAGCCGCTTGATGGCCCCGTACAGAGTGCCGGGAGCGAGAGTGAGGGCTCCGCCGGTGCGCTCCTTGACGTCGAGCATGATCCCGTACCCATGACGCTCGGCGTCGACGAGGGCGAGCAGGATGTGGAACACGGGTTCGGAGAGGGGTAGGAACTCGGACTGGACATCGATCTCGGACATGGGAGTCCTCCGCTCCGCGTTGCATCGCGCGGCGATATAGTATCGGTCTGTCGCTGGTCTCGTCAACGGGGAATCGGTCGCCACCTCGGCAGGGACCTTCGGCGCCGGCCCCGGCCGAGATCGACCGCCGAACCCCGACGCCTGAACAGGCGACCTACGCTCACGGCGATGGCCGCCCATCGCGCACTGCACCGATCGATGTGGACCCTCACCGCGTTCTTGATCTCGGTGATCGCCGTCTTCGCTGGGATCCGCCTCAGCCAGGACGTGCCCGCGATCCTCACGGACACCATCCCTCCGGCCGCGTCCTTCGAGCGCCGGTACGCAGAACACCCGCTGCTGGCATATGCCCACATCCTCCCCGGGCTGCTCTATCTGGGGATCGCCCCGTTCCAGGTGTCGGAGCGTCTGCGCAACGCCGACATCCCCCGCCACCGCCGTCTCGGCCGCGTCGCCCTCGTCGCCGGGCTGATCACGGGGGCCTTCGCCATCGTCGTAGGTCTGGTCTTCCCCTACGGCGGTGTCGTCGAGGCGAGTGCCAGCACCATCTTCGGGCTGTACTTCCTCTCCGCCCTGACGCTCGCCTACCGAGCGGTGCGGCGAGGCGACGTCGACACCCATCGCCGCTGGATGATCCGGGCCTTCGCCATCGGGATCGGCGTCGGGACGATCCGCCTGGTCATCGGGTTCTCCCAAGCCCTCGGCGTGGCGTTCGATTCGATCTTCGGTCTCGCCTTCTGGATCGCCTTCCTCACCCACGCCATCGCCGCCGAATGGTGGCTCCGGAAGTTCCCGACCCTGCCCTGACCGCGCCGGGGACGTCCGGCTTCTACGATCCTGCCGGTGATCCTCGCCGACGTCAGCATTCGGGCTCTGGTCGACTCCGGCCGGCTCGTCATCGACCCATACGACCCCGATCTCGTCCAACCCGCATCGGTCGATGTTCGGCTCGGCACCGAGTTCCGGGTGATGCGCAACACCCACGCCACCCACATCGACCCGTTCGAACCGCTCGAAGACCTGATGGAGCGTGTGGACGTGGCCGACGACGAACAGTTCGTGCTTCATCCGAATGAGTTCGCACTCGCCCACACCGCCGAGACGTTCGTGTTCCCCGACGACGTCGTGGGTGTAGTCAACGGCAAGTCGAGTCTGGGTCGGCTGGGACTGCTCATCCACGCCACCGCCGGCTACGTCGACCCGTGCTTCGCCGGGTCGGTGGTACTCGAGCTCTCCAACGTGTCCACGCTGCCGATCATCCTCCGTCCGGGGATGAAGGTGGCCCAGATCGTCTTCCAGAAGATGGACACTGCCGCCGAACGCCCTTACGGCCACCCCGAGCTCGGATCCAAGTATCAGGGTCAGCGCGGCGCCCAGACCTCGAAGTACAACCTCAACCGCTGAGAAACCGCTCAAGGATTCCGCTCCGAGGACCGATGGATGAGGACCAACCCAGCCGCCTGCAACACTCTCCTCGGAGTCCCTTCCTCCGATCTCTCTCCCCGCTGCGGGCGGAATCAAGAACGAGCGGCCTCCGGGCCGCTCGTTCACGTTGGGTAGGTTCGTGTCCGTGAACGACCGTCCCAACCTCGTCTTCGTCATGTCCGACGACCACGCCGCCCACGCCATCTCGGCGTACGGGAGCGTGATCAATCACACCCCCCACCTCGACCGCCTCGCCACCGAAGGCATGCGATTCACCAGGGCGTTCTGCACCAACGCCATCTGCACGCCGAGCAGGGCGGCGATCCTCACCGGCACCTACAACCACGTCAACGGGGTCACCACCCTCGACACCCCGATGGACAACTCCCTCGAGACGTATCCCAAGATCTTGCAGCGAGCCGGATACCGCACCGCCATCTTCGGCAAGTGGCATCTGGGACACGGGCCTTCCCACGACCCGACCGGCTTCGACGAGTGGGCGGTGCTCCCCGAGCAGGGCGAATACCACAACCCCGACTTCTACACCCCACAAGGCCGGATACGGAAGCCCGGGTACGTGACCGACATCGTCACCGACCTGGCGCTCGACTGGCTGGATCGAACCGACGGGCCCTTCGCGCTGATGGTCCATCACAAGGCGCCGCACCGCACCTGGGAGCCCGACGCGGCACATGCGGTGCTGTACGAGGACGTCGACATCCCCGAGCCTGCCACCCTGTTCGACGATCACGCCACCCGCTCGCAGGCCGCTAGGGCGGCGTTGTGTCGGATGCTGGATCTCGACCTGCGGGACTTCAAGATCCCAGTGCCCTCGGGACTCACCCAAGACGAGGAGGTCCGCTGGCGGTACCAGCGGTACATCAAGGAGTATCTGCGGGTCATCGCTTCACTCGACGACAACATGGGGAGGCTCCTCCACCGTCTCGACGAACTCGGACTCAGCGGGAACACGATCCTGATCTACACCTCCGACCAGGGTTTCTTCCTGGGAGATCACGGCTGGTTCGACAAGCGATTCATGTACGAAGAGTCCCTCGGAATGCCCTTGCTCATCCGCTACCCGGGACGAGTGGCACCGGGATCCGTGGCGTCGGGCTTCGTCACCAACGTGGACTACGCCCCCACCTTCCTCGATCTCGCCGGCGTGGAGATCCCCGAGTGGATGCAGGGACGGTCGTTCGCTCCGCTGTTGGACGGGGAACAACCCGCCGACTGGCCATCGTCGATGTACTACCGGTATTGGATGCATCGCGACGACGCCCACAACATCTGGGCGCACTACGGAGTACGCACCGAAACCCACAAGCTGATCTACTTCTACAACGATCCGATGGGCCAGCCAGGCGCCAACGGACCGGTCGACCCGCCCGAGTGGGAACTGTACGACCTGACGGCCGACCCGGAGGAACTGACCAACGTGTACGGACAGCCGGGATACGAGGAAATCACGGGCCGACTCGAAGCCGAGTTGGCCCGGCTGCAGTCCGAAGTCGGGGACTCACCCCATCCGTCACAGCTGTGATGGAGTGGTGACGGCTGGCGGTCAGTCCCGGCCGAGGTCGGAGAAGCGAGTGAACTCCGGCATGAACGTCATCTCCACGATGCCGGTCGACCCTGCGCGGTGCTTGGCGATCGCCACTTCGGCGATGCCCCGCTTGTCGGACTGTTCGTTGTAGTACTCGTCCCGGTAGATGAAGATCACCACGTCGGCGTCCTGTTCCAGCGACCCCGACTCCCGCAGGTCGCCCAGGCGGGGACGCTTGTCCTCCCGCGATTCCAGGTTCCGGTTCAGCTGGCTGACGGCGATGATCGGAACCTCCAGCTCCCGAGCGAGGTTCTTCAGCGACCGGGAGATCTCGGCGATCTCCTGTTGGCGGTTCTCCCTGCTCGCTCCCTGCATGAGCTGCATGTAGTCGACCACGATCAACGCCAGCCCGTGCTGGCGCTTCAAACGGCGGCATTTGGCTCGAATGTCGGTGACGGTGACGACCGGGGAGTCGTCGACGAAGATGGGAGCGTCGTAGAGGCGGCCGGCGGCATCGGTCAGACGAGGCCAGGCAGCGTCGCCGATCTTGCCGGTACGGAGCTTCATCGAGTCGATCCGAGCAAGGGAGCACAGCATGCGCTGAGCCACCTCTTCTTTGGCCATCTCCAGCGAGAACATCGCCACCGAACCGCCGTTCATCGCCACGTTCATGGCGATGTTGGCCGTCAGCGCGGACTTCCCCATGGCCGGCCGGGCGGCGATGATCACCAGATTGGCGGGATGCAGGCCGGTCAGCTTGCGGTCGAGGTCCCGGAAACCGGTGGACAGCCCCGTGACTTCGCTGCCCATCGCTTCGAGCGACTCCAACTCTTCGAGGATGGGGTTGAACAGCCCACCGAGCTGGGACATCCCGTCGCCGACCTTGCGTCCGGCGACGGCCAGCACCGTCTGCTCGGCCCGGTCCAGCACCGACGAGATCTCGTCTTCGAGTTTGAACGACAGGTCGTGGATGAACGATCCCGCCCGCAGCAGGTGACGGCGCTGGGAATGCTCCTCGACGATCCCGGCGTAGTACTCGATGTTGGCGGCGGACGGGACGATGTCCAGCAGCCGAGTGACGTAGGCGACACCGCCCACCCGGTCCAGTTCGTTGGTTCGCCGCAGCTCCTCGGACACGGTGATGGCGTCGATCGGACGGTTGGCGTTGTACAGGCTGGTGATCACCCGGAAGATGGCCTGATGCGCCGGAACGTAGAAGTCGTCGGCGTCCAGTTTGTCCATCACCTCGTTGGCCGACTCGGCCGACAACAGGATCGACCCGAGGACCGACTCCTCGGATTCGACCGAATGCGGCGGAACGCGGCCGGACGTGATGTGATCGCTTCGACGATCGGAAACCGTGGTCATCTCTTCCTCATGTCGGGGCGTCGCCCCTCACAGATATCGCGCGGGTGTGACGGAATGCGGAACCTACCGAGCCGACGCCGTGCGCGAAAACTCGCCACGAAGTGGCTTTTCGCGTTGGCGCCAGAGCGCGAAAACGGCGCCAATCAGGCGCCGTTTTCGCTCGAACCGGTGCGCGAATTCCGTCGGATACGACGAGCGACGGGTTCGCTCCGTCGTCAGGCGGGAATCACGTCGAGGGTGACAGGGAACTCCACCTCGGGATGGAGTTTGACCCACACCTCGTGCAGCCCGATCGCCTTGATCGGCGCCCGCAACTGGATGTGCGACCGTTCCAAGGTGACTCCGGTGAACTTGGCGATGCCTTCGACCACGTCCGTAGTGGCGACCGACCCGTACAGCTTGCCTTCATCACCGGCCTGGGCGGCGATGACCACCCGCACACCGGCGAGCTGGCTGGCGATCCGAGTGGCTTCGTCCTTGGCGGCGCGGTCGGCCTCTTCCCGGGCGGCGCGGAGCGACTCGGCGTGCTCCAGTGCCCCAGGTGTCGCCTTGATCGCCTTCTTCTTGGGAAGCAGATAGTTGCGGGCGTAGCCGTCGGAAACGTCGACCAGGTCGCCCTTCTTGCCGAGATCGGTGACTTCGGAGAGGAGGATGAGCTTCATCGCTGTGACAGGTAGGGCAGGAGGGCGACTTCCCGGGCGTTCTTGATGGCGACGGCCACCTCACGCTGATGGCGGGGGCAGTTGCCGCTCACACGACGGGAACGGATCTTGGCGCGGTCGCTCATGTAGCGGCGAAGGGTGGCGACATCCTTGTAGTCGATGTACTCCACCTTCTCGGCGCAGAAGTAGCAGACCTTCTTCTTGACCCGACGACCGGGGCCATCCTGGCGCCGGCGCCGGGTATTGCGCTGGTTCTGTTGTGATTTGGCCATGGGATTCTCCTAGAACGGGGCTTCGTCGGGTCCGTAGTCGTCGCGGGCGACCGGACCCGGAGGGGGAGTGTTGGAACTGCGTTGGAAGTCGCCGCCACCACTGCGGGCGGTCTTGGTCACCGAGGCGGTCGCCCAGCGGAGGCTGGGGCCGATCTCGTCGATCGCCACCTCCACCACCGAACGCTTCTCGCCGTCCGGGGTTTCCCACGAACGTTGCTCGAGCCGGCCGACCACGATCACGCGGCTTCCCTTTTCGAGGCTCTCGGCGGCGGACTCTGCTTGTTCGCGCCAGACGGTGCCGCCGAAGAACGACGTGTCCTCCTGCCAGTCACCGTTGTTGTCACGCCAGCGGCGGTTGACGGCCAGGCGGATGCGGGCCATGGGCACCCCGGAAGGGGTGAAACGGAGTTCCGGGTCTTCGACCAGGTTCCCGATGAGTGTGACGCTATTGCCGGACATGGTGCTCCTTTCTCGGTCGCCAACCACTCTGGCGGTGGGGTGCGACGGAATCGGTCGTCAAGCTCCCGGGCGGGTGATCTTGTGTCGCACCACGTCGTCGGCGAGGGAAAGCACCCGGTCGAGATCCGACACCAGTTCGGTGTCGGCGTCGAAGGTGACCACGGTGTAGTAGCCCTCGTGGATGTGGTCGATCTCATAGGCGAAGCGTCGCTTGCCCCACAGATCGGTGGATTTGACCGTGGCCCCGTGGGCTCCGAGGAACGTCTCCAACTCCGTGACTTTGGAGCGGATCTCGTCCTCACCCAGCTCGGGCCGATGAATGGTCATCAGCTCGTAGTTGCGCATCTGGTTGTGCCTCCTCTGGACATCCGCGCCGTGCGGAAGGCCCCTCACGGACGACCGGCGTTCCCGGGACCGCTGTGGAGCAGGTGGATGGCGGGCCGTAGCCCGCGGGATGGGGAGAGTGTATTCGCCCGGCCCGATCCGGGCCAACCCGACGTCACCGGCCAAGGTCGAGGACCGAGCCCGGCCCGACCGCCGGGCCGGTACCGGCCGGGGTCTCCAACGCGTAGGCGTACGGGGCCGACGCTGCATAGGTGGGGCACGGCTCCACATCACACACCGGCATCCTGAATCCGTCGACGAACCGACCCGCAGGGTCGAAGAACGCGATGTCGAGGTCGATCAAGGTGCCGGCCATCGTGAAGCGGGAGGTGACGGTGTCGCCGTCCCACACGAACAGCATCCCGTCGAGGTCGCCCAGATCGTCCACACCACGCAAGCCCCGTGATCGCTCGTCGCTCGTTGCGGCGACCGCCACGGTCAGAGGTGCACCATCGACAGTCACGGTCCGAACCGCCACCTCTCCGAGATCCCCGGTGGACGGCTCGGTTCCGGGAACGGCACAGGCCGCCACCAACAGCAGGACGAGAAGGACGCGCACGCTTTCATTGTGCCTGCGCCAACCCGAGGAGCTGCATGGGACGAACCGACATTTCGATGACCGAGTCCGAGATCACCGGGCTTCTCGAAGGGGGACGCAGCTTGCAGGTCGCCACGAACGGTGCTGACGGTTTCCCGCATCTGACCACCCTCTGGTACCACGTGGCGGGCGGTCTGGTCACCTTCCGGTCGTTCACCAAGAGTCAGCGGATCGTCAACCTGGCCCGTGATCCGAGGATCACCGTGCTGGTCGAAGCCGGCGACTCCTACGACCAGTTGCGCGGCGTCATGATCCAGGGGATCGCCGAGCTCGACACCGACCCGGATCGGGTGATGGCGACCTACCTGGCAGTCACTCGGCGCATGCAGGGACCGCAGGTCACACCAGATGCGGTGGAGGCGCTGTTCGGACGGTTCCGCCACAAGAACACCGTGGTCACGGTCCATCCCCGGCGGGTCATCTCCTGGGATCACCGCAAGGGCGGATGACCTACATCCGGATGCAGGACACTTCGGCTCGCGGCCAGCGTTCGATCTGTCCGCCCGGCTGTCGGATGTACAGGTAGTCGGCGCGATCGTCGGCGAGGAAGATCTCCCGGCCGTTGTGGGTGATCCCGGTCGGCCACGCCGACTCCGGCAAGGTCGTCCCCACCTCGAAACTCAGAGGCGATCCGTCCACTTCGGATGTGAGTTCACCGAGTCTGCCTTCCTGGTCCTTGGCGTACGTGTCGCCGAAGAAGAAGAGAAACACGACCCTTTCCTGGTCACAGGAAGCGAAACCGTCGTATTCGATCACCTCGTTGCCCTGCAGTTGGCGGCCGTCCTCGTCGATCCACGGCCCGCGGCTGTTCAACCCGCAAGCGGACAGCACGGTGATCACCACCAGCAGGAGCGCCGTTCGCTTCACGACATCTCCAGGTGGGTGCGGATCCATTGCAGGTCGGCAACATGGCTGTCCGCCTCACCGGGAGTCTCCACGACGGTGGGGGCGTCCGCCGCGGCGACGATCCTCACCAAGTCGGCGGCCGGGATGTGACCCGCGCCCAGGTTGGCATGGCGATCACGACGGGAGTCGAAGGGGTCGTGAGAGTCGTTGAGGTGCACCAGGTCGATGGTTCCCACCGCCGCCCGAGTGCGTTCCACCCGCTCGTCGAGCGGCTCCCCACCCACCCAGGCATGACACGTGGAG
>JBKHXZ010000053.1:0-3358 GCA_046565785.1 Acidimicrobiia bacterium
GCAGATCCGTGACTACATCCTTCGACGGCTCGCGGTACTCCCCGTGCTCATCGTTGGAACGTCGATCGTGGTCTTCGCTCTCACCCGGATCGGCGGCTCGCCGATCGGCATCTACCTCTCGCACGAGATGACCCCCGACGAGGTGGCCCAGCTCGAAGAACGGTTTCACCTCGACGAACCCCTCCCCGTCCAGTACTTCTACTGGGCCTCGGGAGTCGTACAGGGAGACCTGGGATGGTCCGGCGTCGCTGCTGCCCCGGTCACCGAAGTGTTCCCGACCAAACTCGCTGCCAGTCTCGAACTCGCCGTCGCCGCCGCCATCGTGGCGGTGACGCTGGGAATCGGACTCGGGACGTTCGCCGGGGCTCGACGTAACCGCCTGCCGGACCACATCACCAGGATCTTCTCGATCAGCGGTGCCAGCATGCCGCTGTTCTGGTTCGCCATCCTCATGCTCATCGTCTTCTGGGTCTACCTCGGATGGTTCCCGATCGGACGGAGCGACTCGAACATCTTCGAATCGATCCCCCACCCCACCGGTCTCTACACGATCGACGCCCTCCTCGCCGGCAGCTGGCGGGCATTCGTCGACGCCGTGTGGCACCTGGCTCTGCCGGCGATGACCCTCGGATACGGCGCCACCGCCATCATCGCCCGGATGATGCGGTCGTCGCTGGTCGAAGAACTGCAGGAGGAGTACGTCGACGCCGCCCGCGCCAAGGGACTCCCGGAGCGGCTGGTCCTTCGACGCCACGCCCGCCGTAATGCCCTGATCCCCACCGTGACGGTGATCGGCCTGACGTTCGGGTTCCTGCTGCAGGGCACGGTGGTAGCCGAAATCATCTTCCGCTGGCCGGGCCTCGGACGCTGGCTGGCTGATGCGGTGCTGCGGGGGGACCAGGCCACGATCATGGCCTACGTGATGTTCACCAGCATCTTGTTCCTGCTCGTCAACCTCGCCGTCGACGTGATCTACGCCTATCTCGACCGGCGCGTCGTCCTAGGAGCCTGACATGGTGGACATTCCACGTTCCGTACCCCTGACCGGTACCACCGAATCGGCCTGGCGCACTCGTACCCGACGCGTGCGGGAGCTGATCGCCAGCATCTTGTCGAACCCGACGACGGTGATCGGATTCGTGATCATCGGTGCCTTGCTGCTGATGGCGATCCTGGCGCCGGTCATCACCACGCCCAACACGCCCGACCCTTATCAGATGCCCCGCGACTGGGGGGCACTGAGCCAGCCACCGGGTACCCCCGGCCACATCCTGGGCACGACCGGCACCGGCGGGGACGTGTACTACGGCGTGGTGTGGGGATCCCGCACCTCGCTGCGACTCTCGATCATCGTCGTCGCCATCACCGTGACCGTCGGTGTCGTCGTCGGCAGCATCGCCGGATTCCGGGGCGGCAAATTCGACGAGCTGCTGATGCGCACCGTCGACGTGTTCCTTTCGATTCCCGAGCTGATCTTCGCCCTCGCCATCGCCGCCGTGTTGGGGCCGTCGTTCGGCAACATCATCCTGGCGTTGGCGGTGGTCTTCTGGGTGAAGTACGCCCGCATCATGCGCGCCCAGGTCATCCACGTGAAGCAGAACGAGTACGTGGATGCTGCTCGAGTCATCGGCGACTCCGGATGGCGGATCTACTTCAAGGACGTCCTGCCCAATTCGATCACTCCGGTAGTCGTGCAAGCCACCCTCGACATGGGCCACATCGTGCTGGTCGGGGCGACGCTGAGCTTCATCGGGCTGGCCGAGGCCGGGCTCGCCGAATGGGGTGTGCTCGTATCCGAAGGCCAGGCCGGCATCTCGTCCGGACGATGGTGGGCTTCCACCTTCCCAGGACTCATGGTGTTCCTGTGGGCACTCGGCTTCAACCTGATCGGCGATGGGATCCGCGACGTGCTGGATCCGAGAACGGAGTCCAAGCGGTGACCATGACAGGACACGACGACATCGACGCCACCACATCCCAGACCGACATCGTGGCGTCAGCAGTCGACCTCCGGGTCCACTTCGACTCCAAATCCGGACGGGTCCATGCCGTCGACGGCGTCAGCTTCGACATCCGTGACGGGGAGACGCTGGGGTTGGTGGGCGAGACCGGCTGCGGCAAGAGTGTGACCGCCCGCTCGTTCCTGCGACTCGTACCGATGCCTCCCGGCGTGCACGCCGGGGGGAGTGTGCTCTTCCGCCCGCATGAACCGTGTGGCTCGTGCGACGGCCGGGGATGCGAGGTCTGTGGACAGACCGGGCGGGTCCCGTCCACCTGTCCTCGCTGCAAGGGCGCCGGCTGCGGCACCTGCGGAGACAGCGGTCAGGAGACGATCGACCTCACCACCGTCTCCCCCGCCCAACTCCGCTCCATCCGGGGTAACCGGATCGCCATGATCTTCCAGGATCCGGCCAAGGCGCTGAATCCCGGATTGACCATTCGCGAGCAGATCGGAGAGGTGTTCCGCCAGCACCGGGTGGACGAGATCCTCGAGATTGCCGGTGTACGGTCCGATGTCGTCACCCGTCGGTACGTCACGCAACGGTCCCGCCTCGGCGAACGATGGCTGTTCCTGCTCCCCCCACTTCGCACACGCCGGAAGCGGGTGGAGGCGGCGATCACATCGATGGTCTCCCAGGCTCTCGCCGAGACCCAGATCCCCAACCCGGCGAAAGTGATGGACCGCTACCCGCACGAACTCTCCGGGGGGATGCGGCAGCGAGTGATGATCGCGCAAGCCCTCGCCTGCAACCCTGATCTGCTGATCGCCGACGAACCGACCACCGCCCTCGACGTCACCGTCCAGGCCCGCATCATCGAGCTGATCAAGGAACTGCAGGAGCGGCGTAAGACGGCGGTGCTGTACATCAGTCACGATCTGTCGCTGGTCCGTCGGATCTGCGACCGGGTGGCTGTCATGTACGCCGGACGCGTCGTCGAAGTCGGCGACACCGAACAGGTCTTCGAGAATCCTCTGCACCCGTATACCCGAGGACTGCTCGCGGCCATCCCGTCGCGTAATCACCAGCGTGGCCGGCTGGTGGCGATCGAAGGCACGGTGCCGGAGCTGGTCGACCCGCCCCCTTCGTGTCGATTCGTCGGACGGTGCGTCTTCGCGGTCGACGTGTGCTGGTCGATCGATCCGACCCTGGCCCCCGTCGACGGGGCCCACGAAGTGTCCTGTTTCATCCATCATCCACCGGCAGACGCCGCCGAGACCCCCTCCTTCGACCGGAGTAGCCGATGACTGCCCGACCCTCCACTCCAGCCCCGGACTCGACCGGGGTGCGCGGAGAATACGTTCTGAGCCTGCGCCGGTTGGAGAAGTACTTCCCGATCCGTGAGGGTGCCCTGCAAC
>JBKHXZ010000054.1:0-7206 GCA_046565785.1 Acidimicrobiia bacterium
CGACACCCCACACGTTCTTGACGCTCGGGCCGATGCCCCGCTCGTGCATGGTGGTGAGGATGTTGGCGGATTCGGCGAATCCGATCACGACGATGGCGTCAGGATCAGCCTCGACGATCGAGTCGACGTCGGCGTCGAAGTTCTCGGTGTCCACCGCATAGGCGGTGAAGACCGGGATCGTTCCACCGGCTGCCTCGAAGTTCTCCTTGAAGGCCTCGGCCAGACCCTGACCATACGACTCCTGGCGGTACAGGACCGCTGCCGTCTCGTTGCCCTGTGCGAGGACCTGGTCGGCGAGGACCTTGCCCTGCAGCAGATCAGACGGGGCGGTACGGAAGTACAGCCCGTTGTCGTCGTAGGTCGTGAACGTCGGGGACGTGTTCGCCGGTGAGAAGTGAACGACGTTGTTACCGACGATCTTGTCGATGACGAGCAGCGACACGGCCGACGAGGCCGCACCGACGATCACGTCGACATTGTTCGCCAGCAGTCTGTCGACTTCCGGGTTGGCGATGTCCTGGTTGGTATCGCCGGAGTCGCCCTCGATCAGAACGACCTCTTCGCCGAGCACGCCGCCGGCGTCATTGATGTCCTGCACTGCAAGACGAGCGCCTGCGACTTCGGGCGGGCCGAGGAACGAGAGGTCGCCGGTGACCGGGAGCAACGTTCCTACCGTCAGAACACCGTCGCCTTCGCCCTCAGCCGCTCCGTCGCCGCCGCAAGCAGCGAGGACCATGCCGAGAATCGATACGACGGCTACCGACCGCAACCATTTGGTGTTGCGCATCAGTTTCCTTCCTCCTTGTTGGATATGCCGCAGAAGCAGCGCCACAACGATAGAAGGATTCGGCCGCGCCGTCACAAGCATCCCCGGAATTCCGGCATCGATTCGGCGTTTTTTGGGTGTTCGACCCCGGAAATTCGGTCTGATTCAGGCCGAAACCGGTGTCCAGGCGACCATGACGGACTCGACGCGCACATCGGAACGCTCCAATCCGATGTGGATTTCGACGGTCGCCTCCGTCGCCCTCGCCCACCGGGCGGTGATCTCGGTCACATCGTCGGCGAGGTCGGCTTCGAGCGCGGCGAGATCCTCCTGTTCGGTAGCCAGGCGGGCGTCCGCCGTCGCCAGCCGTTCCTGGGTCTGGCGGGTCTGTGCCCGGCGGGTCGCCGCCCGCCGCAGCCCGGACGAGCTCCGCCGCCCTCCGAGGATCGCGCCCAGCAGGTCTCCGGCGCCGGACAGGAGTTCGGTTTGTTTCCGGGCCTCGACATCGGCATCCAACTCCCTCACCCGATGCTCCGCTCGGCGGATCGCGTCGGTGGCCGTCCTGATCCGGGACTCGTACTTCTCGGTGAGTGCCGCCACCTCTTCATCGGCCCGACCCTCGGCCAGCCTTCTGCACCGGTCGTCGAATGCGTCGCGTGTCTCGTCGACCCGTGAGTACACCCCGAGGTCCGGGTTCTTGAAAACCGTCAATGTGCGTTCGGCGAGCAGGTCGTCCACCAATCGCGTTTCGATGTCCTTCCACAGCCGGGCCGAAGACAGGTCGACCTCGGGGAGCCGATAGCGGGCGGGTCCCGGTGGCGCAGGAAGGAAGTCTCGCTGGTCGTGGTCCACGCTGTGTGTTCGCGGCTCGTGCAGCGGAAAGACCACCGCCTCGTACAACTCGGTGTGGTCGACGTGGGCGTGATGATCGTCGTAGCGCAGGTGGACGGTGGCGACGGCAGCCGCGGCATACACCTCCGATCCTGGGTCTCCTCCGATCGTCGACAACCATGGGGCCGCCGGCGCCACCCACCTCACCGGTACGCCGGTCGCGACAGGAGGAGCGACGGGGGTCGTGTCGTCGCTGATCTCGGGAGCTGAAGCCGGTTCCGCATCCGGTTGAGTAGGAGGCTCGGCCCCGAGTCCGGAGAGTTGATTTCGTGTGAGCGGTCCGGCCAGATACGACATCACCCATCTGGTGGTGAACACGACGGGTTCGGTATTCCGAACCGAGTGGAGCACGAACTGGCGCTTGTCCAGGCCGGAGATCAGACGGGACAGGCTCGACACTTCGACTCCGCCCGTCGCCGAAGCCATGCCTTCCAGTATGCGTGACTTATCCCGTTCGGTCTGCAGGCGACCGATCATCCAGGTGCCCGCATTGGACATCGCCTTGTAGTCGAGGTCCACCGGGTTCTGTGTCGAAAGGACCAGACCGACGCCATACGCACGGGCCTGCTTCAACAAGGTGAGGAGTGGCTTCTTGGAGGGGGGTTCGGCGGTGGGCGGCGCGTAGCCGAAGACTTCGTCCATGTAGACCATCGATCGCAGTGCTCCTGTGCCCTGCTGCTGACGCATCCACGTCACCACCTTCGACAGCAACAACGTGACCACGAACTGTCGTTCTGTCTCGGACAGGTGGGCCAGGTACACCACGGCCGTCCGGGCTCGATCCCCCGCCCCCAGCAGGACCTCGATGTCCAGCGGCGGACCCTCCAGCCAGGTGGCGAATGACGGTGATGCGACCACACCGTTCAGCCTCATGGCGAGGTCGGTCCGGTCCCGGCGAGGAAAGAACACGTCGACGTCGAAGACACCCAGCTTGCGTACCGGCGGTTCGACCACACTTCCGATGAGGCCGGCCAGGTCGAGGTCGTTGTCACGCGACCAAGCGTGTTCGATGATCGTGGCCAACAAGATGTGCTCGGGAGCGGATACCGGGTCGGCGTCGATGCCCGCCAGGGTGAGCAGCGACGCAACGAAACCCTCGATCTCGTCCCTGAGCACCTCCTCGTTTCCTTGCCACCCGATGTCCGGGGCGCGCAGGCTTCCCACGATGTTGATCGGGGTACCGGCGGAGGATCCCGGGGTGTAGATCGTCACTGGGGAGGAATCACGGAGCGCCGTGATCGCACTTCCGTCCAGCCCCCATCGTTGGAGGCCCTGCCTCCAGGCGTGGGCGGTTTCGGCCGCCAGCGCGTCGGGGTCGGTACCGGTGCGGGTTGCCTCGGATTCGTCGATCCAGGGCCGGAAATCCGCCGGTGTCAACTCGGGGAAGGTCAGCGCGAGATTGGTCATGTCACCTTTCGGGTCGATGACCAGGCAGGGAATGCCCTCGAGCATGGCCTCTTCGATCATCGCCACTCCCAGGCCGGTCTTGCCGGATCCGGTCATTCCCACGATGACGGCGTGGGTGGTGAGATCGGCCGGGTCGTACCTGAGGTGCTGGTCGAGGCGCTCACCGGTGGTGGGGTCGATCACGGCGCCGAGGTACAGCGAGCTGTCAGCCATCGGCGGATCGTACCGACCGGGGCAATCCCACTGTCACCTACCATCGAGGTATGTCCGACACCCTGGATCGAGGGCCGAATGACTGGCTGATCGACGAGATGCGCGCGCGGTGGCTGGTGGATCCCGGTTCGGTGAGTGAGGCCTGGGCTGAGTATTTCGCAAACCACGCGGAGGCCGATGTACCGGCCTCCCCCCGTTCCACGCCACCCGAAAGCGCCGAACGCGGGTCGAAGCCGACGCGATCGGACGCAGAACCGCCGGATGGCGCGGATCCGCTGCGGGGGATCAGTGCCACCATCGCCAGGCGGATGGACGAGTCGCTCGGGGTACCGACCGCCACGTCGTTTCGGGTGGTTCCGTCCAAATTGCTCGAGGTCAACCGACTGATCCTGAACAACCAACTGAAGCGGCTGACCACCGGAGGCAAGGTGAGCTTCACTCACTTGATCGGGTATGCGGTGGTTCGAGCCTTGCGTGAATACCCGGCGATGAACGTGTCGTACGCCGAAGTGGACGGGGATCCATACATCGTTCATCACCCGCATGTGAACTTCGGTCTGGCCATCGACATGGAACGCCCCAACGGCGACCGGGTGCTGCTCGTCCCGAACATCAAGGCCGCCGAAGAGATGGACTTCCACCGTTTCTGGCTCGAATACGAGGACCTGGTGGACCGGACCCGATCCAACAGGTTGACCCCTGACGACTTCGACGGAACGACCGCAACCCTCACCAACCCGGGAACCATCGGCACCGTCCAGTCGGTCCCGCGGCTCATGTCAGGGCAAGGCCTGATCGTCGGCGTTGGCGCCATCGCCTACCCGCCCCAGTACGAGGCGGCGGACCCGCGCTATCTCGCCAGGCATGGCATCGGGCGGACCATCACCCTGACCTCGACGTACGACCATCGGGTCATCCAGGGGGCACAGAGCGGCGAGTTCCTCCGCCGTATCCATCAGTTCCTGTTGGGTGAAGACGAGTTCTACGACCGGATCTTCGAATCCCTCGACATCCCATACACGCCGGCACGGTGGGCCGTGGACGACAACCCGCCTCAGGGTTCCGCCGAGTGGTCGGAGAAGCAGGCGAAGGTCTTCCAGATGATCAACGCCTATCGGGTGCGCGGCCACCTGATCGCCGATCTCGACCCGCTGCGACAGAAGAAGCCGTCGCTCTACAAGGAACTCGACCCGCTGCACTACGGGCTGACCATCTGGGATCTGGATCGGGAGTTCGCCACCGGAGGCATTGGCGGTAAGCCGGTCATGCAACTGGGTCAGATCCTTTCGGTGCTCCGCAACGCCTACTGCCGCACAGTGGGCATCGAGTACATGCACATGCAGGAGACCGATCAGAAGCGCTGGATCCAACAGCACCTGGAAGGGGCCTCGACGCCGGTGGAGAAACCCGAGAAGCTTCGGATCCTGCGCAAGCTGGAACAGGCGGAGGGTTTCGAAAAGTTCCTTCACACCAAGTTCGTGGGGCAGAAGCGATTCGGACTGGAAGGCGCCGAGAGCCTGATCCCGATGCTGGACTCGCTCTTGGGCGCGGCGTCCGCCGATGGCATGTCGGAGGCCGTGTTCGGCATGGCCCATCGCGGGCGGCTCAACGTGCTGGTCAACATCATCGGGAAGAGCTACGAACGAATCTTCCGGGAATTCGAAGGCGAACTCGATCCGGAGTCGCTCGGCGACTCCGGAGACGTGAAGTACCACCTCGGTGCGTCGGGAAAATACGACACCGAACACGGCCCGATCGAAGTGCAGGTCGTCGCAAATCCGAGCCATCTCGAAGCCGTGGATCCGGTGCTGGAAGGCGTGGCGCGAGCCAAACAGGAGCGGCTCGGCAAGGAAGGGCACACCAAGGTGCTGCCGGTGCTCATCCACGGTGATGCCGCATTCGCCGGGCAGGGCGTGGTGGTCGAGACCCTCAACCTGTCCCAGTTGCGCGGCTACCGCACAGGAGGAACGGTCCACATCGTGGTGAACAATCAGGTCGGGTTCACCACCTCGACACTCGATGCCCGGTCGAGTTTCTACGCCACCGACGTGGCGAAGACGGTGGCGGCTCCGATCATCCACGTCAACGGCGACGACCCGGAGGCCGTGACCCGGGTGGCCCAGTTTGCGTTCGCCTTCCGACAGGCGTTCCACAAGGACGTCGTCATCGACATGATCTGCTACCGCCGCCGCGGCCACAACGAGGGTGACGAGCCCTCCTACACCCAGCCGGTGATGTACAAGCTGATCGATGCACACCGCTCGGTGAGGAACCTGTACATGGAGCGCCTCATCGCTCAAGGCGACATCACCGACGCAGAAGCACAGGAGCTCGTTTCCGAGTTCCAAGCTGAGTTGGATCATGCTTTCCAAGCCTCACGGGAGAAAGGGCCGACCTCGAGTGGTCCCCGGCAGGTTCCCGAGCCGGTCACGGATCCCAAGTCGTCGGTAGACCGCGAGCGACTGGAACGAATTCTCACCTACATCACGAGTCCTCCGGAGGGGCACGTGGTGCACCCCAAACTGGAGCGGATGCTGGACGAGCGGCGGCGAGCATTGGAGAACGACTCGATCGACTGGGGAACGGCCGAGGCACTGGCGTTCGGATCGCTCGCCGAGGAGGGGGTACCGATCCGGTTGGCGGGAGAAGACTCACGGCGGGGAACCTTCAGTCATCGGCATGCCGAACTCACCGACTACGAAACGGGCGAGGAATGGATTCCCTTGCAGACCCTGACCGAGGGCCGGACCCGGGTCCGTATCGTCGACTCGTTGCTCAGCGAGTTCGCCGCGGTGGGCTTCGAATACGGCTATTCGATCGAGTGGCCTGAAGCGTTGGTGATGTGGGAGGCGCAATTCGGCGACTTCGCCAACGGTGCGCAAGTCATCATCGATCAATTCCTCGCTCCCGGGGAGAGCAAGTGGGGGGAACGCACCAGCCTGACTCTTCTGCTGCCTCACGGCTACGAAGGTCAAGGTCCGGAGCACTCGTCAGCCAGGATCGAGCGGTTCCTGAACCTGTGCGCCCACGACAACATGCGGGTCGTGGTCCCAGCCACCAGCGGCCAATATTTCCACCTTCTCCGCCGTCAGGCGTTACTGCGACCGCGCAAGCCGCTGGTGGTGTTCACACCCAAGTCCCTACTGCGGACTCGAGCTTCGTTCGGTACCACCGCCGATCTGACCAGCGGGCGCTTCGAGCCGGTCGTGACCGATCCCATCGTCGAAGCCGGAGCCGAGCGGGTGGTGTTGTGCACCGGGAAGGTGTATCACGACCTCGTCGCCCATCGGGATGCACAGGAGCGATCGACCGTGGCGATCGTCCGCGTGCCGCAGTTGTTCCCCATTCCGGAGGAGGAGCTCACCGCAGTTGCCAGAACTCATCCCGAAGCCGAACTCGTCTGGTGCCAGGAAGAGCCGCAGAACATGGGCGCTTACGGGTTCCTCTGGCACGAGCTGCGCCGCCTCTTCGGCAGAGAACCCCGCTATGCCGGGCGCGCTCCGGCGGCCAGCCCGGCTACCGGTTCGTTGAAACGCCACATCGCCGAGCAGGAAGCGCTGGTTGCAGACGCGGTGGGCTGATCGCTGGGCTCAGAGCGCGGGAGGCGGTGTGTAGGTGGCCGAGACGATGCGGTCCCCTTCCAGTGCCAGCGTCCACACCGAGCCCTTCTTCACGTCGAACACACCGTTCGGGCTGTAAAGCGGAACACCCAGCTCTTCGAGTCTGCGGATCACCGACGGGATGACGTCGCCGTGGCTGCAAGCCACCACGTGACGACCAGACAACGTTCGAATCCACTCGAGCGTCGTACCGCCGCGGGCGCCTTCGGCGAGATGGTCTGAGTCCACCACGGGGAGCCCGCAGCGTTCCGCCAATGGCTCCACCGTCTGCCTGCATCGGACATACGGTGAGGAGTAGATCTCGTCCAC
>JBKHXZ010000055.1:0-4313 GCA_046565785.1 Acidimicrobiia bacterium
GCCGACGAGGGCCCGGCCAAGGGTGGTCTTGCCGCAGCCGCTCTCTCCGACCACGCCCAGGGTTCGACCTCGCTCCAAAGTGAGATCCACTCCGTCGACGGCACGCACCGGGTTGGCCTTCGCCCGGCGACCGGGGAAGTGGACTGCCAGGTCTTCGACACGGACGATCTCCTCACCGGAACGCCGGTGGGGAGATCGTCCGGGGATCACGGACGTCCGCAACGCCGCTTCGATCCACATCTCGCCGGCACCGGTGATCTGGTCGTGATGGATGCACGCGGTCAGATGGTCTTCTCCCACCTGTTGCAGTTCGGGAAGCACCGCGGAACAGTCGGCTCCGCCCATGGGGCACCGGTGGTGGAACACGCACCCGGTGGGTTGAGAGATGACCGTTCTCGGGGTGCCGGGGATTTCCGCCAGCCGCACACTGATCGGTTGGTCCAGCCGAGGAATCGAACGGAGTAGGCCCGAGGTGTACGGATGCCGAGCCCGCCCGTAGACCTGCGCCGCGGTGCTCGTCTCCATGATGCGTCCGCCGTACATGACCGCCACCCGGTCGGCGATTTCCGCCACCACTCCGAGGTCGTGGGTGATCCAGATCACCGCCATGCCCCGGTCGGCCTGGAGTCGCCGAACCAGTTCGACGATCTGGTTCTGAACGGTCACGTCGAGGGCGGTGGTCGGCTCGTCTGCGATCAGCAGCTTCGGATCGCAGGCCAGAGCCATGGCGATCATGGCCCGTTGGCGCATCCCGCCGGAGAACTCGTGCGGGTAGTCGTCGACTCGACGTGCCGGGTCGGGGATCCCCACCTGTCCCAGCAGTTCGATCGCCAGCCGTCGGGCGTGCTTGCGTGAGGTGTCCATGTGCAGGCGAATGCCTTCGCCGATCTGACGGCCGACCGGATGAACCGGGTTGAGCGAGGACATCGGATCTTGGAACACCATGCCGACATGACGTCCCCGGATGGCTCGCATCGACTTGTTCGAAAGGCCGATCAGCTCCCGGCCTTCGAGGCGAATGGACCCCGTGATCTCGGCGGGTGGAGACGGCACCAGTCCCATCACACTGAGAGCAGTGACGCTCTTTCCCGAGCCTGATTCCCCGACGATGGCGAAGATCTCCCCGCGGTGGACGTCGAAGTCGATCCCGCTGACGGCATAGACATCACGATCCGCACCCCGAAACCGGATGCCGAGGTCGCGAACCGACAGGAGCGGTGACGTCTGGGTGTCATCCGCCGCGTCTCGGGGTTCAGACCCCACGGTGGTCACGTGGTGCTCGGCTCCGAATGCGCCACCTTGGTGATGTGATGTTCGACATCGTGTCGGTGGTCGTGGCCGTCCGGGTCGACGTGCACGACGACGTCTTCGAGCTTGGAGACGTTCGTGAACAGGGCACTGGTGACGTCGTCGGCGATCCGGTGTCCGTCGGCCACGCGCAGGTCCGGATCGACGGTGATGTCCACGGTGGCGTGCAGACGATGCCCGATCCACCGAACCCGAACTCCGTCGATGCGCCGCACTCCGGCGACCTCGCCGGCGCGTCGCCGGATGTTTTCGACCAGTTCCGGGTCCACCCCGTCCATGAGGCGTCGAAACACCTGGCGGGCGGCATCACGCAGCACGAACAGGATGACGACGGTGATCAGCAGGCCGACGATCGGATCGGCGGCCGGGAAGCCCATCGCCACACCACCGGCGCCGAAAAGGACTGCCAGGGAGGTGAGGCCATCGGTGCGTGCGTGGTGGCCGTCGGCGACGAGAGCCGCCGATCCGATCTGTCGACCGATACGAATGCGGTAGATGGCGACGAGCTCATTGCCGAGGAAGCCGATGATGCCGGCGGCAGCGACCAGCCCGATGTTGGTCATCGGTCTGGGGTTGATGAGCCGATCGATGGATTCCCACCCGGCCAACACAGCCGAGAAGGCGATCATCGCCACGATGAACAGTCCGGAGAGGTCCTCGGCACGCCGATACCCGTAGGTGTATCCGTTGGTGGCCGCCCGCCGCCCGAGGACGAAAGCGATCCAAAGCGGAATCGAGGTGAGCCCGTCGGAGAAGTTGTGGATCGTGTCGGCCAAGAGCGCCACCGACCCGGAGATCCAGACGACGATGACCTGCATGAGTGCGGTGGCAAGTAGGCCGAGCAATCCGATCTTGGTGGCGCGAATCCCCTTCGCCGACGATTCGAGTGCGGTGTCTATCGAATCGGCGGAGTCGTGGCTGTGCGGGTGGTACAGCTCTTTCAGGCGCCCCAGCAGACCCGTGGGATGCTCGTGGTCGTGATCGTGGTCGTGCCCATGGTCGTGACCGTCATGGTCATGACCGCCGTGGTCACCTCCATGGTCGTGGTCGTGCTCGGAGTCGTGGTCGTGCTCGTGGCCCTGAGCCCTCTGCACCTCGTCGCCCTGTGTCATGTGTCCGCACTCCATACTGGGGCGCGGAGGCGATTCGCTGACAGTTGCATCGAGAAACACCCTTGGTCGATCTGGTGCCGCGACGCTAGTTGCGTCAAGTTGCGGTTGCAACCACATGCAATAAGGATGGCGGCATGCAGAACAGCGGCCCGGTACCGTATCCGCTCGTGGAGGATTCGCGCGTTCTCGAAGAGGCGATCCACGCCAAGGTGCGCGACGCCGGTCTCCGCCTCACTCTGCCCCGACGCGCCATCTGCGCCGAACTCGCACGCCACGGCGAGCGTTTCGTCACAGCCCAGGAGATCCTCGCCGGCATCGCCGAGAGCGGGACGGGTCCGATCGACCCTTCGACCGGTTATCGCACGCTCGACGAGTTCGCTCGCATCGGCCTCGTTCACCACGTTCACCTCGGCAATCAGCCCGGACGCTGGCATCTCACGCTCGAACACGATCACCTCCACATGGTTTGCGAGTCGTGCGAGACGATGATCCTGGTACCGATCTCAGAACTGGAGGACACTTTCGATCTCCTCCGCAACCGGTACGGATTCCACGTCAACCTCCACCACTTCGCCCTCCTCGGCCAGTGCGACTCGTGTCGGACGGCCGTCGGTCACGGTCACTGAACATGGGTGCCGAAACCCCACCCCTGATGGTGAATGGGCGCGGACTTCCCCCGGATGCGGTCGTGGAATTTGCTCGAAACGGCGGGACCGCCGTTCTCGACCCCGCCGCCGTCGCCCGCATGCAGCGCTCGGCAGACATCGTGACCGAGCTGGCGAACTCGACCGTCCCTGCCTACGGGGTTTCCACCGGGTTCGGATCCCTGGCCAACACGGTGATTCCTCCGGAGCGACGCGCCGAACTGCAGCGGGCGATCGTGCGCTCCCACGCCGCAGGGACTGGCGACCCCATCGAGGTGGAGGTGGTGCGAGCGATGATGTTGCTCCGGGCCCGCACCCTCGCCATGGGGTACTCGGGAATCCGCCCCCAGGTCGTGGAAGTCATGCTCGATCTCCTCAACGCCGGCATCACCCCGGTCGTGCCCGAATACGGCTCGCTGGGCGCCTCAGGCGACCTCGCGCCCCTGTCCGCGTGCGCACTGGTGCTGATCGGGGAAGGAGCGGCAACCACCTCCGACGGACAGCGCATCGACGGCGCCACTGCGATGGCAGCGATCGGTCGCCAGCCTCTCGAACTGACCGCCAAAGAAGGGCTCGCCCTGCTCAACGGGACCGACGGCATGCTGGGAATGCTGCTCCTCGCCCTCCACGACCTCCGGGACCTGCTCCGCACCGCCGACGTGGTCGCCGCCCTCAGTGTGGAGGGCCAGCTCGGCACCGACCGACCGTTCGCTGCCGATCTGCAGGAACTCCGACCACAGGTGGGACAAACCATCAGCGCAGCCAACCTGATGGCACTGCTGGCGGGTTCGGAGATCGTGGCGTCGCACCGCGAAGGCGACGACCGGGTCCAAGACGCCTATTCGCTGCGCTGCACCCCACAGGTGCACGGCTCAGTGCGCGACATCATCGCCTTCGCAGGACAGGTCGCCGCCATCGAACTCGACTCGGCCATCGACAACCCGATGATCCTGCCCGACGGTCGAGTCGAATCGTGCGGAAACTTCCACGGAGCCCCCCTCGCCCACGCAGCCGACTATCTGGCCATCGCCATCGCCGACCTGGGAGCCCTCTCGGAACGACGGACCGACCGAATGCTCGACCGGACCCGCTCCCACGGACTGCCACCGTTCCTCACCCCCGATGCGGGAGTGAACTCGGGCTTGATGATCGCCCACTACACCCAAGCAGCCCTCACCGCCGAGAACCGACGGCTCGCCGGCCCGGCGTCCGTCGACACCATCCCCACCAGCGCCCTGCAGGAAGACCA
>JBKHXZ010000056.1:0-3247 GCA_046565785.1 Acidimicrobiia bacterium
CAACGCTTCGAGGCGGCCTCAGTCCTGTCCTGGGTCGAACGTCATGCGCTGGACGAACTCGGCGACCTCCGCTCCGGTACGCGGGCGGGCTTCGAGACACGATGGTCCAGCTATCCCCTTGCCAACCTCGCCTCCGGGGCGTGGCATCTCGAACGCTACGACACGGCCGCCAGGCTGGTCGACCGCCTTGCGGCCTATCAGCACCCGCACCACGGGGGAGCGCTCGCAGCCCACCCCGACCACCGCACCGACGAGCGCCAGGATCTCTTCCCGACCGCCCAGCTTGGTATGACGGGGCTGACCTGTGGACGTTCCGACCTGGCTGACGGTGCGTTCCACTGGTTGAAGAATCTGTACACGGCTCAGACGGAACTGCCCGAGCGGCTGTATACCGCCACGGACGGGGACAGGTTGATCCGACCCGGCGATGACGAGACGCTGGCGTGGCAGGTGGTCACGGACTTCACACGGCCCCGACAGGCGTTCTACAACCCGGGGATCGCCGCCGCCTTTCTCGGCCGGTACCACATGGCCACCGGCGACGAGAGCGCGCTTGGCTTGGCCGCGGATTACCTCCGACTGACGACCCTCGGGACCGACGCCCAGTTCGACCACACCGACTCTGTGCAAGTGTGCAAGTTCGCATGGGGTGCATCCGTCCTGGCCGAGGCGACAGGGGACCCGGTATACGTCGAGTACGCGGCACGGATGGGTGAGTGGTTCATCGCCTCACAGAACGAGGACGGAAGCTGGGACAACTCACCATTCCTCATGGCCCGCGGTGGACACCACCCATCGATCCGGATCGAGATCACCGCCGAATTCGTACAGCATCAGATCTCCGTCCTCAACGCCCTGGGTGGTCACGACAGGCCGGCGAGGCGCAATCCAGGCATGACCTCCTGAACGAACAACTCGGTACCGTCGGTTCGAGGCGAATCTGCGAACCCGACGACGATCGCCCTCGCCCCGGCATCGATTCCGGCCAGCAGCTGGTCGAGCGCCCGACGCGGGTCACCGGCGATCCCGTTCTGCTCCACTGACCGAGCACCGCCGTTTTCGACCATTCGCCGGATCTCCCTCTCGGATGATCCGATCAGAATCTGCACGCCGAGCACCGGAACGATCGCTGACGGGGCGCGCCCCACGTCATCACAGTGGCGATGCAACACCCGCAACTTGCCGGCGAACGCTTCAACGTCCCGATAGATGTAGTTCCAAAGATCGGCCTGCCTCGCCACCACCGCCAGCAGGTGGCGTTCGCCGGACCCGCCCACCATCACCGGCGGCACCGGCTCGGGCGCAGGTGCACACTCGGCGCCGCGCAGCGAGAAGAACCGTCCGGCGTGATCGACCGAGCCTCCGGTCCACAGGAGGCGTAGAAGCTCGATGGACTCATCCATACGTGCGATCCTCTCCGGTGTCGGCGGGAAATCGAGTCCGTATGCCTCCGCCTCCTCGCGATGCCAGCCCGCTCCGATCCCCAGAACAAACCTCCCAGCCGAAAGGATCTGGGCAGTGGCCGCCATCTTCGCCAGAACGGCGGGATGGCGGAACTCGTTGCACAGCACCTGGTGCCCACAGGTCTTGTCCGGGTAGCGGGCAAGAGCATGTGCCAGCAGGGTCCACCCCTCCATCACCCCACCCGTCCGGTTCGACTGCAGGTGATCCGGAAACCAGAGAGAGTCGAAGGCTGCGGCCGCGGCATCCAGGTACGGGACCGTCGCCGGCCCCAAGCCCGAATAGACGCTGAGGCCGATCCCGACAGTCACGTCGATTCCAGCAGGCGCCGCATCTCGGCGCCATCCCGACGAAACCACTGCATGAGAATGCTGACGTCGGTGCCAACGCAGAAGTGGCGCACCCCCATGTCGAGATATCGCTCAGCCCCGTCGGTGGAACCGAGTTCGACTCGCGGATGCTTGCCGAGCGCCAGGGCGGTCTCGATCACTCTCTGTTCGGCGGCCACCACCTCCGGATCGTCATATCGGCCCGGCTTGCCGATGCTTAGAGCAAAGTCCGCCGGTCCGAACTGCACCATGTCCACGCCCGGCACGGTGAGGATCCCCTCGAGATCATCGAGTGCCTGACGCTTTTCGATCATCACCGCCACGACCGCGCCCTTCATCGCGGCCACGAACTCGGCGGTTCCGGCGTCCATTCCGAAACGGACATAGCGCCGCATGTTGACGCCGTGCTCGCCTCCGTCCTCCGGGGTGTCGGGCCGCACCGACCGTACCCGGCTCCGCACGTCGGACACCGTACGGATGTCGGCGAACAGGACGTTCTGTATGCCAGCCCCAATGGCCCGACTCGCCAGCCATTCACTCGGACCTGACTCGATTTTGATCATCCCGCTGAAGTCGGCGAACAAGTCGATCGCCCGCCCGATGTTGTCCATCGTGTGCAGGTCGTGAGGGGCGTACTCCGCGACGTACTCGACGTAGTCGAAGTTGCCCGAATGTCCGACCATTTCGATGACGGATGGCCATGGGCTGTGCACGTGTGTCCCGAGGGACGGGAGCCCCGCATCGAGTAATTCGCGCAGCCTGTTCCTCCGCATCGAGTGCCCTCCACGAGTCGACCGAATGGTCTGATGTATCGTGGCCATACTGCCACGCGATGGCGAGGGTCGGAGGAGTGCCATGAACAGGGTCGGGATCGGGATCGTCGGCGCCGGCACCAACACCGTCGAAGTCCACATCCCTCGTCTTCGTCAGATCCCGGAGGCGGAGATCGTGGCGGTAGCGAACCGCACACGGGAGTCCGGCGAGCGGGTCGCCCGCGCCCACGACATCCCGGTCGTCCATCCCGACTGGCTGGAACTCATACGCGACCCGGCGGTGGATGCCGTACTGATCGGCACCTGGCCCAACATGCACCATCCGGTGACCATCGCCGCCCTCACCGCCGACAAGCACGTCCTCTGCGAGGCGCGAATGGCGATGAACGCCGCCCAGGCGCGCGAGATGCTGCAAGCCTCGTTGGCACATCCCCACTTGGTCACACAGGTCGTCCCGGCCCCCGGCACCCTGACCATCGACCGCACCATCGTCCGTCTTCTCGGCGAAGGCGCCGTCGGTCGGCCCCTCACGCTCGACCTCGAGGTGCTCGGGGGCGGCTATCCGGACCCGACGCGACCGCGTACCTGGCGACAGGACGCGGCCCGTTCAGGCGTGAACACCATGAGCCTCGGGATCTGGTACGAGTCGGTGATGCGCTGGCTCGGGGAGGCAACCGAGGTACA
>JBKHXZ010000057.1:0-23979 GCA_046565785.1 Acidimicrobiia bacterium
ATCCGAGCCCGACGAAGCCACCCGCAACGAGCTGTACGCCTCGGTGCTGGAGGAGATCACTGCGGTGGCGGCCGACAACTGGCTGTTCGTGCTTCCTGCCCTGTCGGTGATCGAACAGGGGGTCACCGGGTACGAGGCTGACCTGCCCGGGCTGTCGCTGGACGTGACCAAGCTCGCCATCAATCCGTGAGACCGGTCATCGACCGGGACGGCCTGGTCGAATTCACCCGCCGGCTGGTTCGCATTCCCAGTGTGAACCAGCCGGGGCAGGGTGAAGCACCGGTGGTTGCGGCGGTGGTCGAACTCGCCCGCTCCTGGGGCTGGGATCCGGTGACAGAAGAGGTGGCGCCCGGACGGCCCAACTGCATCATCCGCCTCGACGGGGGGCTCGCAGGCCGGACGTTGCTGTTCGAAGGACACACCGACGTCGTCACTCCCGGCGACCCGGAGGAATGGTCACGCGATCCGTTCGGCGCCGACCTGGTGGATGGCCGGATCTGGGGTCGGGGGTCGGCAGACATGAAAGGTGGTCTGGCAGCGATGCTGTTCGCCGCCCGGGCGATCGAATCGGCCGGGCCCTTCCCCGGCACGATCGTCCTCGGCGTCCTGTGCGACGAAGAGGAGATGATGATCGGGGTGCACGACTTCGTCCGGCGAGGCCACGCTCGCGGAGTGGACGGCGCCATCGTGTGCGAGCCGGAAGCAGGCGAGATCTGCATCACCCAGAAAGGAGCGATCCGGCTGCGCATCGACTTCGAAGGCCGCATGGCACACGGGGCGATGCCCCACCAGGGCCGCAACCCGATCGGAGCGGCGCTGGACCTGATCTCCGAGATCCGCCGAATCGAAGCCGCATACCAGGCGGATCCCGGAGAGCATCCCACGTTGGGACTGACCTATCTCACGCCCACCCACCTCGCCGCCGGATCGTTGCCCCAGTTGAACGTGATCCCCTCGTCTGCACTGCTCACCATCGACGTCCGCACCGTTCCCGGAGTCGAGCATGCCGCCTTGCTGGCGCGAGTCGGGGAGGCCGCCGCTCGGGTCACGGCGCACACCGGGGTCGAGATCTCACCGACGGTGTTGGTCGACCGGCCCCCAACGGCGATCGATGAGGAACATCTGTTGGTGCGGGCGGTCGCCGCGGCTCATCGCCAGGTGACCGGCTCCGAACCTGTCTACGGCGGCGTGCCCGGCACCACCGACGGCACCGTCCTGTGGCGAGACGCCGGCATCCCCGTCGTGGTCTACGGGCCCGGCGGCAAATGGATCGCCCACCAGGCCGACGAGTACGTCGAAGTCGACGACCTGATCCGCCACGCCGAGGTGTACGTGGCAGCGGCGCTGCGTTTCCTGTCAGATTGAGCGCCTCGTAGGGTTCGGCCTCGTGCGAAAACTGTCAGACATCACCCACATCGGGCGGATCATCGATCTTCGGCTCACCTCTAATCGGATCCTCTTCTTGGTGCCTGCCGGAGCTGCCTTGGTGCTCTACGGGCTGGACACCACCGACATTCGGCGTGCATTCGCCGGAGCGCTCGGGTCGGCAGCAGCCTGGATGTTGGCCAGGGAACTCGACCCGGATCGATCTCACGCCGCCACGCTCGCCGCAGTGTTGGCACCGGCACCGACCTTGGTTCTCGGCGCGCCGGCCCCTGCCGCGCTGTTCCTGACGATGCTCACCGCCCGCATCCTCACCCGCAGCACTGGCCTTCCCCCTCGCACCACCGACTATGCCGTGGTCGGACTTGGCGCCACTTTGGTTGCGGATACTCCCTGGGGGTGGGCGGCGGGCATCCTGTTGGCGTTCGCCATCGTCCGTGACGCCGCCCTGCCCGGCGACCCGCCGGTCAATGCCGGATTGTGGGGAGCGGCGTTGGCGGTCGGCGTGACGCTACGAGCAGCATTGGGGGACCGGCTCGGCGACTGGACGGTGCCCGATCTGACCTCACTCGGGTTCGTGCTGCTCGGGCTCGTCGGCGCCGCCATCGTGGTCCAGCCCATCGCCGTCCTGTCATTGGGTGACTGGACGCGGATGCCTCTCGAACCGCGCCGGATCCGAGAGGCTGCCGTCTTCGCTGTCCTGACTGCTGCCCTGGCGGTGTTGGCAGGCGGTCAGGCAGGGGTGACGGCGATCGCCCCCGTGCTGCTCACGTTCCCGGCAGTGGCGGCAGTGCGAGTGGCGTCACGGTGAAGCAACACGGTGGCGAACGCGCGCGAACACCGCATCGAACATCACCTCAGTCAGTCTCCCGGTGAACGTGTTCTGCTGGCTGGGGTGATACGAGCAGATCAGGAGCGGACCGTCCTCGAGCTCGATTTCGACACCGTGGCCGAACGTCGGCTTGGGAGCCGGACGGGTCCACCCCAGCGGCTCGCACATCCTCAACACCGCATCGAACCCCAGTCCACCGAGTGCCACGACGACTTCGAGGTTTCCGAGCGTTCGCAGCTCGGCGATCGTCCAGTCCAGGCACGTGGCCCGTTCGGAGGCGGTCGGCTTGTTGTCGGGCGGAGCACAGTGCACCGCCGAAGTCACGAACACATCGGTCAACACCAGTCCGTCATCCGCGGACAGCGAGTGCGGCTGATTGGCGAACCCGGCCCGATGCAGCGCCCGGAAGAGCCAATCGCCCGAACGGTCACCGGTGAACATGCGGCCCGTCCGGTTCGCTCCGTGCGCCGCCGGAGCGAGACCCACCAAGGCCACCCGGGCTTGGGTGTCACCGAACCCGGGCACCGGACGAGCCCAATACTCCTCATCCTGGAAGGCTGCCCGCTTCTCCCGGCCGACCTTCTCCCGCCACTCCACCAAGCGCGGACAGCGGCGGCAGTCGACCAGCTCGGTGTGGACCGACGCGAGGCTCACCCCGGGTCGAGTGCGTCGACCGTCACGTTCGAATGGGCGTTCCACAGCATCCACCCGAGGCCGAACGCCTCGGCGGATTCGGTCTGAGCTCGCACCTGATCGGCGGTGTAGCCGAAGTCCTGCAGCCACGGCCGCACCACGGTCCCCCGCTCGAGACGCTTCAAACCGTCCGCCAGGGCGCGGCGCACCATGTCGCCGGGATGATCTACCGGGCGCTCGAACCCGTACCAGCCCGACCCGTAGTGGCTGGGATAGAGCATCGGGGACACGACGTCCAGGGCGTCGGCGACGATCTCCCATTGCTGACCGATCCCACCGTCGTCGCGGGCAGTGGTGATGAACCCGAAGATGTCCCCGGCCACCGCGCACCCGAGAGGATGCAGCACCTCACGGGCTTCCAACATGAAGGACTCGATGGTGGCCACCCTGGTCTCGGAGTCGGATCCGCCGTCGAAGACCACCGTGTCTGGCAAACCATCGGGATAACGGACGTAGTCGAACTGGATCTCGTCGACCCCCAACTGACATGCTTCGACGGCGAGAGACAGGGCATAGCCACGCGCCTTGGGATCGGTCGGGTCGAGGAACCACTGACCACCCTTGTTGTACGGCCCGCCGGTGGCCGTGTCGAAGGCGGCGATGTCGGGAATTCGCTGGGCGGCTTGGGGATCCTGGAAGGCCACGATGCGACCGATCAGGTACAGGCCGCGTTCGTCGACGTCACGGACGATCTCGGCCAGGTCGTACAGCGGATACAAGGCGTTGGCCTCCTCAGCCACACCCACCTGCGATTCGTAGTAGACGAGCCCGTACTCGTCCTTCAGGTCGAGCATCACACCGTTCAGCTCGGTCGTCTCCTTCAACTCCAGCATCTCCGCCCACCGGACCGGATCACCGGCAACTTCGCCGGTGACATGGACGGCCTTGATCACCCGCGGCTCGATGGTGATGGTCCGCTCCCCCAGGCCTCCATCCCAGTCGAAGTCGCCGAGGTGCCAGGCGGGACGCCACACTCGGACGTTGCCGGGTTCGGCCAACCGAACCGTGAAGTGGCCGGAAGCGTCCGACACTGCACTCCCCTGCCCCGACTCCACATAGACGCCCTTGACCGGACGACCATCGGGATCCTGCACAACGCCACGCAGGGTGTGGGGCATGAGCCGCACCTTGGTAGCGGCATCGACGGTGGGCGCGAGCACCGGCTGGTCGTGATAGCCCTCGGCACGCACCTCCAGTTGCGACTCGTCGGACCAATCCAGTCGGGCGATGCCGTCCGGTCCGGTGATGGCGATCTGATCGTCACCGTCGACCAGGGCGGCCCCGGCGACCGGCTCTCCCCTCTCGTCCACCACTTCGACCATCGCCTGGGTTTCAGGACCGAACGCGGCGAACGCCGCCCATCCCGCCCACAGGACGGTGATGACGGCGAGAAGACGAAGCTGACGAGTTCGCTTGGCCACGGTGTCGTTGAGTGTACGAACCGCGAAGACTCAACGAACCTCGGGGAAAGTCCGTTGCGGCTGTCGGAGGGTGCTGATACGTTGACCAAAAGCGAGAGGGGGATCGTTGTCCGAACGGAATTCGGCAGCAGCCGACACCATCGGCATGTACCTCGACGAGGTCTCTTCCCACTCGCTCCTCACTGCCGAAGACGAGATCCGTCTGTCGCGCACGATGGAACACGGTCGACGGGCTGCGATCCAGCTCGAAACCGAACCCGACCTCGACCCGGCGGAGGCGCGCCGCCTGCGCCGCGTCGTCGAACAGGGCGAAGAAGCCAGGATGGCGTTCATCCGGGCCAACCTGCGGCTCGTCATCTCCATCGCCAAGCGCTACACCGGCCGCGGGCTCGACCTGCTGGATCTGATCCAGGAAGGCAATCTCGGCCTGATTCGAGCGGTCGAAAAGTACGACTGGAAGAAGGGCTTCAAGTTCTCCACGTACGCCACCTGGTGGATCCGCCAGGCCATCAGCCGGGGACTGGGTAACGCGGCACGAACGATCCGACTGCCGGTCCACATGGTCGACATCGTCCGCACCGTGCACGACACCCGTCAGATTCTCACCGAGTCGTTGCGTCGACCGCCCACGTACGAGGAGATCGCCGAACTCAACGGACTCGACGTCGACAAGGTGGAAGCCGCGTTGCGGGCACCGACCGACACAGTTTCGCTCGACAAGCCGGTGGGCGAAGACGGCGACTCGGAGCTGCACGAGTTCGTGGTGGACGTCGCCGCCCCCGACCCGTACTTCCAGACTGCCGACGCCGATCGTCGTGACCAGATGGCGATCGCGCTCTCCCACCTCGACGACGAAGAGCGGATCGTGGTCGATCTGCGCTTCGGGCTGTCGGGTGACGATCCGTGGACGATGTCGGCTGTGGGCAAGCATCTGGGGATCAGCCGGGAACGGGTCAGGCATATCGAGAGCCGGGCGCTCGCCAAACTCCGCCATCCGTCGTGCGGCATCGATCTCGAAGAACTCCTGTAGCGGGCGCACCGCCGGGTAACGTGACGAGCCATGCCATTCGATGACGTCACCAACCAGGCGATCATGATGATCGCCCTGTCCGGGGGAATCGGCGGTCTGCTGGGTGGACTGTTCGGGTCGAAGCGTTCCAACCTGATCGGTGCGATCCTGGTCGGCGCCATCGGCGGCATCTCGTTGGGCGCCATCATGCGCATCGTCAACGTCGATCCCGTTTTGGACGCCGGCGGCGGCTACAGCTGGTTGTGGTCCTTCATCGGCGGCCTCGTGCTCGGCCTCGCCGTCTCCGCCTCGAACCGCTAGAACCGAAACCCTGGGTTCCAGCCCTTGTAGAGCGCGGGTTCGCTACATCGGTTTGCAGGTGCGGCACAGCCGTCGCCCTGCATGCGCGGAGGCGCTCGGCGGGCGCGGCAAAGCGAGTTCCGATCAGCGAAACCGCGACACCGAACCCGCGCCATACACGGCCGCGAACCCAGGGTTTCGCTGTTGGTCAGCCGATGGCGCCGGCTTCGGCCATGTTGAGTTCGATGAGACGGTTCATCTCCACCGCGTACTCCATCGGGAGCTCCTTGACGATCGGCTCGATGAACCCGGCGACGATCATCGAGGTCGCCTGCTCTTCGGTCAGGCCGCGGCTCATCAGATAGAAGAGCTGTTCTTCGCCCACCTTCGAAACTGTCGCCTCGTGGCCGATCTCGGCGTCGTTCTCTTCGATCTCCATATACGGATAGGTGTCCGACCGAGACTTCTCGTCGAGGATGAGCGCGTCGCAGCGCACGAACGACTTGGCGTTGACCGCCCCCGGCTCGACCCGGACCAATCCCCGATACCCGGCCCTACCACCGTTCTTCGAGATCGACTTGGACACGATCGTCGAGGTGGTGTTGGGAGCGACGTGCACCATCTTCGCTCCGGCGTCCTGATGCTGGCCGTCCCCGGCGAAGGCGATGGACAGCACCTCACCGTGGGCGCCGGGTTCCATCAGCCACACTGCCGGATACTTCATGGTCAGCTTGGAGCCGAGGTTGCCGTCGATCCACTCCATGGTGGCGTTCTCGTAGGCGGCGGCCCGCTTGGTGACCAGGTTGTAGACGTTGTTCGACCAGTTCTGGATGGTGGTGTAGCGGCAGCGGCCACCCTTCTTGACGACGATCTCCACCACCGCCGAATGCAGCGAATCCGATGTCCAGATCGGCGCCGAACACCCTTCGACGTAATGACAGAACGCATCCTCGTCGACGATGATCAGCGTCCGCTCGAACTGGCCCATGTTCTCGGAGTTGATCCGGAAGTAGGCCTGCAGCGGTTGTTCCACATGAACGCCCGGTGGGACGTAGATGAACGACCCACCCGACCACACCGCCGAGTTGAGTGCGGCGAACTTGTTGTCGTTGGGCGGGATGACCGTGCCGAAGTACTCCTGCACGATCTCGGGGTACTCGCGCACTGCGGTGTCCATGTCGCAGAACAACACGCCGAGCTCTTCGAGATCCTCCCGGTTGCGGTGGTAGACGACCTCGGACTCGTACTGGGCGGTCACCCCGGCCAGGTACTTACGCTCCGCCTCGGGGATGCCCAACTTCTCGTAGGTCTGCTTGATGGACTCGGGCACCATGTCCCAGTCCTTGGACTGACCTTCGGTGGGCTTGACGTAGTAGTAGATGTCGTCGAAGTCGATGTCGTCGAGCGCTCCGCCACCGCCCCACGTGGGGATCGGCTTGGCCAGGAAACGCTTGTACGCCTTCAGACGGAAGTCGAGCATCCACTGTGGCTCGTCCTTCATCTTCGACATCTGGCGGATGATGTCTTCGGACAACCCCTTCTGGGGCTTGAACACGTACTCGTCCTCCGAGTCATGCCAGCCGAGCTTGTATGCACCGAGATCGATGTCGACGGTCGCCATCAGGCCTTCACCTCTTCAATTTCCACTACGTCCATAGTGTAAAGCACCATCACGTCGAGCGGTATTCCGACCTCCCGATTCGGTTCTGCAACCGCTTTCGGCGTACACTTTCCGACTTGCGCATATGCGCATAATGCATACGAGGGAGGGCCCATGCAGGACGTCACACACATCGCCAACCGTGTGAACGCCCGCGCCGCCGCCCGGACTCGATCCGAGAACGCCGGCCTCTACCGGTCCACCTTCGAACACGACTCCTGCGGCGTGAACTTCGTCGTCGACATGAAAGGACGGCGCAGCCACCGCATCGTCCAGTACGGCATCGACGCCGTGTGCAACCTCGAACACCGGGGTGCAACCGGAGCAGACCCCCGCACCGGTGACGGTGCCGGCATCCTCATCCAGATCCCCGACCGCTTCTTCCGGTCTGTGGTCGACTTCGAGCTTCCCCCCGAAGGGGCCTACGCCACAGGAATCGCCTTCCTTCCCCAGGACGGAGAACAGGCGCGGGTCGCACGGCAGCGAATCGCCGAGATCGTCGCCGACGAGGAGATGGAGGTGCTGGGCTGGCGCGACGTCCCGGTCGACCCGTCGATCCTCGGCAAGGCGGCATTGGAGACCATGCCCCGCTTCACCCAGGTGTTCATCGCCGGACGAGGCCTCACCGGGATGGCGCTGGAACGACAGGCCTACGTCATTCGCAAGCGAATCGAACACGAGATCCACCTCCAGGCCGGTCCCGACGAAGTCAACGAGGCCATGGGCGGGGCATCGACCATGCACGACGGTGTGTACTTCCCGAGCCTGTCGTGCCGCACCTTCGTCTACAAGGGCATGCTCACCGCCTCGCAGGTGGCGACGTTCTTCCCCGAATTGCATGACGATCGGGTGGAGAGCGCCCTTGCCCTGGTCCACTCCCGCTTCTCCACCAACACCTTCCCCATGTGGCCGCTCGCCCACCCCTACCGACTGGTCGCACACAACGGGGAGATCAACACCATTCAGGGCAACCGCAACTTCATGCGGGCCCGAGAGACCCTGCTGAAAACCGATCTGATCCCCGGCGACCTGTCACGGATCTTCCCGGTGTGCACACCCGACGCCTCGGATACCGCCGGATTCGACGAGGCGTTGGAACTGCTCTACATGGGCGGGTATTCGCTCCCCCACGCAGTGCTCATGATGATCCCCGAGCCGTGGGAACGGCACGAGCACATGGATCCCGACGTGCGGGCGTTCTACCAGTTCCACGCTTCGCTGATGGAACCGTGGGACGGCCCTGCATCGATCGCCTTCACCGACGGCCGCCTCATCGGGGCCGTCCTCGACCGGAACGGACTTCGCCCCAGCCGCTACTGGGTCACCGACGACGATCTGGTGATCATGGCCTCCGAGGTCGGCGTGATCGACGTCCCGGAGGATCGCATCGTCGAGAAGGGCCGCCTACAGCCGGGAAGAATGTTCCTGGTGGACACCACCAAGGGCCGCATCGTCCGCGACTCCGAGATCAAAGCCGAACTGGCCTCGGCCCGCCCCTATCGGGAATGGCTCGACCGCCAACTGCTGCATCTCGACGACGTCGAAGCGCGGGTATCCACCCGAGCAGAGTCGGCTCCCCTCCTGAAGCGTCAACAGACGTTCGGATACACCCACGAAGAACTGCGCATCCTGTTGGCACCGATGGCCAGGGACGGGAAGGAGGCACTCGGCTCGATGGGGACCGACACCCCCCTGGCGGTGCTCTCCACCCGGCCGCGTCTCCTCTACGACTATTTCAAACAACTCTTCGCTCAGGTCACCAACCCTCCTCTCGACGCCATCCGGGAGGAGCTGGTCACCGCCCTGCGGACGATGATCGGCCCCGAAGGGAACCTGTTCGACCCCAACGAGCGGTCGGCCAACATGATCGAGCTCGACAGCCCGATCATCGACAATCACCAGCTCGAACAGCTCCTCCACATGGACGAAGTGCCCACCGTGGAGGGATACACCGCGGTGGTCCCCTGCCTGTTCCCGGTGGCTGAAGGCGAACAGGGCCTGCGCAATGCGATCCAATCGGTGTTCGACCAGGTGGACGCCCTCATCGAAGACGGCGTGTCGGGAATCGTCCTGTCTGATCGCGGCGTCAACGCGGCCTTGGCACCGATCCCGTCGCTGCTGATCACCGCCGGCGTACACCACCACCTGATCCGCACCAAGAACCGCACCCGGGTAACCCTGATCGTGGAGACCGGGGAAGCTCGCGAGGTCCACCACCTGTGCCTGCTGTTGGGATACGGAGCAGCCGCCATCAACCCCTATCTGGCGTTCGAGACGATCGACGGCCTCATCGAGCAGGGCCTGTACGACGTGGACACGGTCGACCGGCTGGCGGCGCATGCCAAATACATCGATGCGGCAGGCAAGGGCATTCTCAAGGTGATGTCCAAGATGGGCATCTCGACGGTCGCCTCCTATATCGGAAGCCAGATCTTCGAGGCGATCGGCATCGGCGACGAACTGATCGAACGCTTCTTCCCCGGCACCCCCAGCCGTCTCGGCGGGATCGGGTTGGACGTCGTGGCCGAGGAGGTGGCCCGGCGGCACCGGGTGGCGTTCGCCCCCAACCCGGCCGAGCGTGCCCATCGCGACCTCGACCTGGGGGGCGAATACCAGTGGCGGCGTGAAGGCGAGATCCACCTGTTCAACCCGGAGACGGTGTTCAAGCTGCAGCACGCCACTCGCCAAGGCCGCTACGACATCTTCAAGGAGTACAGCCGGCTGGTCGACGACCAGGCCGAACGGCTCGCCACCCTCCGCGGCCTGTTCAAATTCAAGACGGGGGTTCGGCCCCCCGTGCCGATCGACGAGGTGGAACCGGTCTCCGAGATCGTGAAGCGGTTCTCGACCGGGGCCATGTCGTACGGCTCGATCTCGCGCGAGGCCCATGAGACCCTGGCGATCGCCATGAACCGCATCGGCGGCAAATCCAACACGGGTGAGGGCGGTGAGGACCCCGATCGCTACACCCCGGACGCCAACGGCGATCTCCGGCGGTCGGCGATCAAACAGGTGGCGTCCGGCCGGTTCGGCGTGACCTCCGAATACCTGGTGAACGCCGACGACCTACAGATCAAGATGGCGCAGGGGGCAAAGCCGGGCGAAGGCGGACAGCTTCCCGGGCACAAGGTGTATCCGTGGATCGCCAAGACCCGCTACTCCACCCCCGGCGTGGGGCTCATCTCCCCGCCGCCGCATCACGACATCTACTCCATCGAAGATCTCAAACAGCTCACCCACGACCTGAAGAACGCCAACCCCGAAGCCCGGGTCCACGTCAAGTTGGTGGCGGAGATGGGAGTGGACACGGTGGCCGCCGGAGTGGCCAAGGCCAAAGCCGACGTGGTTCTCATCTCCGGTCACGACGGAGGCACCGGCGCCTCGCCGCTCACTTCGGTCAAGCACGCCGGCGTGCCGTGGGAGTTGGGGCTGGCCGAAACCCAGCAGACGTTGCTGCTCAACGAGCTGCGGGACAGGATCGTGGTCCAGGCCGACGGTCAGCTCAAGACCGGCCGGGACGTGATGATCGCCGCACTGTTGGGAGCCGACGAGTTCGGGTTCGCCACCGCTCCGCTGGTGGTGTCCGGCTGCATCATGATGCGGGTCTGTCATCTCGACACCTGCCCGGTCGGTGTGGCGACCCAAAACCCGGACCTGCGCAAGAAGTTCGCCGGAAAAGCCGAATACGTCGTCAACTTCATGGAGTACATCGCCCAGGAAGTGCGTGAGCTGCTGGCCGAACTCGGGTTCCGCACCCTGGAGGAGGCGATCGGTCACGCCGAACTGCTCGACACCTCCGACGCCATCGGACACTGGAAGACCCGGGACCTCGACCTTTCGGCCATCCTCCACGTGCCGGATCTCCCGTCGGACGCTCCCCGGTCGGTGAAGACCACCCAGGATCACGGCCTGGACAAGGCGCTCGACCAGACCCTGATCCAACTCGCCGGCGCCTCGATCGAGACCGGCGAGAAGGTCACCTTGGACCTCCCGATCCGCAACGTGAACCGCACGGTCGGAACCTTGTTGGGATATCACCTGACGAAGCGCCTGGGGGGTGAAGGACTGGCGGACGACACGATCACGGTGAACTTCACGGGATCGGCCGGCATGAGTTTCGGCGCCTTCCTACCCCGCGGTATCACCCTGCGACTCACCGGCGACGCCAACGACTACGTGGGCAAGGGTCTGTCGGGAGGGCGGCTCGTGGTGCGCCCGCACCCCGAGAGCCGCCTCGACGCCGAAGAGAACGTCATCGCCGGCAACGTCATCCTCTACGGGGCCACCAGCGGCGAGGTGTTCATCCGTGGGCTGGTCGGTGAACGATTCTGTGTCCGCAACTCGGGCGCGGTGGCCGTGGTCGAAGGAGTCGGCGATCACGGGTGTGAATACATGACCGGGGGCCGGGCCGTGATCCTCGGCCCGACCGGCCGCAACTTCGCCGCCGGGATGTCCGGAGGCATCGCCTATGTGCTCGATGAAACTGGTGACTTCGCCACCAGAGTGAACCTGGAAATGGTCGATCTCGACCCGCTGAACGACGACGATCGAGTCTTCCTCCGTGAACGGGTGGAAGCGCATCTGCGGGAAACCGGATCGACGGTGGCCCAGCGCCTGCTCGCCCACTGGGAAACCTCCCTCGACACGTTCGTGAAGGTGATGCCCCAGGACTACAAGCGAGTTCTGGAAGCGGCCCGCCGGGCCGAGGAGCGAGGCGAGCCGGTTTTGGACGCGATCATGGCGGCCGCTCATGGCTGATCCTCGCGGGTTCCTCAAACACGGCCGGGAACTGCCCGCACGCCGCCCGGTGGGGATACGACTCGGTGACTGGAACGAGGTGTACCGGGATTTCGACGCCGATCGCCTCATGACCCAGGCGTCGCGCTGCATGGACTGCGGGATTCCGTTCTGCAACAACGGCTGTCCCCTCGGAAACCTCATCCCCGATTGGAACGATCTGGTCTATCGGGATCACTGGCGCGAAGCCATCGACCGGCTCCACGCCACCAACAACTTTCCCGAGTTCACCGGCCGGCTGTGCCCCGCCCCCTGTGAGGCGGCATGTGTCCTCGGAATCAACGACGACCCGGTGACCATCAAACAGATCGAAGTCGAGATCATCGACCGTGCCTGGGAAGAGGGTTGGGTCCGGCCGGTGGTCGCGGCGGAGAAGACCGGAAAGCACGTCGCCGTGGTCGGATCGGGCCCCGCCGGCCTGGCCGCCGCCCAGCAGCTCACCCGAGCCGGTCACGAAGTGACGGTGTTCGAACGGGACGACCGCATCGGCGGTCTGCTGCGATACGGAATCCCCGAGTTCAAGATGGAGAAGCGTCACCTGAACCGTCGTCTCGCCCAGATGGAAGCGGAAGGAACCCGATTCCGCACCGGGGTCGAAATCGGCATCGACGTCACCGCCGCGGAAGTCCAGGCGAGCTTCGACGCGGTGGTACTCGCCGGCGGGGCCACCGCCCGCCGCGACCTGCCCATCCCGGGACGGGAACTCGACGGCATCTATCAGGCGATGGACTATCTGCCGTGGGCCAACCGGGTCCAAGAGGGAGACATCGACACCCCACCGGTCAGCGCCGAAGGAAAGCGAGTCATCATCATCGGCGGAGGCGACACCGGGGCTGACTGTCTGGGGACCGCCCACCGACAGGGCGCGGCCTCGGTTCATCAGTTCGAGATCATGCCTCGCCCGCCCGACACTCGGGCCGACTCGACGCCGTGGCCGACCTACCCGCTGCAGTTCCGGGTGTCCTCCGCCCATGAAGAAGGCGGAGAGCGGGAGTTCTCGATCAACACCGAAGCGTTCGTCGACGACGGCACCGGACACGTCGCCGCGCTCGAAACCCACCGGGTCGAAACCGTCTTCGTCGACGGCCGCCCCACCTTCCAGAAGATCCCGGGTTCGGAACGGAGGTTCCCCGCCGACCTGGTGTTGCTGGCGCTCGGATTCACCGGTGCAGAACCCAGCCCCATGCTGGAACAGTTCGGTGTGGAACTCGACGGCAGAGGAAACGTGGGGCGCAACCGCAACTGGCACACCAACGTACCGGGCGTGTTCGTCGCCGGGGACATGGGACGAGGTCAATCGCTCATCGTCTGGGCGATCGCCGAAGGCCGGGCGGCGGCCGCCGCCGTCGACCGTCACTTGATGGGAGAGACCAACCTCGCCTCCCCTATCGAACCGACCACTGCACCCCTCCGCTGAGCGATGCCGGTCATCGTTGTCGGGGCCGATACTGCGGTGGGTCGGGAGATCATCGACGCCCTGATCGAACCCGATCGGGAGGTGCGTGCCTTCGTCAGCGACCTCGACGCCGCCGAGCAACTCAAACGGCAGGGGGTGAAAGTGGCGTTGGGCGACGTTTCCGACCCGTCTCACGTGATGGGCGCCTGCCTCAACGCCTTCAGCGCAGTCCTCGTCACCGAGGCCGCCTCCGACGACCGGGAACGTGCATTCGCCCGTACCCCGGACCGGGTCATCCAAGGTTGGGTGGAAGCCGTCACCGAGGCGGCGGTCACGCGGGTGATCTGGGTGGGCGAAGGCTCCCGTCCCACCCCCGGGATCGAGTCGGCGACTGTCGCCTTGGCTGAAACCGACGTGGCCGCCCGGGTGGTGGCCCTCGACGACGCCGCCGAGATCTGATTCCTCAGACGATCCGGTCGGCAAGTGCCGCCAGGCGTTCGGCCATCACGGCCATGCGCGCCCGTTCGTGGGCACGCACCAACATCGAGAACGGGTCGACGGGCCGGCCGTCGCGGTGCAGCTCGAAGTGGGTGTGCGGCATGGTGTGCTCGGCGTTGCCGGAGTCCCCGACGTAGCCGATCAGCTGGCCGGCGTCGACGAATCCGCCGACGGCGATGTCTTGGGCGAACGCAGCGGCGAAGCCTCCCCGGCCGTCATCGGTGCCCGGATTGTCGGTGTCGAGATGCATGTACCACGACTCCCATCCGGCGCCATGGTCGATCACGAGGAACGCTCCGGCTCGGGGGGTGATGTCCATCCGTATGACCACCCCGGCAGCCACTGCGTACACAGGGGACCCTTTCGGAGCGTGCAAATCCACCCCGATGTGACGGTGGCCACCGGCGCGCACGTGACCGAAGGTGTCGAGGAACCACGTGAGGTCCGGGTCTTGAGGGAAGGCGAGATGGATCCGGTCGACCGGGTTCTCGACCGCGATGACCGGCCCCGCAACTCCCGGGCCTTTGGCCTGGTCGGGGAGGTCGAGGTCTGGGACGGCGAGCGCGGGTAGCGGCAGGACCATCACGAACAGGGCAACGAAAAGCAGAAAACGGCGCGACATGAGAGAGGTAGTGGTGAGGGGAAGGCCGTCATGGTCGTCCCAGGTCGCGAAAAGGTCAAAACCGCCGGGCAGGCGAACGCCCCGCCCGGCGGTTTCGCGTCCGCTCCCCACTGGGACGGCTGAGCCGTCCCTCCCTGGCTGGGACGGACCACGCCAACTGCATCGGCATGTCGAGGTCCGAACTTGACCGACGGGCAGGCCAGGGGCGGCGGTCTAATGAAGCGCAGGTTCAGGGAAAATGCTGGCGAACCGCGGCGATCACGTCCTCGGGGGCGGTGACCTTCACTGTGGTGATGCCCAGTTGCTTGGCGGTCTTCAGATTGGGGCCGAGATCGTCGAACATCACACACCGCTCCGAGGTCAATGCCAGACGCTCGAGACAGATCTCGTAGATGCGCCGCTCGGGCTTTCGCGTGCCTTCGACGACCGATTCGACGACCACGTCGAAGTGACGGGTGAGCGGATCCGAGCCGAACGGTGTCCAGTTGTTGGTCAACGCCGCCACCCGTATCCCGGCCTGCCGGATTCGGTCGACCTCGGCGAGTACACCCGGCCGAGGACGAATCGAGGCGTCCACCGTCTCAGCAGTCGCTCAGTGTCGACGTGATACCCCGCGGTGGCGAACTCCTCCCTGAAGGCAGCCAGGAAGGCGTCCCTCCCCAGCTCGCCTCGTTCGTGCCGTGCCCAGGCTCCGTCGGCTCCGCTAGCCGCCACCAGTCGATTCACCGTTCCCGCCGGGAGCCCTGCGGACCGTTCGAACCGTGCAATGGCGTCCATCGGCGAGTCGAGTACCACGCCGCCCAAGTCGAAGATCGCCCCGGTCAGCATCACGAGCCGGACAGCTGGAGCCGTATCAGTTCGATCTGGTCGTCCAGCATGGCGATCGCCTGTTGCAGTCTGCGTCGGGGGCCGGGCGCACAAAGGAGGGCGTACGAGTCGAGTGGTGTCACCGGGATCACCGCCGCCAACTGATAAGACACTGCCACCGGGTCTCCCTCGACGGCGAGGTCGATTCCTGCGGTGTCCGCGCCCAACTCCGATGCCATCGCCAGAAGTCGCTCCAATCTGGAGCACACGTCTGGCCGCAGATCGTCGATCGTTTCGGGCATGTCCGGATCGGGTTCGACCAACGCCCACGGATGCGGATCGTCCTCCAACCATTCGAGCACACGGATTCGTTCCACGCCTCCGGCCACGATCGCCCGGTGTCCATCAGCCAGGTTCTGATGGGCGAGAACCCGCAGCCGGGTTCCGACCGCACATCGCACATCCCCACCACCCACTTCGAAGCCTCGGTCGATCAGCACCGTTCCGAACGTGGCCTGTTCCTCGAGAACCGCATCTGCCAGCGCCTGATACCGAGGCTCGAACACACGGAGCGGAACACCGCTGAATGGGAAGACCACCGTTCCCAGCGGGAACATGCGGAGCCGTTCGGCGGTCAAGACGGCCGGGGCCGAACCGAGAAACGGAGCCGGGAGGCCACCTCTTCGTTGAGGGTGACCACGAACGAATACGCCCCAGCGGACGGGAACGAGATGTTGTTGAACGTGAACGAGCGGGCCACGCCCACATCGCTGCCTTCCGGAATCCCCTGCGGCCGAGCGATCTTCACACCTTGGGTGACCGGCGGTGTGGGAAGCACCCGCCCACCGTCCTCGTCCTGCAGGTCGACACCGATGATCAGCACCTGGTCGGTCCAGCTCCACGGCACCCTGACCCGCAGTCCCAACCCCAGCGTCGGATAGCGAGCCGGGAAATCGACGACGAACAGCGTGTCCCACCCTCCGCCGAGGACGTACAGCTTTCCCTGAACGACCTGGACCGCATCCGCCAGCAGGGCGAAATCGACGGCCGGTTTGATCTCTTCGGTGGTCACGGCCGCCGATGGTACCGCCCGGGCCTGGCGGCGGTCCTATCCGCACGGTTTATCGTTGCTGGTCCGCAGTTCGACCAGGAGTCTTCGTGCCCGCCACCCCTATCGCACCCGCCACCGGCCGCCTCGGCGTCCTCTTGCCCGGCATGGGAGCCGTTTCGACCACGTTCATCGCCGGCGTGCTCGCCGCCCGCAAGGGTCTGTCGCTCCCCATCGGGTCGATGACACAAATGGGCCACATTCGCCTCGGCAAGCGGACCGAAGGGCGGTCACCCCTGGTGAAGGATTTCGTTCCGCTCTCCTCGATGGACGACCTCGTGTTCGGAGGTTGGGATCCGTTTTCCGAGGACGCCTACTCGGCAGCAATGCGCGCCGGCGTGCTCGAACCCAACCTGTTGGAGTCGGTGGGCGACGAGATGCGGACGATCAAACCGATGCAAGCGGTCTTCGACAGCCGTTGGGTGACCCGGCTGGAGAACACCGATCATGTCGCCTCGTACTCGTCGCACATGGAGGCGGTGGAACGGCTCACCGAAGACATCGAGCGGTTCCGCTCCGAGAACGGATGCGACCGGCTGGTCATGGTGTGGTGCGGGTCGACCGAGGCCTACGAAGACCCCAGCGAGGTCCACCAATCACTGGCAGCGTTCGAAGAGGGCCTCCGCACCAACCATCCGGACATCGCCCCGTCCCAGCTGTACGCCTATGCCGCGCTCACCACCGGAGTTCCGTTTGCCAACGGCGCGCCCAACCTGACCGTCGACTTCCCCGCCATGGTCGAACTCGCCCAACGGGAAGGGGTGCCGATCTGCGGGAAGGACTTCAAGACCGGCCAGACGTTGATCAAGACGATCCTGGCCCCGGGCCTCAAGACCCGCAGCTTGGGCATCAGCGGCTGGTTCTCGACCAACATCCTCGGTAACCGGGACGGCGAGGTTCTCGACGCCCCCGAGAACTTCAAGTCGAAAGAGGTCTCCAAGCTCGGCGTGTTGGAGACGATCCTGCAACCCGACGTCAACCCCGAGCTGTACGGCAACCTCTATCACAAGGTCCGCATCAACTACTACCCGCCCCGCGGTGACGACAAGGAAGGGTGGGACAACATCGACATCTTCGGATGGCTCGGCTACAAGATGCAGATCAAAGTCGACTTCCTGTGCAAGGACTCGATCCTGGCGGCACCGCTGGTTCTCGACCTCGCCCTGTTCCTCGACCTGGCGGCCCGGGCCGACAAGAGCGGTATCCAGGAGTGGCTGTCGTTCTACTTCAAGTCGCCCCAGACCGCTCCCGGCCTGTACCCGGAGCACGACATCTTCATCCAGCAGAAGAAGCTGAAGAACACGTTGCGCTCGTGGATGGGTGAGGAACTGATCACTCACCTGGGCAACGAGTACTACGCGGACTGATGTCCGGCCAGTCTCCTAACGACGATCTCGACATCGGAGACTGGACGATCCCCTCCGCCGAACTGGATTGGCGGTTCACCACCTCCGGCGGCCCGGGCGGCCAACACGCCAACCGCTCGAACACCCGGGCCGAGTTGGTGTTCGACCTGGCGTCGAGTGAGGCGTTCCCGCCGCAGATACGAGATCGCATGCTCACCAAGCTCGGCGAACCGGTTGTGGTCGTCTCGGTCGCCGAGAGCCGCTCGCAGTTTCGCAACCGCATGCTCGCCCGGGCTCGCCTCCGCCAGATCCTTCTCGACGCGCAGAAACAGCCCCGCCGTCGGAAACCGACCAAGCCCACCCGTGCGTCGCGCCGCCGCCGGCTAGAAGACAAGCGGGCCCACAGTGAGAAAAAGCGTCTGCGGCGCGAGCCGGGATCCGAGTGATCAGTCGAACAGATCCCTGAGCGCCGCCCTGTCCAGTTTCCCGATCCCGAGCATCGGGATTTGGTCGGCTCGTCGCCAACGGCGGGGCACGGCGAATCCCGGCAGCAGGTCACGGGCCGCCGCCGCCAGTTCGTCTTCGGTGGCGGGACCGGTGTAGACACAGCCGACGATCTGCCCCCACCGCTCGTCTGCCAGACCGACCACCGCCACGGTGCCCGCACCGGGGATTCGTCCCAGTACGGCTTCCACGGCAGCAGGCATCACGTTCTCCCCGCCCGTCACGATCACATCGTCCGCCCGGCCGAGTACTTCCAGCCGACCCTCGTGTAATCGTCCGGTGTCTGCGGTGACGAACGGGCCGTCCCGCTCCGGGCCTCCGACCTCACCGGGGGACACCATCGGCCCCCCCACGACGATTCGGCCGTCACCTCGGATCGAGATCTCGACATCGGTCAAGGGCACGAGCCTGCCAGGGTCGGGGTCGGCCGGATCGGCGGTGGCGACCTGCGAGGCGGTCTCGGTCATCCCGTAGGTGGGGAGCAGGCTCATTCCCCCCACCGACAGCGCCCGCTCGCTGGCCGGCCCACCCCCGACCAGTCCGTGCCTGAACCCGGGTGCCCTGTCGAGCCCGGCATCGGCCAACGCCTCCAGCATCGCCCCGACGAACGAACCGAGCGAGGCTCTCCCGGTGGTGAGCAGCCAGGCCGTGCGGGTGACGTCGAATGGACCCGCGAGCACCACTGTGGAGCCTTCCCGCAACGACCGCCACACGATCGACAGTCCGCCAACGTGATGCAGCGGAAGCACGGCCAGCCACCGGTCGTCGGGCCGGTGTTGGAGGTGGACTGCCGATGCCCGAGCGCTCGCCTCGATGTTGTCCCACGTGAGCCGCACCGCCCGGGGAACGCCACTCGACCCGGAGGAGAAGACCGCGGCAGTGTCGGCCGACGAATCCAGTTCAGGCATCGGAGCCGGGACCTCGTCGACGGCGGTGATCACGTCGGTGACCTGGGCTCGTTCCGCCAGCTCCGCCGACATTGCCCGCCCCGAGACCGGCAGCGGGACCAGCACCATGCCGGCGAACTGCACTGCCAGGGCGGTGAGGACCGAGTCCGGTTCCGGCGCCATCACCACACCCAGATGTGTTCCCGACCCGTACCGCGCCCGTAAGCCCCCGACGAGGCCGGCGATGCGCTCTCGAGCGGTAGCGAAGTCCACCACTTCCCGATCGCGGGTCAGGAACGGCCGGTCAGGGCGATCGACGGCCCACCGTGTGAGCCAGTCCAAAGCTGCTCAGTCTCCCCAGTACCGCTGTTCCCGGAAAGGGTCGCCGTACATGTGGTACCCGTTGCGCTCCCAGAAACCCGGCTCGTCGTGGTCCAACAGCCGGAAGCCGCGCACCCATTTCACCGACTTCCAGAAGTAGAGATGTGGGACCACCAGCCGAAGCGGCCACCCATGCTCCGGATCCAGATCCTCGCCGTCGTACTGCCACGCCAGCAGGTTGTCGGGCCGTCGCAGGTCCTCCAGGGGCAGGTTGGCGGTGAACCCGTGTTCGGCGGAGACCAGAACGTGGGTTGCCGCCGGGTCGATGTCGAACCGGTCGAGGAACGACGCGACTTCGACCCCGTGCCAGGTGGTGTCCAGCTTCGACCACTTGGTCACGCAGTGGATGTCGAAGACCTTGTCGACCGTGGGCATCGCCTTGATTTCGTCGAGGGTGAACGACGCGGGCTGGGCGACGAGACCGTCGACGGTGAACTCCCAGGAGGCGAGGTCGACGCGGGGGACGCTTCCGGCGTGGAGCACCGGGAAACGGTCGGTTACGTACTGTCCTGGCGGAATCCGGTTGGCATCGACACCATCCAATTCGGTCCCGCGACTCTTGAAAAATGCCACGTCGTCCTCGTCTTTCCGGGAGCCCAATACCCTATCGACGATGCCAACCTCGCACGCCGCCGACGTGTTCCCGGAACCGGAACCGCTCGCCCCGGCACGGGGACGACTCACCCTGGTGTTCCTGCTGGTCATCGCAATCGGATTGGTGGTCGCCCAGGCGTTCGGATCGACCGAGACCGGAGCAGCAGGCCAGCTGGGCGGAGTGGCTCCCGAGGTGGTCGTCGAACTCTTCGACGGCGACCGTTGGACGTTGTCCGAACACCTCACCGAGGACGGTCGGCCGCTGGTGCTGAACCTGTGGGCGAGCTGGTGCCTCCCCTGCCGGGAAGAGATTCCCGAACTGTCGGCATTCGCCGCCGCCCGTCCGGACGTGGCGGTGATCGGAGTGGCGGTGAACGACGTCGAGGATGACGCCCGGGCCCTGACGTCAGAACTCCAGCCGGGCTATCCGGTGGGCATGGATGCCACCGGACGTCTCCGCGATCGGTATCCGTCCCCAGGGATGCCGTTCACCGTGATCATCGATTCCCAGGGTGTGATCCGCTGGTCGTACGCGGGTGGAGTCACCGCCGACCAACTCTCCGCCGCGCTCGACGACCTCGGTTGAGTTCACGACACGTCGGAGAATTCCTGATCGAACAGGTGCTGGGCGTAAGCGAGGTTGGGGCCTGCCGTCATCTCCGCCTGGACGATCAGACGCTGGGCGGCGGAGAACTTGGGATTACAGGTGGTCAGCGTCAGCCAGGCGCCCGGCTTGGGATCGGTCACCCACACGTCGGTCGGTGACACGATGATCGTCTCGCGCACGGTGTAAGTGTGAACACCGATCGCCGTCTCCACCTCGATGATGTCCCCCGGCTGAAGCTGGTCGAGATCGAAGAACGGAGCGCCGTAGGTGGTGCGATGCCCTGAGATCACTGCATTGCCGGGCTGGCCCGGCAGTGGAGTCCACGGCATGTGGCCGGGCCCCTGGTTGAGGGTGGACGGGGTGACGCCGGCGAACAGCACCCAGTCGACCTCGATCGACGGAATGCGGATCGCTCCGAGCGGCTCCCCTTCGGCGACGGCCTCCTCGGGGAAGTACTCGATCGTGCGGACTGGAGGGGCGGTCGTACCGGTGGCATCGGTGGTGTCCGGGGGCACCGTCACCGTCACCGGCGTATCCAACGTCTCCCTGCGCTCCTCCAGTTCGGCAACGAGCGTCTCCCGGGCGTCTGCTTGAACCTGATCGTTCAACAGGTCGGTGACCACCAACTGGTAGCCGACGATGCCGAGAGTCAACACCCCCGTCCACACCATGGCGAAGCCGGCGATCCGAATCTTTCTGCGCACCAGCGTCAGGCTATCGAGAGGGGTGGGTTGTGCAACGACTCAGTGCCCGCCGAAGTCCGGGGACCGTTTCTCCACGAAGGCGAGGACCCCTTCCCGGGCGTCGAGCGTGGCCGACACCGCAGTCAGTCCACCTTGCAGCCGATCGAGGGCCGTATCCGGATCCGTCGCCGCCACCGCCATGAATGCGTCCCGGCCCAACAGCACCGACGCAGGCCCCTTCCGCAACGCCGCAACGGTCTCTTCGATCGCCTGATCGAGACCCGCCCGCGGCACCACCCGCGAGACCGCCCCCATGCGGAGGGCCTCGTCGGGAGAAATCGTCCGTCCGGTGAGCATGAGCTCCAACGCCGCCTTCTGTGGCATCGCCCGACACAAGGCCACGGTGATCATCATCGGCCACAGCCCCACCCGCGCTTCGGGAACACCCAGCTTGGCGTCGTCCACGCAGATCGTGATGTCGCAGGCGACCGCCAGCCCGAACCCTCCGGCCAGGGCATGTCCGTTCACCCGCGCAACGGTCGGCTTGCCTCCCCGCCAGAGAAGACGGAGGAGGTCGGCGAATCGCCCGCGAACGGCATGGTGACGGACTGGTTCGTCGAAGAAACCAGACGACAGGTCACCTCCCGCACTGAACGCAGCATCACCTGCCCCGGTGATCACGATGACCGACACCTGGCGGTCGTCGACGGCCCGCTGCGCGCCGTCGATCAGCCCTTCGATGGCTTCGGCAGACAGCGGATTGCGCCGCTCGGGCTCGTCGATGGTGAGCGTGACGACCGCGTCGGAATATTCGTAGTTGACCATTGAATCCCCCATTCTGCCCGCAGACGCCTGTGATAGCGTGCGCTCCACATGCTGTGGCTCGTCATCGTCTTGTTCGTGGCGATGTCCGTAGCGGTGTTACGTGGGGGACGCCTTACCAATCTGGCCGATATCCGGCTGCGGATGTGGTGGCTGCTGCCCCTGGGATTCGCCATGCAGGGCATCGCCGGTTGGATCGATCCCGACGCCGGGTTCTACCTCGTGTTGGTTTCGTACCTGCCGCTCATGGCGCTGATGATCCTCAACCGGGACCGCGCCGGACTCTGGCTTGCCGGCATGGGTGTGCTTCTCAACTTCACGGTTATCGCGCTCAACGGCGGCATGCCGGTGCTGGAGGGCGCCATCGAAGTTGCGGCGGGATTCCAGCCGGGCGGGGCTGACCTCACCGAAGCCGCCAAGCACACCGAAATGGGCCCCGACACGATCCTGGTGTTCCTCGGGGACGTGATCCCGATTCGAATCGCCAATCAGGGCACCGTGATCTCGATCGGTGACGTGTTCCTCGCCGTCGGACTCGGCCGTTTCCTCGAGGCGGAACTGCGGCGCCCGGTTCGCTGGTTCAAGCCGGGCGTCAAGCTCCAGGGCGGATCGGCCGCTCGCGGTCGCTGATCGGTCAGGCCCGGGCGCGAGGCCGGTCGAAGTCGCCGCGGCGTTCCAACAGTCGGCGGAGCACCGCCACCACTTCGGGGTCGTAGTCGTACACCGAGCCACGATGCAGCCGCTCCATCGACTCCAGCGGAGAGAACCCCTGCTCATGGGTCGACTCGTCGTACGCCGAACACACCTTGACGATCTTGGCGGCGATCGGAACGTCCTGGTTGGACTCCATTCCGGGGGTCCGATACGGCTCGTGCTGACGCAGAACCACGTCGCTGACTTCGGCCAGATAGGAGGTTTCGCCCACGATCTCCGATCCCCATTTGGCGATGTCGCCGTCGGTGAACCCCATCCGCAACACGCTGGGCTCGTTCAGCGAAATACGCCCGATGTCGTGCAACAGCGCGGCATATTCGACCGTGTCGACATCCCGTGGCCGCAGCCCCAACTCGGCGGCCACCCCCACCGCCAGCTCGGCCGTTCGGGCGGCGTGTCCCGGGTCGGCATGCCCTGCCACCTCCGGGATCCGGGCCAACGACCGCATGGTCTGGAAGTAAGTCTGCCGGGCATCCACGTAGCGGCGAAACGCCCCGTGGGCGAAGGCGTACGGGAGCGCCGCGACCGCCAAGGCCCACCAGCCGATGGCCTCGAAGGCGATACCGAACAACGCACCGGCCGCCACCAGCGACAGGTACACGTTGAGATCTCGAGCGGTGTCGAGCGCCACGAACAAGCGAGGACTGGAGCCCCCGACACCGGCGCGAAACACTGCACTCGTGACCACCTCACCGGCAAACCCTGCCGAGGCCGCGACCACGAACAGCCACGCATCGTGCCAGCCGATCGATTCGGGAATCCTCAACAACGACTCCGCGAAGACGAAGGCCCCCACAAAGGCGGAGTACGAGAGGCTCCGCTTCAGGAACGACGACACGATGAGTCGCTGGTCCTCGCCGCGCGCCGCCTTGATGATCCACGAGAGCGCCGAGCCCGCAGCGAACGTCGCCACCA
>JBKHXZ010000058.1:0-4154 GCA_046565785.1 Acidimicrobiia bacterium
ACGTAGCCCGGCGATCAGGTCGGCGTCCCCGACGATGATCCCTGCCTGGGGGCCTCCCAGCAGTTTGTCGCCCGAGAAGAGAACCAGGTCGGCTCCGGCCTCCAGCGACTGGACGACTCCCGGCTCGCCCGCCAGCCAGGCCGGGGGCGGACCGTCGAGCCACGGCGTCCGCTCGTCGATCAGCCCACTCCCGGCGTCGAACACGGCGGGAAGCCCATGTTCGTGGGCCAGGCTCGCGAGATCGCCAAGAGGTGTGTCGGTGGAGAAACCCTCGATGCGGTAGTTGGACGGATGGACTTTGAGTAAGAGGGCGGTGGACGGACCGATCGCGTCGGCGTAGTCGCTGAGTCGGGTCCGGTTGGTGGTCCCCACCTCGACCAGCGTGCATCCGGTGGCACTCATCAGCTCGGGCAGGCGGTAGGAGCCGCCGATCTCGATCAGTTCCCCGCGGGAAACCGGAACCTGGCGGTCTTTCGCCATGGCTTGCAGCACCAAGAAGAGAGCCCCGGCGTTGTTGTTCACCACCAGCGCGTCGGCGGCTCCAGTGATCGAGCGGATCAGAGCCGTGACATACGAGGTCCGGCCGCCGCGTTCGCCGGTGAGGGTGTCGAGCTCCAAGTTGGTGTATCCCACCGTCGCCGCCCGGCCAGCCTCCGCGGCCTCCTCCGAGATCGGAGCGCGGCCCAGGTTGGTGTGGAGGATCACGCCGGTGGCATTGATCACCGGCCGTTGCCTCGTCGCCAGAAGGGCGGTGGCAAGTCGGGTGGCTTCCGCTGTCGGGTCCAAACCGGGGTCCGAGCGACCCCGGGCGATCGCCATACGGGCGATGTCGACGGCCACGGCCGCCGGGAGTCCGTCGGGAAGGCCACGGGCGAGACGATCGACGCTGGGAGGGCGGCCGGGTTCCACGCTCGGCAGCCTATTCCCACGGTGATCGTTCGGCCTCGGATCGCCTAACGTCGACAGGGTGATACGCCTGTTGTTGTTCGTGGTATTGCCTGTCACCGAACTCATCCTGCTCGGACTGATCGGCGACGCCATCGGTTTCGGGTGGACTGCGCTCGTTGTGCTGGTGACCGGTCTTCTCGGGGCCCGGCTCGTGGCCCGTCAGGGTCGGGTGGTGTGGCGCGAGATCGTGATGCGGCTCCAGTCCGGCCAGGTTCCGGGAGTCGAACTGGCGCATGGGGCGATGATCCTGGTTGGAGGAGCGTTCCTCGTCACTCCCGGAGTCCTCACAGATCTCGCCGGGTTGGCGTTGATGGTGCCGTGGATCCGCGAGCTGGTGCGGGTGCGGTTCCTGAACACGGTGAAAGTCGTCGTCCTGTGACGGCGGTTCGTCAAGCCGCGACCTTGCTCGTAGTGCGTGACGGCCGGGGCGGAGTCGAGGTGGTGATGGGACGCCGACCGCCAGGTGGCCCGTTCGGCGATGTCTGGGTGTTCCCGGGAGGTGCGGTGGACCTGGCCGACCGAGCCGCCGCCTCCGACGAAGACGAAGCCTGGCGTCTGGCTGCACTCCGGGAGACTTGGGAGGAAGTCGGGTTGGCACTGACGAACCCGGCCGGAGTGGAGGTTCCGCCAGGCGAAGGATCCGCACATCTGCGATTGGCATCGGTCGGCGCACGGTTCGACGCACCGGCGCTGGTCTACCTGTCGAACTGGGTGACCCCGGTGTTCGTGCCGAAGCGGTTCGACACCCGGTTCTACGTGGTTGCCGCCGACGGGCGGCTCACCGCAGGCGACGAGCTGATCGAAGTGAGGTGGATGCCGGTCGCAGAGGCACTCGCACTCCACGCTGAGGATCGGTTCCCCATGATCTTTCCCACCGTCAGCCACCTCCGATATGTCAGCCGATTCTCCGCGGTGGGGGGCCTCCTGGCAGAGGCCCGAGCCTTGGATGTCATCCCGGCCATCGAACCCCGGCCGTTCGAACGGGGGCTGAGAGTCGACAACGATCCTCGGTTCGGATCATGAGGATCGACCGGGTCCTCGCCCCGAACCCGGGACCGTTCACCGGACCGGGCACCAACACCTGAGTGGTCGGCGACGACGAAGAGGCTGTCGTGATCGACCCCGGGCCCCGGGAACGGTCTCACGAGTTCGCCATCCATACGACGCTGGGAGATCGTCGTCTGAACGCGGTGATCGTCACCCACACCCACGTCGACCACGCCCCGCTGGCCAATCCGCTCGCCGCCGATCACGACGCTCCAGCCTTGGGATATGGCCCCGGACCGGAGTTCGAACCCGACGACAGGCTCGTCGAAGGCTCTGCCGTGACCGTGGCCGGCCGGTCGCTCGTCGTGCTCCACACTCCCGGACACGCCGACGATCATCTGTGTTTCCGGCTCGGCCGGGTCCTCTTCACCGGGGATCACATCATGGGGGGTTCTTCGGTCATGGTGGACGACCTGAGTGCCTACCTGACGTCACTGCGGCGGTTGCAGGGCGAAACGTTCGAGCGTCTCTACCCGGGGCACGGCCCGGAGATCGACAACCCGGCCGAGGTCATCGACTGGTACATCGCCCACCGGATGCAGCGGGAGGAGGAGATCCTCGCCGCCATCCGTGGAGGCGCAGCCGACGTCGACGCCATCGTCGAGGAGGTGTACGCCGCGGTCGATCGGTCCCTGTATCCGCTGGCCGCCCGCAGCGTGACAGCGCACCTCGTCAAACTCGCCGGCGACCGCCGACTCCACTTCGACCGTTCGTAGGGCCGGGTGGTCGTGGACTGAGCGCGCCTGGCCGAAGCGGTTCCTCTCCGTAGACTTTCCATCACGACCGAGGAGGACGGTGTGCCCCCACCGCCACATCAGCAGGCTCGCGCCGCCGCGGGAATCCTGACGACACTGCTTCTGGCCTGGGCGCTCGTCTTCGGCCCGGTCGCTCTCGCCGACACCGCCGAAGAGATCGCCCGAGCCGAGGCAGACCTCGCCGAACTGCAGCGCCGTGCGGATGAGCTGGCGGTGGCGATCGAAGTCAGCTGGGAGCGTCAGGCGACGCTCGAAGCCCAGATCGCCGAACTTTCCGACAGTCAGGCACGCCTCGAGATCGAGTTCACGGCCGCCCTGACCGACCTCGAGGAGTCGGCAGTTCGCCTCTACATGGACGTGGCGGCCGGCGAAGGAGTCGCCGCCGTCCTCGGTTCGGAGGGAGAGTTCTACGCTGCGGCAGTCCAATACCTGTCGACGTTCGCCGATGACTCCGAGGCGGCGCTCGCCCGCCTGCTCGCCACCTCGGCCGAACTGGAGCGGCGTCGGGTCGAATTGGCCGAGGCCCTCGCCGACCAGTCGGTCAACGAAGAGGAACTGGCGGGTCTCGCCGCCGACGTCAACGCCTCCTTGCAGGAGCAGGCGTCTCGGCTGGCGGAATTGGAGGAGCTACGGGCCCAGGAGATCTTCTTGGCGACGTCGACCACCACGACAACCAGCACCATCCCGCCGACGACGACCACGACAGCGGCTCCGACGACCACTGCCGAACCGTCGACTACCACGTCGAGCACCACGACCAGCACTTCGAGCACCACGACCACGTCGTCGACGACGACAACGACGACCACGCTCCCGGCCCAAGACCCCGCGCCGGTGGGGGGAGGCGCATGTCCGGTGGCCGGGCCTGTGACCTTCGTCGATTCCTGGGGTGCGCCCCGCTCGGGGGGACGGGCCCACGAGGGTGTCGACATGATCGCCGCCCGAGGCACACCGATCGCCGCCATCTACTCCGGTGTCATCCAGCAAGCCACCACGTCCACGCTGGGTGGCATCACGCTGTGGCTGTTGAGTGACGCAGGCGACGAGTACTACTACGCCCACCTCGACGCATACGCCGACGGCATCACTTCGGGGGTGAGGGTCACCGAAGGACAGATCATCGGGTACAACGGTTCGACCGGCAACGCCCCCGACTATCTGCCGCATCTCCACTTCGAATACCACCCGGGCGGCGGCTCCCCGGTGAATCCCTACCCGCTGGTCGATTCGATCTGTCGCTGAAAACAAAAAAGAGAGGGTCCGGAGGGGGACCGGACCCTCTCTTCGCTTGTCCGATTCGGGCGGCGGGGGAATGCCATCCGAATCGTGTCCAAGGCCGACGAGTTGCCCCTCGCCGACTAGGCACGTTCTCTCCCATCATCGGCGCTCGGCGGGGTTCACCAC
>JBKHXZ010000059.1:0-8349 GCA_046565785.1 Acidimicrobiia bacterium
GAGACGTCCTCCGGACACTCACACCGTGAACACAGCAAGGAGGAACGGTCATGAACGACGACCAGCTCAGACAGAGGCTGTCGGCGTCTAACCCGACCCCTCCTTCGGAACCGGTGGACCCGATCACCAGCGATCGGGCCCGAGCACTGATGGAGGACATCATGTCGACCCAAACCCCCGCTCCCCGTATGGAGCGCACCCGCAATCGACTCATCGTCGCCGTCGCCGCCGCGGTGGCGGTCACCGTGCTGGGCTTCGGCCTGGCCGGCGGCGTCGGCTCCGGCGACGACCCGGCCCCGCTGGTTCTCAGCGCCGACGGCGGCGACGCTATGGCGTCCTGTCTCCCCTTCGACGTCGAGATCCTCAAGGACATGAGTCCGGCGTTCGGCGGTGTCGTGATCGAGCTGACCGATTCGGTGGCGACCATCGAAGTGGACCGCTGGTTCACCGGCGGTGACGCCCAAATCGTCGAGATCAACTACACGCCGGGCTTCGAGGCCCTGATCGGGACTCCCAGCCTGGAAGTCGGCCAGCGTTACCTGATCACCGCCACCGATGGCGTGGTCAACGGATGCGGCTACTCGGGCGTCGCCACCCCTGAGTACGAGGCAGCCTTCGAGCAGGCCTTCGGCGCCTGATCCGTCACGGTCGTCAGACCGTCGCGATCACTCATCGACCCCGGCTCCGTTCTCCCCGGAGCCGGGGTCGTGCGCGTCAACTCTCAGGCCAGGTACTCCTGGATGCGCGGGGCGACCATCCGAACGATCTCCTCCGGCTCCACCGACGCCAACGGCTCCAGCACGACGACATACCGGAGGAGCGCCACGCCCAGCAGATGGGAGGCTACGAGCTCGGCACGGAGCTCCCGGTCGGGCCCCTCCATCACCGCAGCCACCTTTCCCAGCACTGCACTGGTGATGAACCCTGCGATCACCGGCGGCTCACCGGTGGTCAGGGCATGACGCAACTGTCCGACCAGCGACTCGCGTGCCTGCTCGTTCTCCCACACGCTGAAGAACAGCCGAGCGACCGCTTCCCCGGCAGTGGCCGGATCCTCGGCGATCACCTCGGGCAGTCGCCGCGGCAGGTCGATCGGCAATGCCACCGAGGCGGTGAACAAGCCCTCCTTGGTACCGAAGTAGTGATGGATGAGGGCCGGGTCCACCCCGGCCGACGCTGCCACTGCTCGGATCGTCGTCCGGTCGTATCCACGCTCGGCGAACAGGCCGCGGGCGGCCTGCAGGATCTCGCCTCGGGTGTCCGCATCGCCGGTGCGTGGGCCGCGTCGTCGAGTGTTCACCGCGACAAGGCTACGAAGGTCTCGTCCAGGCTCGCCGGCACCTGCTCGACACGCGCATCGACTCCTGCCTCTCGCACCACACGTCCGACGGTGGCGGCATCGAGGTCGGCAAGGCGGATCCCGTCGGCGGTGATGCGGATCATCACGCCGAGCGGCTCGAGCACGTTTGCGACCTGCTGCGGCCGGTCGGTGCGGACGAGTACCGCCGTGCGGTCACCGACGACTTGGTCGACGCTGCCGGTGGCCACCACCTGGCCACGGGCCATCATCACCAGCCGGTCGCATTGCTCCGCCTCCTCCAGATAATGGGTGGTCACCAGCACTCCCGTCCCGTTTTCGGCGGCGGCATGGATCGTGTCCCACAGCCGGGCCCGGCCCAGAGGGCCGACCCCGGAGGTCGGTTCGTCGAGCACCAGCAGCTCAGGCATGTGCGCCATGGCGATCTCGAACGCCACCCGGCGGCGTACTCCGACGGGGAGCCGTTCGACCGGAGTGTCCCACCACTCGGAGAGCGCCGGTGGTGACGCCGGTGCGCCGAATCCGAACACCCCCGCCTGGAACGCCATGTTCTCCCGCGGCGTCAGGTCGGTGTACAGACCCAGCCCTTGCGGGACGTACCCGATCCGTCGGACCGCATCACGATCGGGAGCCGAACCGAACAGGCGGACCGTTCCCGCCGTCGGATCCACCAGTCCGAGCAGCATGCGCAATGCCGTGGTCTTTCCGGCGCCGTTGGCTCCGACCAATCCGACGATCTCACCCCGGTCGACTCCGAACGACACTCCATTCACTGCCACCACACTCCCGAACATGCGGGTGGCACCCACCAATTCGGCGATCACCTCCGCCCCGCTTCCCGAGCAACGGCGGCCGCCACGAGGAGATCGGTCAGGTCACGTCGTCCCGCACCCTGGGAAGGGTCGGGGCTCCATGACCGCCAGCTCCGCCCGCGGCGCCAACTGCGATCCGGCTCGCCGCGAACGTCACCGATCGAACCCGGAACCGCAGCAGCGATCTCTTCGATGGTTCCGGCGGCGAGCACCCGGCCCGCCTCCAGTGCGGTGATGGTGTGTGCCCGTTCCGCCTCGTCCAAATAGGTGCTGGTGAAGAGGACTCCGGTTCCGTTGAGGGCGGCGTTGCTCATGAGACTCCACATTTCGGTTCGACTCACCGGATCAACCCCGGTGGATGGCTCGTCCAACACGAGCAGCGACGGTTCTGCGAGCATCGCCATCGCCAGTCCCAGCTTCTGTCGCATGCCGCCGGACAGTTGGCCGCCGAGCCGGTCGGCGGTCTGCTCCAGTCCGGCGACGTGCAGAAGACGTTCGAACCGTTCCTTGCGCTCACCCCTGGTGAGTCGATGAGCGTCGGCGACGAAGGCGAGATTCTCGATGACGGTCAGGTCGGGCCAGACGCCGGAGGAGGCCGGGAGGAAGCCGACGCCGCCGGTGGCCGGTCGCCGCACCTCACCCCGCACCGGCACCGTCAGCCCGACCAGGGTGCGGGCGACGCTGGTCTTGCCGGCACCGTCACCGCCGACGACGGCGGAGATCTCGCCGGGTTCGACGCGGACGTCGACGTCACCCAGCGCGACCGCTCCGCCGAAGTGAACGGTTACCCCCAGCAGCCCCCAGGTCATGCCGGCACCGCCTCGACCTGTCGGGAAGCAGCCAGATCGCGTCGGAAGCGGACGACTGCCAGACCAAAGACGATCGCCCCGTACACCGCCAGGATCCCCAACGGCACGAGCAGCGACCCGATCGAGGTGCCTCGCACCATGACCCCTCGGGCGATCTGGTTGAACCAGGTGAGCGGGAGGAGATAGCCGAGGTAGCGAACGGCCGTAGCCATCGACTCGAGCGGGAAGATGATGCCGGACAGCAGCACCTGTGGGAGGAGCGTCATGAGCGCGAGCTGCACCGCCTGGCCCTGGTTCTCGGACACGCCGCTGATCAGGACACCCACTCCGAGCGTGACGAACAGGAACAGGACCGAACCGAGGGCCAGGGTGAACACCGAACCGTTGAACGGCACGTCGAAGACCAGCGAGCCCACCACCAGGACAACCACCAGGTCGAGCGCCGCCACCAGGAAATAGGGCGCCACCTTTCCGACGAACACGTCCCGAGGCCGGAGCGGCATGACCGCGAGCTGTTCGAGGGTTCCCGCCTGACGTTCCCGCACCACCCCGAGGCTGGTGATCACCGTGCCGATGAAGAGAAGAATGAGTCCCGCCAATCCGGGGACGAGAACCACCGAGGTGTCGAGCTCGGGATTGAACAGGACCTCCACTTCGATGTGTGGGGCTCCGGCCGTTATCGCCTGCACGGCGGCTCGCGCCGAGAAGAGTTCAGACCCGTCGATGAACGCAGTTCCGCTGGCCTGGTCGGCGAGGATCACTACCACTGCCTCCCCTTCGGTGAGCCCGTCCACCGCTTCGGTTCGGGCGAGGCCAGCGTCCACCTTTTCGATCTCGAATAGGTCGGGCAGTCGTTCGGCGAGCATCTCGGCGTTCGACCCACCGACCCAGGTAGGGATCGAGCTGGTGTCGAAGCTGGCGGCATACCCGAAGACCACCAGCAACACGACGGGCATCACGATCATCATCGCCAACGTCCGATGGTCCCGGCGCACCTGCCGGAACTCCTTGACGATCATCGCCCACATGCGCCTCTCCTATTTCAACGCTTGTTGAAACATATCGGATCGACAGTTCGGTGTCCAGACCAATCCGATCTGGGCGCTACTCCGAACGCTGTTGGAGAGGCCCGGAAGGACCGGGCGGGAGAAGGAGAGAGTCATGACGACGACCTATCGGCGCGCCACGCTGGCGATTCTGGCGACATTGGCGATGGTGTTCGCGCTGGTGGCGGGCACCAACCGGGCAGCTAACGCCGGCCACACCAACCCGGTTCTGGTAGCCGAACTCGACGGAAGATCCGAAGTCGGTTCCGGCAAGGACAACCGGATCGTCGGCGACCCGGACGGCCGGGGAGAGATCTACGTGTTCGGAGTCGACGGCGATCCTGAGCGGAACACCCTCTGCTACGTGCTGTTGGTCGACAAGATCAGCGAAATCGACGCCGCCCCGGGAGCGCCGTTCATGGCCCACATCCATGAGGGCGGACCGGGCGAGAACGGGCCGGTGGTGGTCACGCTGGCGTGGCCACAGGGCGGGCAGGCGGCCGACTGCATCAGTGTCGGAGACGCACGGATCTCTGGAACCTCACCCGCCGAGATCTTCGCCAACCCCGGCAGTTACTACGTCAACGTGCACAACGCCGAGTATCCCGCAGGTGCCGTTCGCGGCCAGCTCGGGTCACGCTGACCACTCCGTGAGAGGTCGGGGCGCACCCGGGGGATGCGACCCGACCTCTCACCCTTCCGCACGATCCTTCAGCTGACGCAGTCGGGATCGGCGGCGAACACGGAACCCGACAGCCCGGTAACGACGTGGGCTTGGTGGATGGCCCCCGTCATGATCGTGTCGAATCCACGCGCATGAGCACTGGCGATGAGATTCACATGGCAGTGCGGTCCTGGGGCGCTCACTCCCCCATTCCTGTCGATCGCATTGACCGCGCGGGTGGGCTGCTGTCCTGCTGCTGCGGGCAGCGCACCACCGACGATGATCGCGAGCAGAACCCCGAGGAACAGACGACGCATGACCTCCTCCTTGTTTCGCGTCGTTCGCCAGTACGCACCTGCTCCGTGTTCGGTTCACACGTCGCTCACCCGCAGGCGATCGAATCCCTGACCTGTTCCATTCGGGTACGAACGTCGTCCGCCACCTCACGCACACCGGGAGCTTTGACGAGGTCCAGCACCGCCTCCGGGTCCATGAAATCGACCACGACCCCCTCCCCGTTCGAGCGCACCACCACATTGCAGGGCAGCAGCGTTCCGATACCCGGATCGGACATGACGGCTTTCAGCGCGAACGGAGGGTTGCAGGCACCGAGGATCAGATACGGCTTCATCTCGTGTCCCAGCTTCTCCTTGAGGGTTGCGGCCATGTCGATCTCCGACACGATCCCGAACCCCTCCTCGGCGAGCGCCGCTCGGGTCCGCGCCACGACGTCTTCGAACTCGCCCTGGACGGTCACGCTGAAGTGGTAGGTCACTGTTTCGCCTTTCGTCGGAAGCGTCCCGGCCATTCAACCGGACCGCTGTGACAACCGCCCAGGGGCAAAGGTCCCCGATCGCATGCGGTGTCAGTCCCGCAGCGTCGACGAACGCTCCCCCTCCGCCAACAAGGTGATCCAACCCGTCGAGCATTCACCGACCTCCCCCCTGGTCCGCCAGAGGCGGACCTGTCCCCCCAACGTCGCTGACGCTCCTGGGGGGACAAAGGAAGAGGAGACCTGCCGACGAGGTGAGAGGTCTCAGAGGTGCAGTCCTGCGATGATGGCTCCCCAAACGGCCTCGCCGCGACAGACTTGGATGATCAGGCTTCGGCGAGTCTCACAGTGCGGACACCGAGCGCTTCGCGGTCGCCGGTGCGGGACAGCCAGCTCATGGTGGTGATGGTGCCGGCGAGCAGGGTCACCCCCACCCACTGTGAAGCCGTCAACACGGTGCCGAATGCCACGTAGTTGATTCCCGTCGCCGTCAGCGGGAAAGCAAGCTCGGCCAGAGTCGCTGCCGAGGCCGGCGTCGAACGAAGCCCGTTGTAGTACAACATCAGTGCGACCAGCCCCGGCACGAAGGCCAACGCCACCACCCCGCGGATGTCGGTCCCCGAAACAGCAGCGACCGCCTCCGTCTCGCCCATCACCGCCACGATCAACCCTGCGGCGGGAAGACCGATGGCAAAACGCAGCGCAGTGAGCAAGGAGAACGGAATCTTCGGTGCGAGACGTCGGCCCAGCACCGTTCCCAGACCCCACAGTGCAGCCGCACCCACCGCGAACAATGCGGGAGTCAACGCCCTCACCGATACCGCCCCCGGATCGGGGAACGCCACCAGGTATGCGCCGGCCAGACCGCCGAGCAGAAACCAGGCGAATCGGGGCAGCAGCCGCTCACCGAGGAGGAGCCGGGCGCCGACCACTGCCACCAAAGGCTGCAGCTTCTGCAAGAGCAGCGGAGTGGTGGGGTCGCCATACCGGAACGCCGAAGTGAACAGAATGGTCGCCACGGCCGAAGATCCGGCCCCGATCACCGCCGCCGCTATCCAATCCCCTCGACCAAGATTGCGGAGTTGGTCTCGCTTGATCCACAGGATCGGCAAGGTCATCAGTACGAGCACCGCATGCTCTAAGAAGACGAGTACCGGGGCGGCGAGATCGAGGGCGAGGCCCCGTCGGAAGATGGCGTCGGTGCCCCACAGGGCCGCGCCGGCGGCGACGAGGAGGAACCCTCCACGAGTATGAGAGCGATCGTTCATCGGATGGATCCGTTCGTAATCAGGCGTCGGCTCGGCGACGCAGTTCCGGCAGCAGTTCTCTTCCCACCATGTCGATGACCCGGTCCGGGTCGGTGGAGGCGATCTGGATGGCGACGTAGGTGGCACCGATCTCGGTCACCAGCGGAGCGTAGGCATCGACCAGCTCGTCGATCGACGAAACGATCGTGTACTTGCCGAGGATTTCGTCCCGATCCATCTCGTCCGCCCGCTGGCGCAACACCATCGGGTCGACCGCCTCGAGCCGGCCGGGAGCGCGCAAGCCCCGCATCGAACCGAGGGCGGACCACGCCTCGTCCTCGTCGGCTGCGAAGACGGTCCAGCGGGTGGCCATGATCGTTTCGGTGTTGCCGTGCTCGGATGCCGCCGCCCGGAACGGGTCGATCACGTTCTCGATGGTCTCGGCCGGCACCTTCACACTGGTGATCAGACCGTCGGCGTTGGTGCCGGCGAAGGTGGCGGATTTGGGCCCGCCGGCAGCCATGAGGATCGGCACCGGGCGCACGGGCGGGCTGTACAGGCGGGCCTTGTCGAGGGTGTAGTAGGCACCCTCGAAGTCGACCTTCTCGCCGGTGAAGAGGCGATGCATGATTGCCAGCGCCTCGTCCATCCGCTCGATCCGTTCCTTGTATCCGGGAAACTCGAACCCGAGCGGGCCTTCGTTGATGTTCTCACCGGTGCCGACACCGAGGAAGAAGCGACCATTCGAGAGGCGATCGACGGTGGCCGCCGCCTGGGCGATCAAGCCCGGGTGATAGTGGAAGAGAGGGCAGGTGACGCTGGTACCCAACTCGACCCGTTCGGTACGCGCCGCCACCGCACCGAACCAGGACCAGACGAACCCGGCTGCCGCCTCGTCGTCCACCCACGGGTGGAAATGATCGGAGCCGAGCACGACGTCGAAACCGGCCTGTTCCGCCCTGACCGCCTGATCGACCAGCACCTCCGGCTGATACGACTCGTGACTGCACAACCATCCGAACTTCATTTCGACCCTTCCGCGGTGTGTGCGCATGTTCCTATCACGAAACGAACTGGTGGACGAACCCGATTCAGTCTGGAGGGGTCAGGCTCAGCGCCAGCTCCATCGCCTCTTCCCGGCCGAGGGCTCGGCCGTCGGCGGACGCCCGGTCGTAACCCGAGACTCCCAGGGCGTCCTTCAATCGAGCGACGACTGCCTCGTGCCGTTCCGTGTCCCAACCCGGAATCGGCATGCCATGCTCGGTGAGGCCCCCCGGACGACGCCACTCCTCGGCAGCGCCGCACAGCATCGCCCCGATGTGTGGAGTATCCCAAGCGAGGGCAACGGCGGCGGCCATTTCGAGGACGAACGGGTTGTACGGGGTGTCGGCTGCCTGCCGGTTGGCATCCGAGAACTCCCGGATTTTCCGATACGTGGCGTCGACGTCACCCACGGTCCAGAAGAGCGCTGCCTGGTTCGACGTCACGAACGCCAATTGGTTGATCGTGCCCCGATCCCGTGCCAACCGATACGCCCGCTCCAGCCACTCGGCCGACTCGTCGAGATGACCGAGCCGCCGGCTGTGCGACGCCTCCCACTGCAGGTGGAGTGCATCCCACCAGGTGCAGTTCAACCGTTCTGCCACGTCGGCCGCTTCCGCAGCCCACCGGCGTGCGTCGA
>JBKHXZ010000060.1:0-22461 GCA_046565785.1 Acidimicrobiia bacterium
TGCCGGTGCCGTTGGAAGAGGTGGCCGGTGTCCGCAAGACGGTGCCGCTGGACCATCCCTGGATCGAGTCCGCCCGGCGACTCGGCGTGTGCATGGGCGACTGAACCAGCGCCGACGACGGATTCGAACCCCGGCCTGGGCCGTAGTCTGCCGAGGTCGTGACCACCCAGCCTGTCAGCGTCCTCTCCCGAGAACTCCTCCCCGCCTCCATCGCCATCTACACCACGGTGGCGCTCGCCGCCTTCGAGGGTCTGGCCGTTTCCGCCGCCCTGCCTCAGGTCGCCTCCGACCTGGGAGACGTCCATCTGCTGCCCTGGGTGGTGACCGGGTATCTGCTGATGTCGGGGGTGGCGACGGTGGTGGCCGGTCCACTGGTGGACAGTTACGGCGTTCGTGCCGTGTTCCGCGGTGCCATCGTCCTGTTCGTCGGCGGGGCGGTGATGGCGTCGTTCGTGCCCTCGATGCCGGTGATGGTCGCCGCCCGTCTCATCCACGGCGCCGGCGGAGGAGCGGTCATCGCCGTCGGCATCGCCGCGGTAGGACTCATCTACCCGGGGCATCTGGTGGGGCGGGCGTTCGCCGCCAACGCCACGGTGTGGGGGGTGATGGGAGTGGCCGGCCCGGGCATCGCCGCCTTCATGCTCACCACGCTCAACTGGCGTTGGATCTTCCTCGTCAACGTTCCCCTGGGACTCATCGCCCTGGCCGCCGGCTGGCGGGTGATGCCCGGTCCGATGGACACCCGGAACTCTCGCCGGCTCGACGTTCCCGGGGTGATCGGCGTGCTGGCACTCAACACCTTCCTCTTGCTGGCCGTGGACACTCTGGGCCTCGGCTCACTCCCCTGGCTGGGAGCAGCGATCCTGGCCGGGGTCGGCCTGTGGTTCCACATCCGACGTAGCGACGACCCGATCATGCGCATCCGGCATCTCGTCAACCAGCCGTTCTCGACCTTGGCCGTGTCCCTCGCCCTGTTGGTGTCGGGAGCCGTCGCCATGAGCTCGTTCATCACCCTGTATGTTCGCGGTGGGAGAGGCGCCTCCGAGGCCCTGACCGCCTGGTCGGTGTTCTTTTTCGTGATCGGGTGGACGCTCGGGGCCAACCTGTCGTCACGCTTGTTGGATCGGATGGCCGAATCGTCGGTGATGGCAGTCGGGTTCTCGCTGACCACTCCCGGCCTGGCGGCGTTGGGCATCTCCATCGTGGTCGACGCCCCACTAGCGGTGATCCTCGGGCTGATGGTGGTCGTCGCTTCCGGCGTGGGTCTGGCCACCAACGCCGGCCTCACCCTGCTGCGAGCCATCAGCGACTCGACCGAGATCGGCCGGTCGTCCGCCGCCCACCAGTTCTTCCGCAACCAGGGCTTCACGCTGGGTGCGGCCATGGGCGGCGCGGTGATCCTGGCGGTGGTCGCCACCGCAGTGGGAGACGTGGAAGCGGTGCGCGACGTGCTCGCGTCCGACGCCATCCCCAACCCGATCGTGTCGGAGGGTATCCTGGACGGCTACGCGGCGGCCGCTTTCACCGGCTTCGGGGTGACCACCCTGGGCCTCGTCCCCTTCCTCGCCCTCCGCCGCCACCTCGCCCCCGCCCGCGCCGCGCGGGCGCGTTCTTAGCGAACCAGCGCGCGAAAAATCGCGCGATTCGCGTGGCAAAACGTCAGGCGACGGTTGTGTCGAGCAGTTCGATCAGGCCGTTCGCTCCGACCTCGGTCAGCCGTGAACGAAGTTCCGTAGCTTCGTCGCCGACAGCTTCACCGTGGACTCGACCCGCCTCGAGCCGACGCACCCGGCAATAGAGCTTCCAGTAGATCCAGGCTGCGAGCTCCTCTGCCCTCCCCCACGCGGCCGGGTCGGGCCCGGTCAACCTCGTCAACTCGGCCTCGGCGCTCACCAGATAGAAATCCGGGGAGCCGAGCTGCACCGCGGGCATGGTGTTGCCTCCTGCATGGATTCGCCGCATCTCGTCGAGGGTGCCCTCCGCCGCGGCCCGGTCGTCGGCATCGACCTGGGCACGGACCTTCGCTCTCAACCCGGCGAGTCGCAGGATGTCTTCGGATTCATCGACGCGAACCGATCGGTGTTCGTCCACCCACCGACCGACGCTCGTGAGGTCGCCTCGCCAGGCAGCCAACTCCGCCCGGCTCGGAAAATAGTCGTGATGCCACCGCCCTACCGGCCCAAGCCGGGCGAACTCGTCGAACAGCCGATCGGCGGCATCCAGTTCTCCTCGCATCAGTCTCAGCACGGCGAGTGGCATCAGCACCCATCTCCGCATCGCCCCGTGCTGGGACGGCAGGAGACGAGCAAGTTCGGTGTCGGCGAGATCCCACCATCCCCGTCGGATCGCTGCCCAGAGCACGTACTCAGGGGTTCCCACCCGTCCCGACGCCTCCCACACGTCGAACAATTCGTCTTCCACGGCAGAGGTCAGATCCGTTCCGTCCCGCTGATCGATGGTCATCGCCACCAACAGCAACGTCGACAACGCGTTGATGACTGCGACCGGCTTGAGCCGTCGCCCGATCTCGACCGCCCGCTCCACCGCTTCTGTCATCTGATCCGGTCTTCCGCCCCACAGCGAGGCAAAAGCGAGACTGTGGAATGCTCGGAACCTGTTCTGATCGGGCAGGCCCACCGACCGCTCGACGGCACGCTCGGTGAGTTCGATCCCGCGCTCGGCCTCCAACTCGGGGGCGTAGGCGTAGATCAGTCCGATCTCCGCCAATGCCCAAACGGCATCGGCCTGACCGGCCGATTCGGCAGCCTGTTCGATATCGGAGGCGACGGCCAAGAACTCGTCGACCCTGGCGAGTGCGTACAGCAATCGCCCGTGCATCGTCCGGAGACGCAGTTCGTTGCCCGAAGTGGCACCAGCGGCCGTGCGGATGACAGCGAGTGCCTCCTCGGGATCACCCTGGTTGAGATACCGGTCGAGGGCGAGTGCGGCCGCGAGCGGTGCTTGGTGGGAGGAATCCTGCTGCTGAGCCCATTCGAAGGCAGCTCCGATGTTTCCCCGCTCGACTCCCACGAGCGAGGCCGATTCGAAAAGGTCCCACCCGAACAGATCGACGCTCCCGAGCCAGTCGCTGAAGTACGACAGATGTCGGTCCTTCCATGCGGCGGCAGCATCCGCATCGGCCAGACGCTGGAACCCGAAGGCTCGCAAGGTCTCCAGCATGCGATACCGGGACACGCCGGATGGCCCCTGGTCGGCGAGAATCATCGACCGGTCGACCAGTCCGGTCACCAGGTCGAGTACGTCGTCGGCTGCGATCCCGTCGCCGGCGCCGACCGCCTCCGCGGCTTCCAGAGTGAACCCGCCTACGAAGACCGAGAGTCGTTCGAACAGGCGTCGCTCCTGTTCGGTGAGGAGCCGGTAGCTCCAATCCACCGTTGCTTCCAAGGTCTGCTGTCTCGGAAGAGCAGCGCGAGATCCGCCGGTGAGGAGGCGGAACCGATCGTCGAGTCGGGCCGCGATCTGTTCCGGCGACAGGACCCGTGCCCGGGCGGCCGCCAACTCGATGGCCAAGGGGATCCCGTCGAGCAACCGACAGATCCGGACGATGTGTCCTCCAACCTGATCGTTCCAGTCGAGTTGCGGAGCCACAGCCTGTGCCCGATCGAGAAATAGACGAACGGCCGCCGAGTCGGCGTCTTCACCCACTTCGAGTGAGGGAACCTGCCAGATGTGTTCCCCGCGAATCCCCAGTCCCTCACGAGAGGAAGCGAGAACTCGCACCTCCGGCGCGGTACTGAGGATCTCGCTGGCCAGTCCGGCAACGGCACCCAGGAGATGCTCGCAGTTGTCGATGACGAGAAGCGAACGCCACGGTCGCAGACGGTCGAGAAGCCGATCTCGGACGGCATCAGCCTGCCCTCGTTCATGACGCACGCCGAGTACCGACGCCAGAGCGATCGGAACCCCGTCGGGGTCGGCCACGGGAGCGAGCTCGACGAACCACACCCCGTCGGGAAACCGGTCGGTGAGCTCTGCGGCAACCTGTAACGACAGGCGGGTCTTGCCTGTCCCCCCCACTCCTGTCAGCGTGACCAGCCGATGGGATTGCACCAGATCCGCAACGGTGGCCACGTCCGCTTCCCGCCCGACGAAGGACGTGAGCTGAACAGGCAAATTGTGTGGTACTGCCTCGAGCGTGCGGAGCGGAGGGAAGCCATCGTCCAATCCGGGGGCGGAGACCTGGAACAGGACGCGCGGATCTGCCAGATCTTTCAGCCGATGACTACCAAGCGATACGAACTCCACCGTGTCGTGGCGACCGACGAGACTTCGGACGGTGTCCGAAGCGAGGATCTGACCACCGTGTGCCGCTCCCATGATCCGAGCACAGGTGCTCACGTCCAGCCCGAACAGGTCGTCTTCCCGAGCGATGGCGGTGCCGGTGTGTAGGCCCATTCGGACGAGTATCGGCTCAGCCTCATACGCAACCTCCGTGATGCCACGCTGCATGGCGACAGCCGCTTCGACCGCGTCGGCCGCCTTGTCGAACACGGCGAAGATCCCGTCGCCGGTGTGTTTCACCACTTGGCCGCCGTAGCTGGTCGTCACGTCGCGGGCGATGCGATCGTGGTGGGCGAGCATGTCGCTCATTTTTTCGCCGTCCGCCCATCGTCGAGTGCTGCCTTCGATGTCGGTGAAGAGGAAGGTGAGTGCGCCCTGCGACATCCCGCCAACCTACTCAATAGCGCCGCACGCGGGCTTCGCCTACGCGATGCCCCCACACCAGTGCGAAGCCAGCCGCCGTTACACGCATCGGAGACCTTCAGCGATGTAGGTTGCCGGAATGTCCGTCTACGACGCCTACGGCACACTGCGCTTCGAGCGGCCCCACTCGGCCGTCCTCGAGATCGTGCTCGACAATCCACCCATGAACACCGTCGGGATCGACGGGCATCGGGAGTTGACCGACATCTGGCTCGACATCGCCCGGGACGACTCGGTGCGCTCGGTGCTGATCCGGGCTGAAGGGCGGGCGTTCTCGGCGGGCGGCGATTTCCAGTTGCTCGACCACATCCGTTCCGACCACGCCAACGCGGCGCGAGTGATGCGAGAGGCCGGTGAGCTGGTGCGCAACATCGTCGAATGCCCCCAGCCGATCGTCTCTGCCATCAACGGGGTGGCGGTGGGAGCAGGACTGGCCGCTGCCCTGCTCGCCGACATTCCCATCGCCGGTCGCAGTGCCCGGCTGCTCGACGGCCATGTCAGCATCGGAGTGGCCGCCGGGGATCACGCCGTGGTCCTGTGGCCCCTGTTGATCGGGATGGCGAAAGCCAAGTATCACCTGTTGACCAACGATCCGATCGACGGGGTCGAAGCAGAGCGGCTGGGACTGGTGGCGAAGGTGGTCGACGACGACCAGCTTCGGGAGCAGGCCACCGCGGTTGCCGTGCAGTTGGCCGAAGGCAGCCGCACGGCGATCCAGTGGACCAAACGATCGCTCAACCATTGGCTGCGAACGGCAATGCCGGCCTTCGACGCTTCGCTGGCGCTGGAATTCCTGGGATGGCTGGGCGAGGACGCCGGCGAGGGGATCCGAGCAGTGCGAGAGAAGCGTCCGCCCGACTTCGCCTGAAGCTCAATCCACCAAGCGGAAGCCGGACTGGAAGAGCGAGTAGAGCACCACCACCACCGCTATGCCGATGGCGATCCAGGTACGGCGGGGAATCCGACCCCACCACGGACGTGATGGAGAGCCGAACGAGGTCTCGTCCTCCACGATCGTCGGCGGCCTTCCACAGGTGGGGCATAGATCACCGTCGACCGGGGCGTCGCACAGGAAACACCAGGCGGCCATGATCTCCATGCAAGCAGCCGTGGGATGCCGCAAGGGTATGCTCGGCCCACGTGAGCGGTTCCGCCACCAGTTCCCTCGATCTCCACGCACCCGGCGAGGCGTGTGGCGTATTCGGGGTCTTCGCTCCCGGTGAGCGGGCATCGACCATCACCTACTTCGGCCTGTTCGCCCTCCAGCACCGCGGTCAGGAGTCGGCGGGCATCGCCACTTCGGCCGGCGAGACGGTCACCGTGGTCAAAGATCTCGGTCTGGTGGCCAACGTCTTCGACGAGAACGACCTCGCCGGACTGGACGGCCACCTCGGGATCGGCCACACCCGATACTCCACCACCGGCTCGTCGTCGTGGGAGAACGCCCAGCCGGTCCACCGCCAGAAAGGCGCCACGTCCATCGCCCTCGGACACAACGGCAACCTGACCAACACCCGCACCTTGGCCGAACGCTACGGAAACGGGGCGGCGTCGACCGATTCGGATCTGATGCTGGAAGCGATCGCCCGGGCCGTGGACGACGAGCGCTCCGACCAGCGTGGCCTGGAACACGCCATGCGACAGGTCCTAGGTGAGTTCGAAGGGGCGTTCTCGCTCGTCGTCATGGACCAGGGCCATCTGATCGGAGTACGGGACCCGCGCGGGTTTCGACCGTTGTGCATCGGCCGGTTCCCGGCCGGCGGCTGGGTGCTGGCGTCCGAGACGGCGGCACTCGATCTGGTGGGTGCGGACTTCGTGCGGGAGGTGGAACCCGGTGAGATGGTGGTGATCGACAGCACCGGGTTGCGCTCGTATCGACCCTTCGCCGATGCCGACCCTGGGCTGTGCGTCTTCGAGTTCGTCTACTTCGCCCGACCCGACTCGCAGCTCTACGGTCGCAACGTGTTCGCCGCTCGCCAGGAGATGGGCCGCATCCTCGCTCGGGAGCATCCCGTCACCGCAGACGTCGTCGTGCCCGTTCCCGAATCGGGGATACCCGCCGCACAAGGGTTCTCTGAGGTCTCCCACATTCCCTATGCCGACGGGTTGGTGAAGAACCGATACGTGGGACGGACCTTCATCGAACCGTCCCAGATGCTGCGAGATCGGGGTATCCGTCTGAAGTTGAATCCGATTCCGTCCACCTTCGACTCCAAGCGGGTGGTGCTGGTGGACGACTCGATCGTGCGCGGGTCGACCACCCGCCAGCTGGTTGAGATGGTGCGGAGAGCGGGAGCGGCCGAGATTCACCTGCGAGTGTCCTCACCGCCCTACCGCTGGCCATGCTTCTACGGAATGGACACCTCGGACCAGAGCCGGCTCCTCGCCGCCCGCATGACCGTCGACGAGATCCGGACCTTCCTCGGGGTGGATTCCCTCGGGTATCTGTCCATCGACGGGCTGATCGCCGGGACGGGCGCTCCCGGCGACGGGTTCTGCACCGCATGCCTCACCGGCGACTACCCCACCGATGTGAGCGACGCCGAAGGCAAGTTCGTCCTCGAACCCACCGGACCGTGACCTCCTACCGGGACGCCGGGGTCGACCTGGAAGGCGCCGACCGCCACGTGGCAGCCATCGCCGAACTGGTGACCTCCACCTGGGGGCCGGGTGTGGTCGGAGCCTTTGGCGGGTTCGCCGCCGGAATCGAACTTCCGGCCGGCTACACCCGGCCGGTGCTGATGCTCTCCACCGACGGGGTCGGCACCAAGCTCGCGCTCGCCGCCGCCACCGACCGCTGGGACGGGGTGGGCCACGACCTGGTGGCCATGTGCGCCGACGACCTGGTCGCGGCCGGGGCAGCCCCGCTCGCCTTCGTCGACTACATGGCGGTGGGTGCACTGCGCCCGACACGGGACACCGCGATCGTGGGATCGATCGCCGCCGCCTGCACCACGGCCGGGATGGCGCTGGTGGGTGGGGAGACTGCCGAGCATCCCGGTGTCATGGGCTCAGACGATGTGGACCTGGCGGGCGCAGCCTTGGGGGTGGTGGACTATGGCGAACAGATCGACGGTTCGTCGGTACGCCCCGGTGACGTCGTCGTGGGACTGGCTTCCCCCAATCTCCGCTCGAACGGCTTTTCGCTTGTACGTCGCGTCTTCAACGGGGTCGACCTCGATGAGCCGTTCCCGGGAGAGGACGCCAGCTATGGGGAAGTGCTGACCCGACCTTCGGTGATCTACACACCGCACGTGCGGGCGGCTCTGACGACCGGTCACGTACGTGGGGCAGCCCATGTCACCGGCGGGGGACTGCCCGGCAACCTTCCACGCACCCTCCCCGAAGGCCTGGGAGCCGACCTCGATCCGACATCGTGGGAGATGCCGAACGTGTTCGGAGTGATCGCCGAGCGGGGAAAGGTCGCCTGGCCGGACATGGCCGACGCGTTCAATCTCGGGATCGGGTTCTGTCTGGTGACCACTCCGGACGGGTGTGACGCAGTCCTCGAAGCCACCCAGTCGGTCGGTGGACGGGCGATCGGGAGAGTCGTGGACCGCCCCGGAATCAGGTTCAGCGCCCCCCTCGGCTGAAGCCAGCGGCGTCTCGTCTGCCAGAATGACGGCCATGTTCGTGCCGACACCGTGCAGAGATCGAAAGGCCCTGTTCGCCGCTCCCTAATCCTCGCTCGCCGTGCACCGCCCACCCCCGACCGAGGAGCAGGACCGTGACCGATCTCGTCACCCGACACGAAAACATCATCGCCCCCGTCATCGCTTTCGACACCGAACTCGTCATCGACCGCGCCGAAGGAATCTGGATCTACGACGCCGACGGCAACCGCTGGGCCGACTTCGCTTGCGGCACCGCCGTCACCAACCTGGGGCACAACCATCCGGCCGTCGTGGCCGCCGCCCACGCCCAACTCGACAAGGTCATGCACTCGGGTTGCGTGTTCCGCTATGAGTCGATCGTCGAAGCCGCCGAACGTCTCCGGGAGATCACCCCGGACGGGATCGAGAAGTTCGGGTTCGCCAACTCGGGTGCCGAGGCGGTCGAGGCGGCCGTCAAGCTGGCGAGGAAGAGGACCGGCCGCCAGTCGGTCGTCGCCTTCCGAGGTGGGTTCCACGGCCGCACCATGGGTTCGGTCGCGTATACGACGTCCAACGCCAAGTACCGGGACGGCTACCACCCGATCCTCGGGTCGACATTCATCAGCCCCTTCCCCCATCCGTACCGGTGGGGCATGACCGAAGCCGATGCAGTCGCCCACTCGTTGAACGAACTCGACATGCTGTTCCGGCACGAGGTCGCTCCCCACAACGTGGCCGCGCTCCTCATCGAGCCGGTGCAGGGCGAAGGTGGGTACTACCCGGCCCCGGTGTCGTTCCTGACCCGGCTGCGGGAGATCTGTGACGAACACGGCATCCTGCTGGTCTTCGACGAGGTGCAGACCGGGTTCGGACGGACAGCCGAATGGTTCGCCTCCGACCACTACCCGGTGAATCCGGACGTGATCGCCATGGGCAAGGGCATCGCCAACGGGCTGCCCCTGTCGGCGTACGGCGCTTCGGCCGAACTCGTGGACGGATGGAAGGTCGGGTCGCATGGGACCACTTTCGGCGGCAACCCGGTGTCGTGTGCCGCCTCGATCGCGGTGATGGCCACGATGGGTGGGTTTCTCGACAACGCGCGGGCGGTGTCGGCTCGGGCCTTCGAACGATTCGACAAGCTGAAAGTGGACCATCGGACGATCGGTGACGTCCGTGGGCTCGGGCTGATGATCGGGGTCGAAATGGTGGCGAACCGGGAGACGCGGGAACCCGACGCGGCGGCATTCGGCCACATCCAGCGCTATTGCATGGAGCGCGAGCTGGTGGTGATCGAGTGCGGCCCGATGGGCAACATCATCCGTTTCATCCCGCCGGTGATCACCACCGTTGACCAGGTGGATTGGGCGATCGACCTGATCGACGAGGCGTTGACCGACTACGAGTCGTGACCGTTCGAAGGGGGGAACCGCCGAGGCGGATGGCGACGTCCAACGGACATGAACAAGCTCCCTTCCGCCCTGGTCGTTCTTGCCGTGTTGGTCGCCGCGTGCGGCTCGGGTGAGCCCGGCACGATGCCCACGGTCTACGACCCCGACGACGTCGTCCTCACCATCAGTGAGGAAGGAGGCTTCGCGCCGGTGGAGACGATCCTCGGCCGCCAGCCTCGGTATGTGCTCCAGGCCGACGGTCGGCTGTACATGCCGGGCGCCATCCCGATGATCTACCCGGGGCCGATGCTGATGCCGGTCTTCGTCGGAACGGTCGACGAGGCGGCGATGGATCGGATCTTGACGGCCATCGGCGATACCGGACTAGGCGAGATCGAGGGGCGGGTCGACGACACCACCGCCTCTGATCACGTCGCCGACGCCACGACGACCGTGATCACCTACTTCGACGGTGAGGCCGAGCACACGCTGGCGGTGTACGCCCTGGGTATCGCAGTCGAATCCTCGGACTTGGCCGACGCTGCGGCTGCGGTGGTCGACGCCGTCGACCAGGCGGCGGCCACCGTGGAGAACCCGGTGGAGTTTCGCTCGAGCCGGGTCGAGATCCGTACCGGCGAGACGATGTCGCTACCCGATCCCGAGTTCCGCAACACCCGTCCGTGGCCACTGGAGACCGCACCCGACGAGCTGCCTGCCGGTGAGTACGGCTCGCGGTGCGTGGTGGTCGAGGGCCCGCCCGCCACCGACCTGCTGGAGATCTTCGGAGAGGCCAACCAGGCCACCGTGTGGGAGTACGAGGGGACCGAATATCCGCTGATCGCCCGCGGCCTCCTCCCCGGCGAACCCGGCTGCCGCTGAAAGGGCCCCGCCAACCCAGGGTTGGTGGGGCCCTCCAGGGGCCCGGCCGGCCCACGGTTCGCCGGCTCTCCCGAACCGTGGGCTGTGGGGGCCCTCCAGGGGCCCGGGGAACCCTGGGTTCGCGGGGCCCTTCTACCCGTTGGCGGTGGGGGGCTGGAGGTTGGTGGCCCAGGCCTGGGTGAACCGGTCGAGGATCATGGCCATCAGCACGATCGCCAGACCTACCTCGAACCCGAGGCCGTACTCGTTGCGAGTCAGCGCCCGCACCGTCTCGAAGCCGAGTGCGCCCCCGCCGACCAACCCGGCGATGATCACCATCGCCAGCACCATCATGATCACCTGGTTGACCCCGGCCATGATCGTCGGGGCGGCCAGAGGCAACCGCACCCCGAACATGGTCTGGCGGGGTGTCGCCCCGAACGTCCGGGACGCTTCCACGCTCTCCTCCGGCACTTCGCGGATCCCCAACGCCGTGATCCGGATGCCGGGGACGATGGCGTAGAGCACCGAGGCGATGATCCCCGGGACGGCACCGACCGTGAACAGGATCACCGCCGGGATGATGTAGACCAGCGCCGGAATCGTCTGCAGGCCGTCGAGGATCGGCCCCAACGCGGCTTCCACCCGCGGCCGTCGGCCGGCCCACACACCGATCGGCACCGCGATGAGCACCGACAGGATCACGCCGACCATCACCTGCACCAGCGTGTCTATCGAAATCGCCCACAGCCCGATCAGACCCATGGTCATCAGCGCCGAACCGGCGAACACACCCAGTCCACGCCCGCCGACCCGCCAGCATGCCCACGCCGTGAGGAACACCAGCACCGGCCAAGCCACGGTGAGGGTGAGGAAGTCCCGGACAGGGATGATCACGTCGGCGACGATGAAGTCGTTGAACGGACGGGTGAGGAAAGAGAGATTGTCCCGGGCCCACACCACCACCCGATCGATCGGGTCGAACGCATTGATGGTGGTCACCGCCGGAAAACGCGACCAGCCGGCGACGACTCCCACCACGAACGCAACCGCCAGACCCCCCGCTCCCCACAGTGTGGCCCTACGCGACACACGCCGCGTCCGGTCGATCTGGGCGAGGCCGCGCCACAGCCGGTCGAGTACGACGGCCACCGCGACGATGGCCAAACCGGCCGCGATCCCCCGACCGGTACGACGCTGCGAGAGGGTCTGGAGCACTTCGGCACCGAGCCCGCCCGCACCGATGAGGGCGGCCAACACGACGATGCCCAGCGCCATCATGATCGTCTGGCTCAGCCCGGTGAGGATGGTGGGGAGCGCCATCGGCAACTGCACCCGCAGCAAGGTCTGCCGGTCGGTCGAACCGAACATCTGCGACGCCTCGACCGCCGCCCGTGGAACCTGACGGATGCCGAGCGTCGTCAGCCGTACCACGGGCGGCAACGCGTAGATGACGGTGGCGACCGCCGCGTTGACCGCCCCGACCCCGAAGAACCCGAGCAGCGGCAGGAAGTAGACGAAGGCGGGGACCGTCTGCATGGCGTCGAGCACCGGACGCATCGCCGCCTCCAACCTCCGGTTGCGCGCCGCCCACACTCCGAGCGGCACCCCGATCAGCACTGCGAACAGCACCGCACTCGCCATCAACGCCAGCGTCTCCATGGTCGGCTCCCACAGCCCCACCAGCCCGGCGTAGAGCAACGCCACCGCCGCCGCCGCCCCCTGCTTCCACATGTGGACTCGTATCAACGCCAACAGCACGAACACCGGCAGGACGTACCAGGGCAGCCACAACAAGAAACTCTCGAACGTCTCGATGACCCAGGTGAGGAAGGTCGTCAACGGGGCGAAAAAGCCGGTGAACAACCAATGGGACCGCCGGTTCTGCCTAATCCATGTCCCGAGGTCGTCGAAGGCGTCCGAAAAGAACGTGTCCAGCACCGCCGGAAACGACCCCGTGACGGCAACCTGCAGGACAGCAGCGACACCGACAACTCCCAGGTAGGGGAGCGCCCGCCGGACCCCCTCAGCCCCAAGGCCTATCGAGACCGGAGGCGAGGTCGCCGCCATCAGGACCCTGCCAGGAGCTCCGCCACGGTGGCCCGATCGACCACCCCCACAGGACGTTCCCCGTCCATCACCTGCAGCTCAGTCACCCCGTCGAGCAACAGCGGAACCAGGTGCTCGACCGTATCGGTCGCCGCCACGGCGCGTTCGCCCCCGATCTCCCCCGGCTGCATCACGTCGGCGGCGGTCAGCACCTTGGCTTTGGGAATGTCGCGGGTGAACTCCTCGACGTACGGGGTGGCTGGGCGGGTGATCAGTTCGGCAGCGGTCCCGATCTGATCGAACGCACCGTCTTTCATGATGGCGATGCGGTCACCCAGCTTGATCGCCTCGGCGAAGTCGTGGGTGATGAACACGAGCGTCCCCCGCATCTCTTCTTGCAGCCTGATCAGCTCGTCTTGCATGTCGCGACGAATGAGCGGATCGAGTGCCGAAAACGGTTCGTCGAAGAAGAGCACCTCGGGACCGACGCACAACGCTCGGGCCAGGCCAACCCGCTGCTGCATCCCACCGGAAAGCTGCTGGGGAAAATGCGACTCCCAACCTTTCAGCCCGACCGTTTCCAGCACCTCCATCGCCTTCGAATGCCGTTCTGTCTTGCCGAGCCCCTGCACCTCCAACCCGTATGCGGCGTTGTCGATGACCCGCCGATGGGGGAACAGGCCGAAATGTTGGAAGACCATCGACAACTTCTTGCGTCGAACATCGCGCAGATCGGCCTCGTCGAGAGCGGTGAGTTCCACCCCGTCCAGAATCACCTCACCGCGAGTCGATTCGGTCAGCCGGGACACGCACCGGATGAGGGTCGATTTCCCCGACCCGGAAAGACCCATCACGACGAAGGTTTCACCCCGCTGAACGTTGAACGACACGTCTCGCACGGCGACGGTGCACCCGGTCTCGTCCAGGATTTCCGCTCGGGAGAGGCCCTGCTCTGCGAGTTCCATGGCCCGTTGGGGACGCGACCCGAACACCTTCCACAAACCACGAACGTCGAGACAGGCGGACTCGGGGGCGGGACGGGACATGGATCGATAATGTAGCCAGCGCCTCCTTGGCGCCGCTGAGGAGACAGGAGGGAAATACACATGAAGCGAACACTCGCCATGACCGTGACCCTTGCTCTTCTGGTGACCGCCTGTGGCGGTTCCGACGCGGGCGGTGACGGAGGCGGAGACGATCCGACGATCACGTTGATCGTCAACCCATGGACGGCGTCCCGACTGAATGCCGAGGTGGCCAAGATCATCATCGAAGAGAACCTCGGCAACCCGGTCGAGATCACCGAGGTGAACGAGAACGACGCCATGTTCACCGGGATGGCCGACGGCACTCTCGACGCAGTGTTGGAGATTTGGCCGTCCGGTGTGACCGACGCCGAGAACGCCTACTTCGACGAAGGCACCGTCGTCAACCTCGGTGAACTGGGCACGGTCGGCAAGATCGGCTGGTTCGTTCCCAGCTACGTGATCGACGAGAACCCCGAACTCGCCACCTGGGAGGGATACCAGAGCCCCGAGGTGGCCGCGATGTTCGCCACCGCCGAGACCGGGGATCTGGGCCGGTTCTTGGGGACCGACCCGTCGTATTCGCAGTACGACGAGCAGATCATCGAGAACCTGGGGCTGCCGTTCCAGGTCGTCTTCTCCGGTTCGGAACCGGCGACGGTGGCAGAACTCGACGCTCGGTATGCCGCTCGGGAGCCGATCCTGATGTACTGGTGGACCCCCACGGCGGCAGTGGCCAAGTACGACCTGGTCAACGTCCTGCTCCCGCCCTGGAACGAGGAGTGCGGTGCAAGCGCGGCCGCCGGTGACGGCGGAGTCGACTGCGACTACCCCGAGGACGTGCTGTTCAAGGCGGCCAGCGCCATGCTGGAAGAGAAGGACCCGGACGTCTTCGCCTTCCTGCAGGCGTTCACCCTCACCACCGAGGATCAACTGTCGATGCTGCCTCCGGTGGAGATCGACGGTCTCGACCCGTCCGAGGTGGCAGCCACCTGGGTTGCAGAGAATGAGAGCACCTGGTCGGCCTGGCTCCCCTGAGCCTTTCGACCACCTGAACGCCTGGGGGGCCGGTTTCCGGCCCCCCAGGTCGCGTGTCAGGGCTGGTGCCGGTACCAGTCCACCTGTTCGGGTGGGAGCGGATTGTTGCCCAAGATCAGATCGGCCGCCTTCTCGGCGACCATCATCACCGGGGCGTAGATGTTGCCGTTGGTGACGTACCGCATGACGCTGGCATCGGCCACCCGCAAGCCTTCCAAGCCGTGGACTTTCATCGTGAGCGGATCGGTCACGGACATCTCGTCGGTTCCCATTCGGGCGGTACACGACGGGTGGAGCGCCGTCTCGCCGTCGTTGCGAACCCACTCCAAGATCTCCTCGTCGGTCTCCACCGACGGACCCGGGGAGATCTCGCCGGCGTCGAACGGCTCGAAGGCCGGCTGAGCGAAGATCTCCCTGGTCTTGCGGATCGCCTCCACCCACTCTCGACGATCCTGCTCGGTTGACAGATAGTTGAACTGCAACGCCGGCTTTTCCCGTGGATCGGTCGACCGGATCTTCACCCACCCCATCGAGTTCGAATACATCGGCCCGATGTGCACCTGATAACCATGGCCACCGGCTGAAGAGGTTCCGTCGTAGCGGATGGCGATCGGCAGGAAGTGGAACATCAGGTTGGGCCACTCCACTTCGTCGTTGGAGCGGACGAAGCCACCCGCCTCGAAGTGATTGGTCGCGCCCGGGCCCTTGCGGAACAACCACAGCAGCCCGACCAGCGGGCGCCGCCACAATGCCATCCACGGCTGGATGGAAACCGGCAGTTTCGACGCATGCTGGATGTAGACCTCCAGATGGTCCTGCATGTTCTCCCCCACCCCGGGGAGATGATGGATCATCTCCACGCCGAGTGGGCGTAGCTCGTCGGCGTTTCCCACCCCGGACAGCTGCAAGAGCTGGGGTGTGTTGAACGCACCGCCACACAGCACGACTTCCCCGGCAGCCACCCGCTCGTGCCGGCCACGAACCGTGTAGTCGACGCCTGTCGCCCGTTTACCGTCGAAGTTGATCTTGGTGATGAGCGCACGGGTGACCACCTCCAGGTTGGGACGGCCCATCACCGGGTGCAGGTAGGCCCGAGCTGCGCTCAGCCGGCGTCCGCGGTGGACGTTGCGGTCGAAGCGCGCAAACCCTTCCTGCTTGCGGCCGTTGACGTCGTCGGTCAGATCATGACCCGCCTGCTGGACGGCGTCGAAGAACGCCTGGAACAGCGGGTTGGTGGCCGGACCGCGCTCCAACACGAGTGGACCTTCACCGCCTCGGTACTCGTCGGCGCCTGCCAGACACGTTTCCATCCGCTTGAAGTACGGGAGGCAATGGGCGTAGTCCCAGGTCTCCATCCCCGGGTCGGCCGCCCACCGTTCGTAGTCCATCGGGTTGCCCCGCTGGAAGATCATCCCGTTGATCGAAGAGGATCCCCCCAGCACCTTGCCGCGGGCGTGGTAGATGCGGCGTCCGTTCATGTGCGGCTCAGGTTCGGATTCGTACTTCCAGTCGTAGAACCGGCTACCGATCGGAAACGCCAACGCCGCCGGCATGTGGATGAAGACATCCCAGCGATAGTCGGGCCGTCCGGCTTCGAGTACCAGCACTCGGTTCGCACGGTCGGCGGAGAGGCGGTTTGCCAACGCACTTCCTGCCGAACCGCCCCCGACGATCACGAAGTCGTAGGTCTTCATCAGTACGGCGCCTCCACCGGTCCGGTCCCGACGTACACGGATTTCAGCTGGGTGTAGTGCTCGATGGCGGCCAGCGAGTTCTCCCGACCGATCCCGCTCTGCTTGTACCCGCCGAAGGGCATCTCGATCGGTGTGAGGTTGTAGCTGTTGATCCAGACGATGCCCGCCTGCAGCGCTGCAGCCATCCGGTGACCGCGGGTGAGGTCACGTGTGAACACGCCTGCTGCCAGCCCGTACACGGTGTCGTTGGCTCGTTGCACGACTTCGGCTTCGGACGAAAACGTGAGCACCGACATCACCGGGCCGAAGATCTCCTCCCGAACGAACTGCATGTCGTCGGTGCACCGGTCCACCACTGTCGGTTCGACGAAGTACCCCCGGTCGAGATGCGAGGGTCGATTCCCCCCGCACACGAGGCGAGCACCGGAGGCGCGGGCGATGTCGATGTATGACAGCACCTTGTCCCGGTGGTCGGCCGAGATGAGTGCGCCGACGTCGGTCGCCGGATCCATCGGATCGCCGATCCGCATCTTCTGAGCCCGCGCCGCCAACCGTCCGACGAAGTCTTCGTGTACGGACTCGTGCACGAAGACCCGGGTTCCGTTGGAACAGATCTCGCCTTGGGTGTAGAAGTTGGCCAGCAACGCTCCCGAGACGGCATCGTCGATGTCGGCGTCGTCGAAGACGATGAGCGGGGATTTCCCTCCGAGTTCCAAGGTGACGTGTTTGAGCGTGGCGGCGGCTGCCGTCATCACTTTCTTCCCGGTACCCACCTCACCGGTGAGCGACACCTTGGCGATTCCCGGATGAGCAGTCATCGCTTGGCCGGTACGGGCATCACCTTGCAGCACGTTGAACACCCCGGGAGGGACGCCTGCCTCGGTGTAGATCTCGGCGAGTGCCAGGGCACTGAGCGGGGTCAGCTCCGCCGGTTTGAACACCATCGTGTTTCCACAGGCGAGGGCCGGCGCCGACTTCCAACAGGCGATCTGGATCGGGTAGTTCCACGCACCGATGCCGGCCACCACCCCCAGCGGCTCCCGGCGCGTGTAGGCGAAGTCGCCTCCGAAGTCGTAATGGTGGCCGTGCAACGTGGCGGCCACCCCGGCGTAGTACTCGATGCACTCCGCCCCGGAAATGACGTCGACGGTGCTCGCCTCGGCGATGGGCTTGCCGGTGTCCGCCACTTCGAGACGGGCCAGTTCGTCGTTTCGCTCCCGCAACAAGGCAGCAGCCCGCTGCAGGATGCGTCCTCGCTGCGCCCCGGTCATTTGCGACCATTCTCCGAATGCCTCATTGGCGGCAGTCACCGCCCGGTCGACATCGTCGTCCGAGGCATGGTCGACGACGGCGATGACGTCCTCGGTGGCAGGGTTGATCGATTGGAACGTCTCGCCCGAGGTGGCGGGTACCGACCGGCCGCGGATGTACAGATGCTGGTGCTCGACGTTCACGACATTCTCCTCGCGGATCGCCCCGGCAGCTTAGAAACCCCGCATGCGGCCCGTGCCCGGGGTTGGTGAGCACCCCGAAGACTGTGAGATGCTGCAGGTGATGGACGGCGTGGAGCGGATACAACGACATCTCGAGTCGTGGCTGGGGGTGTGGCCCCCACCCACGATGTCGGTGACTGTGGTGGGTTCACCCCGGCGAATCTCGCCCGGTTGGGACGGGTCGATCCGCCCGGTGGCCGGGGTACAGACCCCCGCCGGTACCGTGCTCTCGGTCCCCCCTGACCGCGTGGATGAGATCCGGTCGCTGGGTGAAGACCTCGACAGCATCGGACGGCACATCGGCGCCGTCTTGGATCGGCCGGGAGCACGCCTCTTCTCCGGGGTGTTCCGCTGGTCGGACGACCCGGCACCCGACCGGAGTCGCGGAGTGTGGGTACCGACCGGCGACCCGCGCCTCCCCGAGTGGCTGACCCCGTTCAACGGTGACGTCCTCGTCGGCCTGGTGGACGGCGAAGTCGCCGCCGGTGTCGGGCGCAAGCAGCACGACCGTTGGGGTCACGAACTGGCGGTGGTCACCGAGCCCGGATTCCGCGGCCAAGGCTGGGCGACCGACCTCGTCGCCCAGGCGGCGCGTCGGGTGCTCGACGACGGAGCGGTCCCCACCTATCTGCACGCACCCGACAACGACGCGTCCGCTCGCACCGCCGACGCCGCCGGCTTCCCGGACCGGGGATGGCGAATCCTGGGCTTGGGAGCCGCACCTCGACGCTGACACTCATTCGACTGCTGGTCGCACGGGCAGGCCGGCGGCGCGGTAGCACGCATCGACCACTTCCATGTTGGCGATCGCCTCGTCCACCGTCGTAGGGAACGGCGCTCCATGGACGACCGCATCCCGGAACGCCACCAATTGATGGGTATACGTGGAGGACCGTTCGACCTCGAATTCGGTGATCCGGCGCGTCGTCTCGACAGTGATTCTCGACCCATGCTGCGGAGCCAAGGGATTGTCGACCCGCATGGTGCCCTCTTCACACGACACGACGAGACCGGACCCTCGCTCAGGAGCCACCATCGACGACCTGATCCTGCCTCGCACCCCGCCCGACCACTCCAGCTCGGCCTCCAACCAGGCGTCGACACCGTCGGCGGTCGTCTCGGCGCGCGCCCTGGTGACCGTCGGCTCGGCCCCGACCGCCCACCGCACCCAGGCGATGCAGTAGCACCCGAGATCCATGGTCGCTCCCCCGCCCAACTGGAAGTTCCAGCGGATGTCGCCGCGGCCGATCCTGCCTTCCTGCACGTCGAACCAGGCTTCCACCGTGCGGACCGGTCCAAGCCGATCCAACGTGGCTCGCATCTGATCGACGAGCGGGTGGTACCGCCAGTGGAACGCCTCCATGACTACACGATCCGAAGATCGTGCGGCTTCTGCTGCCCGACGAGCGTCGGCGACGTTCGCTGCGAAGGGCTTCTCACAGAGGACGTGCAGTCCGTTGCGGACGGCGGCCTCCACCCACGGACGATGCAGCGCCGCTGGGGTGCCGATGTACACGGCCTCGATCTCCCCGGACGCCAGCATCGCTTCGTACGAGCCGTACGCCAGGGGAATGTTCCACCGACCTGCCGCCTGACTGGCACGCTGCTCGTCCCGCGCCGCGACGGCGATCAGCTCGACCCCGTCGACGACAGGCTCGATCACCGCCGCCTCGGCGATGCGCGACGCAGCAAGGATCCCCAGCCTCATGACAGCGACACGACTTGGCTCGAGCGTGCCGGCCACGTCGCCGGTGCCGCGGCGCGTTCTGTGATCAATCCTCTGTCACTGTCGACGCCTTTTCGGCGATCTCGGCGACCACCGCCTCGTTGGCCAGGGTCGTGACATCCCCCAACTGACGGTGCTCGGAGATGTCCTTGAGGAGTCGCCGCATGATCTTGCCGGAGCGGGTCTTGGGCAGGTCCGGGGTGAACACGATCGACTTCGGCTTGGCGATCGGACCCAGGGTGTGCGCCACGTGGTCCCGTAGCTCCTTGATCAGACCCTCGTCACCTCCACGCGCTCCGCGCAGCGTCACGAATGCGGCGATCGCCTGACCGGTGAGGTCGTCCTTCCGTCCGATCACCGCCGCCTCCGCCACCGCCGGATGGGACACCAACGCCGACTCGACTTCCGTCGTGGAGATGTTGTGTCCGGAGACCAGCATGATGTCGTCCACCCTGCCCAACAGCCAGAAGTAGCCGTCTGCGTCCCGCTTCGCCCCGTCCCCGGGGAAGTACAACCCCGGAAAACGCGACCAATACGTGTCGACGAACCGCTGGTCGTCTCCCCAGATCGTGCGTGCCATCGACGGCCACGGCCGGCGGATGGCGAGGAACCCACCGCCGGGGATACCGACCGACTCACCGTTCTCGTCGACCACGTCGGCGAAGATGCCCGGGAACGGTTTGGTCGCCGAGCCAGGCTTGGTGGCGGTGACGCCAGGGAGGGGGCTGATCATGATCGCCCCGGTCTCGGTCTGCCACCAGGTGTCGACGATGGGGCATCGTTCCCCACCGATGTTGACGTGATACCAGATCCACGCCTCGGGGTTGATGGGCTCACCCACGGTTCCCAGCACCCGCAGGCTGGACAGATCATGACGGGCCGGGTACTCGTCACCCCATTTCATGAAGGCTCGGATGGCGGTGGGGGCGGTGTAGAAGATGGTCACGCCGTACTCGGCGATGATCGACCAGAGCCGGTCGAAATCCGGATGGTTCGGGGCCCCTTCGTACATCACCCCGGTCGTGCGGTTGGCGAGCGGGCCATACACGATGTAGCTATGTCCGGTGACCCACCCGATGTCGGCGGCACACCAGTAAACGTCCTCGTCGGGCTTGAGGTCGAACACCCACGAGTGCGTGGTGGTGACACCGGTCAGGTATCCGCCTTGGGTGTGCACGATGCCTTTCGGCTTCCCGGTGGTACCTGACGTGTACAGGATGTACAGCGGGTCCTCGGCGTTCAGTTCGACCGCTTCGCACTCGGCGGGCTGGCCGTCGACCACCTCGTCCCACCACAGATCTCGACCGGCTTCCATGTTGACGTCGTTCCCGGTGCGCCGGAGCACGATGCAATGTCGCACCTCGGGCGTCCGCGCCAACGACACGTCCGTGTTGGCTTTGAGCGGGACGATGTTTCCGCCCCGCCACGCTCCGTCCTGGGTGATGACGATCCGCGCGTCGGCGTCGAGAATGCGGTCGGCCAGAGCATCCGAGCTGAACCCGCCGAACACCACCGAATGCACGGCACCGATCCGGGCGCAGGCCAGCATCGCCACGGCGAGCTCGGGGACCATGCCCATGTAGATCGCCACCCGATCACCCTTCTGCACGCCGAGGGACTTCAGCGCGTTGGCGAACCGGCAGACGTCGGCGTGGAGTTGGCGGTAGGTGATGGTGCGGGTGTCTCCCGGCTCACCGACCCAGTGGTAGGCGACCTTGTCCCCGTGGGTGTCGAGATGGCGGTCGAGACAGTTGTAGCTCAAGTTGAGCGTGCCGTCGGCGAACCACTTGTAGAACGGCGGGTTCGAGTCGTCGAGTCCCTGGCTCGGCTCGTTGAACCAGGTGATCCGCCGACGCGCCTGGTCCATCCAGAATGTCTCGAAGTCTGCTTCCGCCTCTTCGTGGACCCCCGGCCGGGCGTTGGCGCGCGAGGTGAACTCGGGAGGCGGCGGGAAGGATCGGTCTTCACGCAGGAGGTCTTCGAGTGTGTCGGTCACGGGTGGGCCCTTTCCTCGGTCTACCCCTTCGACTGTATTGCCTCCGATTGCCGTTCGCCGATCCGGTACCCGGGTTTGGCTGCGAAATCGGGACTATCTGTGGTCGAATCACCCCGGTGAACGTCGAACTGCGCATCCACGGGGTTTCCGGAACCCCTCCGACGCACATGCTCGGTGGACCGGTCGTGGCCGATCCCCGATTCGCCGATGATCCACCTGTGGTGCATCGCCCGGCAGACGGCGACGGCAGCCTGCTGTCCTTCCGCTGGGCGTCCCGCACGTCGGGAACCGCCTCCAGCGCCATGTGGCTGCTCCTGGTGCCCTACATGCTGGTCAACCTGGCGGGCTGGGCACTCCCTCCCGGATCTGCCAGCCGGCATCGAGTGGCGGTCGCCATGGTGCGGATCTCCGGCCTGCTGCTGACGATGGTGTTTTCCATGGTGACAGCCACCGGGGTGATCGGTGTGGGCGCCTACCAGGTGGTACGGGCGTGGAGCTCGTGGTCGGCGGCCCTGCTCGCCGGCGTCGTGGTGTCGTGTCTGGTGTTGGCGCTCCTCTGGTTCGCCACGACCCGCGCCGAAGAGGCGCGGAACGATCGGCCGTACCTCCGCGCCCCGCACATGGCGATGGCGCTGTGGGGGGTGTGGGCGACGGCAGCCTGCTGTCCTTCCGCTGGGCGTCCCGTACGTCGGGATCCGCCTCTAGCGCCATGTGGCTGCTCCTGGTGCCCTACATGCTGGTCAACCTGGCGGGCTGGGCGCTCCCTCCCGGATCTGCCGGCCGGCATCGAGTGGCGGTCGCCATGGTGCGGATCTCCGGCCTGCTGCTGACGATGGTGTTTTCCATGGTGACAGCCACCGGGGTGATCGGTGTGGG
>JBKHXZ010000061.1:0-1675 GCA_046565785.1 Acidimicrobiia bacterium
GAGGATGGAGGTGATCTGACCCTGGCCGATGATCACGTGCTGGTGGCGGCCCACACCGGAGTCGCTCAACGGTTCCTGGATGTCGAGCAGGCGACATCCCACCCAGTTGATCTCGTAGTCGCTCGACCCGTCCCGGTACAGCCGCCGGGTGACACTCACCTCGGGAAGGTCGAGGGGAAGCATGCCGGAGCTGTTGTCGAAGGCGAGTGTCACCTCGGCGCGTCCCAGGCCCGGGCGGGTGGCGGTGCCGGCGAAGATGACGTCGTCCATCTTCGACGTGCGCAGCGCCTTGGGCGACTGGGTTCCCATCACCCAGGCGATGGCGTCGACGACGTTCGACTTTCCCGACCCGTTGGGACCGACGACCACCGTCACCCCCGGCCGGAACTCGAGGCGCGTCCGGTCGGCGAACGACTTGAACCCCGTCAGCTTGAGAGACTTGAGATACATCGGACCGCCAGGAAGTACTTACACGAATGTGATTCGACTGAGGTTAGCCAGTCGCCCGCTGGGTGGCAGTCACACCGCGGCAGCGGCACGCACCCGGCGGGGACGGGTGACCAGCACCCAGGCGAGGACGGCGACCAGGCCGATCCCGATGTATGCCGTCACCGAATACCCCGGACCGTCGAGAAGCAGCCCGGAGGAGATCGTGGCGACCACACCCACGCCCCACACCACCGAATCCACCCGGCCTTGGACCACCGGTCGGAGTTCGGGTTCGACCGCCACGGTCAGCAAGGTGCTGCCGGCGACGAACCCCATGTTCCATCCCAAACCCAACAGGAACAGGCCCCAGCCCAACAGGACCGTGGCGTGGTGCGGAGCGAGGGCGGCAATCAGTCCCGCTGCGACCAAGGTCATCGCACTCGTCCACATCAGCGGATACGGCCCGAACCGGTCGGTGACCTTCCCCACCAGCGGAGCGAAGGCGAACATCCCGAGAGTGTGAGCGCTGATGATGTTGCCCACCGTGCCCAGCCCGAACCCGCCGTTCTCCACGTGGATGGGGGTGGCGGTCATGATCAGCACCATCACGAAATGGCCGATCACCATCGCAGCAACCGCCATCTGCACGCTGGGCCGGCTGAACGGCAGCCCCTCGTGTTCCAGCGAGGAGACGACGGTTTCGTCGACGATCGCCAGGCTGGTCGGGTCTGGGCGGAGGGCGACGAAACAGAGCAGCGTGGCAACCGCCATGAAGATGGTGGTCGCCAGGTAGCCCCCGGCGTACTCGCTGGCCCCGATGCTCTCGGCCAACCCCCCGGCCGGATCCAGCAGGCGCGGGCCGGCCACCGCACCGATCGTGCTGGCCCAGACGATGACACTCACCGCACTCCCCCGATGGGCAGGCTCCACGATCTCAGCCGCGGTGTACCGGGCGAGATGAGCGGCGGCGTTGCCGAAGCCGATGATGCCCATCCCGACCACGAGGACCGCGAAAGCACTCGCCCGGACTCCGAGGAAGGCGACCGCCCCACCCAGGGTGGCGATCGCCATCCCCGTCAACAGCGAACGGCGGCGCCCACTGCGCACCACCATCCGCCCGAGGGTCGCAGTGCCCACCGCGGTGGCGATCGTGCCGACCGCCGCCGGGACCCCGGTCAGCAGCGCAGATCCGGTGATCGCCCGAGCGGCCAGCGTCGAGACGACCACCCCCGCCAGGTAGCCGGTC
>JBKHXZ010000062.1:0-11436 GCA_046565785.1 Acidimicrobiia bacterium
CGATGCGCCGTCTTCTTTTTGCTTACGAACGGTTTTCATGATCCCCCATCAGTGCATCCGTACCTCGTAGCGTGAGGTGGGTTCCCCGAGTGCACACCTGCGCTCGCTCACGCTACCACTGGTCGTCCGCTCTACAAGGGCGGTTGACCAGTCCCAAGTACTATCGGACGCCTCGGCCCTCCACCTGAGGGGGGATATGAAGTTGACGCCGTTGTGACTAGTTAGTTCAGCCTTGTTGGCTGACCAGGCGGCGGTTCTTGAACTTCGCCTTGATGTAGTCCCGGTTCATCATGGCGATGAAGTCGATCGAGATCGACTTGGGACACGCCTTCTCACATTCACCATGGTTGGTGCACGAGCCGAAATACTGCTCCATGGTGTCGACCATGCGGATCGCTCGGTCCCACCTTTCGGCTTGACCCTGGGGCAGCAGGTTGAGGTGCGCCACCTTGGCGGCGGTGAACAGGTTGGCCGCTCCGTTGGGGCAAGCGGCGATGCACGCTCCACATCCGATGCACGCTGCCGCGTTGAACGCGGTGTCGGCCACTTCCTTCGGAATCGGGATCTCGTTGGCGTCGGGGGCCGACCCGGTGGGAATCGAGATGAACCCGCCGGCGGTGATGATCTCGTCCATCGCTGCCCGGTCGACCATCAGGTCTCTCATGATCGGGAACGCCGACGCCCGGAACGGCTCGACGACGATCGTGTCGCCGTCGGAGAACTTGCGCATGTGCAGCTGACAGGTCGCCGTTCCCAACTCCGGCCCATGAGCCTGGCCGTTGATCATCAGCGAGCACGTACCGCAGATGCCCTCCCGGCAGTCGGAGTCGAAGATCACCGGCTCCTCGTCATGGACGGTGAGGCGCTCGTTCAACACGTCGAGCATCTCCAGGAACGACATGTCCGGCTCGATGCCGTCGACGGTGTAGGTCCGGAATTCTCCCTTGGCGTTCGGTCCGGCCTGGCGCCAGATCTGCAGGGACAGCCTCACTTGTAGCTCCTGGTCGTCAGCTTCACGTTCTCGAACACCAAAGGTTCCTTGTGCAACTGCGGCTCGGAACCTTCGCCCTTCCACTCCCAGGCCGAGACGTAGGCGAACTCGTCGTCACGCCGGAGCGCTTCACCATCCGGGGTCTGATATTCCTCGCGGAAGTGCCCACCACACGACTCTTCCCGATCGAGGGCGTCTCGGGCCATCAGCACGGCGAGCTGGAAGAAGTCGTCCACCCGACCCACCTTCTCCAAGGTCTGGTTGACCGAATCGCCGGTGCCCAGCACTTTCACGTCGGTCTTGAACTCCTCGTACAGCGCCGGGATCTCCGACAGGGCCTTATTGAGCCCGCTCTCGTCCCGGCTCATCCCGACGTAGTCCCACACGATCCGCCCCAGCTGGCGGTGGAAGTCGTCGACGGTGCGGGTGCCCCGTTTGGAGAGATACTCGGACAGCCGGTCGGTGGTTTCGGAATGCACCTCGGCGAAGGCCGGGTCGTCGGTGGGCACCAGCGGATCGTTGAGGAAGTCCGCCAGGTAGCCGCCGATGGTCGCGGGGAGGACGAAGTAGCCGTCGGCCAGGCCCTGCATGAGCGCCGAGGCTCCCAGCCGGTTGGCGCCGTGGTCACTGAAGTTTGCTTCGCCGATGGCGAACAGGCCGGGGATGGTGGTCATCAGGTTGTAGTCCACCCACAGCCCGCCCATGGTGTAGTGCACCGCCGGGTAGATGCGCATGGGCCGTTTGTACGGGTTCTCGTCGGTGATCCGCTCGTACATCTCGAACAGGTTTCCGTACCGCTCTTCGATCACCTCGGTCCCCAGCCGCTCGATGGCCGAGGAGAAGTCGAGGTAGACGCCGTTCTTCAAAGGCCCGACGCCCTTGCCGGCATCCACTTGGGTCTTGGCGTTGCGGGAAGCGACGTCGCGGGGGACCAGGTTGCCGAACGAGGGGTAGATGCGCTCGAGGTAGTAGTCCCGGTCCTGTTCGGGGATCTCGTTGGCCGGGCGCTTCTCGTCCGGATCCTTCGGAACCCAGATACGTCCATCGTTACGAAGCGACTCGGACATCAATGTCAGCTTCGACTGGAACTCGTCGCTCACCGGAATGCAGGTGGGGTGGATCTGGGTGAAGCACGGATTGGCGAACAGCGCCCCCTTGCGATGCGCCCGCCAGGCGGCGGTCACGTTGCAGTTCATCGCGTTCGTCGACAGGTAGTAGACGTTGGAATAACCGCCGGTGGCGAGCACCACCGCATGCGCCGACCACGACTGGATCTCGCCGTTGCCCAGATGGCGGGTGACGATTCCGACCGCTCGGCCGTCCTTCACCACCAGGTCGAGCATCTCCATCTTGGTGTGCAGCGTCACCCGGCCGGAGGCGACCTCCTTCATCAGCGCCGAATACGCACCCAACAGGAGCTGCTGACCGGTCTGGCCCCGGGCGAGAAGGTGCGGGACACCTGGGCGCCGCCGAAGGACCGGTTGTCCAGCATCCCGCCGTATTCGCGGGCGAACGGGACCCCCTGGGCTGTGGCCTGGTCGATGATGTTCGAGGACACCTCGGCCAGGCGGTAGACGTTCGCCTCCCGGCTGCGGTAGTCGCCGCCCTTGATCGTGTCGTAGAAGAGGCGAACACCGAGTCGCCGTCGTTGCGGTAGTTCTTGGCGGCGTTGATGCCGCCCTGGGCGGCGATCGAATGCGCCCGGCGAGGGCTGTCGTGGAAGGTGAAGACCTCCACGTTGTATCCCAGCTCGGACAGCGTGGCGGCGGCGGACGCACCTGCCAGCCCGGTGCCGACCACGATCACTTTGTATTTCCGTTTGTTCGCCGGGTTGACCAGCCGGGTGTCGAACTTGTGCTTGGTCCACTTCTCGGCCAGGGGGCCGTCGGGAACTTTCGGGTCGAGCGTGATGGTCATCCGGATCTCCTCAGCTCACGATCCCGGTGAGCACTGCAATGGGGAAGCTGACGTTGGGGATCACGATGATGGCGGTGAAGCCCATGGCGAAGTACCGCCTCCACGGATTGAACCGAGGGTTGTTCACACCGAGGCTCTGGAAGAGCGACCAGGCGCCGTGATAGAGGTGGAGTCCCATCGCCAGGTTGGCGACGATGTAGAGGATCGCCACCGGTGCCCGGCTGAAGGTGGCGACGAAATTGGCGTACACCGCCCCGTGTTCCCAGGTCTCCGGGGCGAACGGGGCGATACCCCATGTGAAGTCCGCCAGGTGCCAGAAGATGAACAGCAGAACCAGCACCCCGCTGTACCGCATCGTCCGGCTGGCGTAGTTGGCGGCCAGATATTCCCGGGGGCCCTGGTAGTCGACAGTGCGTGCCCGCCGGTTCATCACGGTGAGGCTGTAGGCGGCGTGGACGTGGAGGACGAGGGCGACGATCAGTCCGATCCGCAGGATCCACAGCACCACATGGTGGGGCATGATCGGAAAGAGCAGTTCACGCAGTGCCTCGCCGTAGAGGTCGATCTCGTAGGCGTTCTCCTCGGGCAGGAACCCGATATAGACCTTGAGGTTGCCCACCATGTGGGCGAAGAGGTAGCCCATCCAGGCGATGCCGGTGATGGCCATCACCCACTTCTTGCCGACGGCTGATCGGTAGAACTCGACGGGCCAGGGGGCCGCACGCTTCTCCGACCCGGTGGTCACTGCCACTTCACGAACCTCGCGATCGACGACGAGATCCGATTATGGCTCGTCGTCGCCAAACCGCCATTTCACCAATGGTTCACTGGTCCCCTTGACGGCGCGCGCGCCGTCTGTCATGCTCACATTGGTGTAATTACAACGATGTGAGGGGGACCCCCGCATGCAGAGCAAACTCATCGAAGCACTGGCGGTGGTCGAGCTCTCTTGGCAGGACTACGCCAACTGCCGCGGAGCAGACGCCGACCTGTTCTTCCCTGAGAGGGGTGCATCGACTCGCCGGGCCAAAGGCATCTGCAATGCATGCGAGGTCCAGGCCGACTGTCTCGAATACGCCATCCTCAACGGCGAGAAGTTCGGCATTTGGGGAGGCATGTCCGAGCGTGAGCGTCGCCGGGTGCGGCGCGAGCGGATGATCGCCGCCCGCCGGGCATCCTGAAACCGATCCGTTGCCGCCACTCCGCCTCGTTCTAGGCTGAGACCAGGTCGATCAAGGGGACATTCTTGGAACTCGGTCTTCCGCTCATCCTGGTCGCGGGAGCACTGTTCGTCGTCGGACTGCTGTTGCGTCGGGTTCGGCCCGACAAGAAAGCGATTCTCTCCGGACAGGAGACACCACCAGCCAAGCCGTCGATGTTCGGGGGTCGGTCCAAGGCCGTGATCCCCGAGGAGCCGGCGTTCGAGGCACCGCACCCACCGGTCGCCGGCTTCGAAGTCGAAGACGGTATCGCCAAGGTCACGTTCGGCGTACCAGTGGCTCCGGATGTCGACGAGGTGCTGCGGGAAGTGCTGATGGTCGAAGCCATCGAAGTCGTACGGGAACGCCGCCACACCGGCACCGTCCCCCCGTTCACCGAGATCGCCGTCTACGCCGGCAAGCCCCACGCGCGGGAGATCGCCTCCCGCCCGTTCCCCGACGGCGTGCTCCCCGAGAACACCACTCCCTCGATGCTCAACCTGAGCGCGATCGCCCTCGACCCGATCGAAGTGATGGTCGACAAGGGCCCGGCGACCCTCGACCTGCCCACCCGCTCCTCGGGTGACCGGGTAGGGCCGATCGGTCCGGAGATCCGTCTCCCCAAGGCGGTCGACACCGGGCTACGTGCCCAAGGCATCGACCCGTCGACCATGACCGCGGCCGAACTCGTCACCGGGTTGCTGTCCCTCGTCGGATACCGGGTGACCCCCGGCGTGGCCGATCACACCTGGTTCGCCCAGAAGGGTGGCGAGAAGACGTTCATCCGTGAGGATCCACTCGGACCGGACGGGTATCCCGAGATCGACGACGCCGCTATCCAACGGTTCCTGTTCGAGTCCCAAACCGCCGGTACCGGTCGCGGCCTGTTCGTCTCCGACAAGTACGCCCCCTTCGGCATCCACGAAAAAGAAGCCCGCGAACCACGCATCCGCTTCCTCACCCGCGAACGCCTCCAAAAGTTCGTGGACGGATTGAATTTGTAGGTCCCCCCTCTGCCTCGCTGCGCTCGGCTGTCTCCCCCCAACGCTTCGCTGGGGGGAGAGAATGTCGAACCTGTTTTCTCTTCGCTCTGTTTCCCCGTTCTTGGGGGGACCGCACGGCCGCTTTGGGCCGGGCGAGGGGGGTTGTGAGCGAAGCGAACTCGTGAACCGCTCAGAGTGCGGAACCTGCTGTTCTGCTCCGCCGTCCAACCTTCGGGTCGCAATCGTGGAGGGTCGGTATGCTGGACCTCGAAGGAGAACACCGTGCCCAGAGGCCAAGAACTCATCATCATCCTCGTGGTGCTCGTGCTGCTCTTCGGTGCCCGCAAATTGCCCGAACTCGCCCGGTCGCTCGGAGCGTCCGCCAAGGAGTTCCGCAAGGGCGTCCAAGAGGGGAACGAAGAGTCCACCGAGGACAAGACCGTCTAGGAACTCCCGTCAGTTCCTCGACGTTTGATCCGCCGAGGGCGTCATGACCGATTCCTCCATCCCGACGTGGGAGGACGTGGCGCGAACCCATGGGCGGAAGATCTACAACTACGCGTACCGGCTCACCGGCAACCCGCATGACGCCAAGGACCTCGTCCAAGAGGTTCTGCTGCGGGTCCGTCGGGGGCTGGACAGCTATACCCCAGGGTCGTTCGACGGATGGCTGTGGCGCATCACTCGCAACGCCTTCCTCGACGACGTCCGCAAGCGCCAGCGCCGCCCCACCTCCCCACTACCCGACGACGTCGACCGCCTCACCGAGGCGTCGGCACCGGCCGCCGACGACGTCCTCGCCTCGATTCGCCTGGGTGAAGACATCCAGAAGGCTTTGCTCGAACTCCCGCTGGACTTCCGGGAGGCGATCGTGATGTGCGACATCGTGGGGATGAGCTACGAGGAGATCGCCGTGGCGATCGACTCGCCCATCGGCACCGTGCGCAGTCGGATCCATCGCGGCCGGAAGATGCTGAAGGAGCGGCTCGGATGACCCACAGGCCCGAACTGCTCTCGGCGATGCTCGATGGCGAAGTCACCGAAGACGAAGCCACCTGGGTGGGGCGGCACCTCGACGAATGCGGAAGGTGCCGGGCCGAACTCGACGACCTGGCGGTGGCACGCGCTGCGATCCGGGGTCTGCCGATGCTGGACTTGCCCGACGCTCTCCACCAGGTCGACAGCGTGATCGTCGGGCCGTGGCGGCGACGGATGGTCGTGACAGTGGCCTCGGTGGCTGCCGCAGTGGCGGTTGCTGTGGCTGCGTTGGGCGTGGTCGGATTGACCGACGACCCCACCGTGGTCGACGTGACAGCTGCCGAAGAGATCCTGACTGCGACCGCCTCGCTCGATGTCGTCTCCGATGGTTCGGAGGCGGCCGCCCTGCTGGAAGCCGCCGACCAGGCCGCCTTTCAGGCGCGGATGACTTCGGCGTGCGTCGACGCCCAGACCGTGGTTGAAACTGCCGTCACCGTGACCCGCAGCGGGGATGTCACCGTCATGTCCGATCCGCTCGCCCAACTCACCGTTCTCACAGACGGTGCGGTGTCGACCGGAACCATCGACGGTCCGATCAGAACCGTCTCCGTGTCGGGCGAGTCTCCGCGGTTCGACGGGTACACCGTGATCTCCGAGGGTCTCGACCCGGATCGGGAACGCCCGACCGAGATCTACACGCTCGTCCGTGCCGGAGTGGACCGGGCACGGCTGTGGGTCGACGTCGAGTCGGGTGCCGTGGTCCACCGGCAACTGTTGACTGCATCCGGCGAGGTCGCCTGCGTGACCGAGCTGGCGGATTTCGAACCGATGCCGGCGTCCGTCCAGGCGTCGATTCCCTTCGACATCCGCGCCCAAGTCAGCGAGACGGTCTATGAGACGGCATCCGCCGACTTTCCTTCCGCTCTGGGAGGCCTCCGGTTCGTTTCGTCCTATCGGGTGGATGGCGGCGAGGTCGCGGTGTACGGCGACGGCGTCATGCTGGTGGCCGTGATGCGACTGGACGGTGGGGCGCCGACCCTCACCGACAGTGCCCGGCTGCCGGTCACCATGTGGGAGGCGGGCGGAACGTCCTGGGTGGTGATCGGGGCGGTACCCGACGACATTCGTGAAGCGGTGGCAGCCGATCTGCCGCCCGCCGGGTCGTCGAACCCGGTCGCAGACGGTTGGCGGCGCCTGTTCGGCTGAATCAGACCGCGCCGAGCGCCTCGGTGTAGCTCCGGACGTCGCGTGCCGTTCCGAACGACTCCGCCGAGATGATGTCCCGCACGATCCCCTCGGCGTCGATCACATAGGTGGTGCGGTCGGCCACGCCGAGGGCCTCGTTGAAACAGCCGTACGCCTGGGCCACCGCCCCGTGCGGCCAGAAGTCGCTGAGGATCGGATAGGTGACGCCTTCGGCCTGTGCCCACGCCCGGTTCGAGCCGTAGGAGTCGCACGTCACCGCCACCACCTTGGCGCCGTCCTCCTCCAGGCTGGCGAGGTTGTCGCGCAGGTCACACAATTCCGACGTGCACACCCGGGTGAACGGCAAGGGGATGAACACCAGCAGGGTCTTGGTGCCGCGCAGGTCTTCGAGCGAGATGCGGGTCTTGTCGTAGTTGAGCAGGGTGAAGTCGGGGGCGGGCGAGCCCATCTCGGCAGGCATCGGGTACTCCGGGTCGGTTGGCGCCGGGCAAGCTATTGCGAGCGGCGGACAACCGGAAATCGGCGCTCAGTCCAGGTCGTCCAACATGACCCGCGCCGCCCACGCCACCGGATCTGCCACCTCGGTAGCGGTCGGGAAGCGTCCTTCTCGGGTGAAGATCGACGCGAGCTGGTCCGGTCCGAATCGGCGTTCGACCTCGAGGCAGAAACTGCGTCCGGCCTCGATGTCTTCGGCGGTCACGAACGCGGCCGCCATCGGTGAACCGTGCACCTGCTCACCCAGGTTCCGTTCCAGGTCGCGTGCGTCATTCATCGCCGCCAGCTCGGGGAGGAGGCCCTCGGCAGCCCGTTCCACCAGCAGGCGTCGATACCCGGCGACCAGACCGAGCAGCGCGGACAGTTCGCCCGCGGCATCGCGGGTCTCCGGGGTGTCGAACAAGGCGGCGAGCCGCTCCGGGTCGACCCCCTCGGAACCGAGCGTGGAGAGATCCATGCCACTCATCAGTTCGGTCAGGCGGTCGGGGGAGACCCGCATGGTGGCGGCCAGAGCGTGCAACCGTCCCACCACCGCCTCCGAGGCGAACGGCACTCGGAAGATGGCTCGATGGGCGACTTCTTCCAGAGCCACCCACAACCTGACCGAACGAGGGTCGAAGTCGTTGGCAGCGACGAACCGGTCGATGTTGGGCACGATGAACGAAATGGCGTCGCCCCGGAGCGGAAGGCCGGTGTCGTATCCGGCCAGTGCCCATCCGGCCAGTGATCCGACCAACGTCCCCAACTGCATGCCGGCCATCGCCGGACCGAGCGGCTTCAGCATCTCGGCTGCCGGCCCCGCCCCCGTCGTATCCACCATCTGCCCGAAGGGCTCGACCAGATACCCGAACCCCTCGATGTTGCGGTCTGCCCATTCCCGGCTGTCCACCGGGAGAACGTCGGTGGCAGGCGCCACAGCCATCGGCGCCACCGCCTCGATCCGGTATTCGGCCAGGCGCGTCAGTTCGCGGAACTCCTCGGCTGCCCAAGGGTCGATCGGTTCGCGTTCGCCGGTGAGATGACGTGCCACTTCGCCGGCCAGCTTCAGATTGACCGGGCCCGGCTGGTTGAACATCTCGAAGATGCGAGAGAAGAGATCGTCGCTCATCTGCGCTCCAGGGTACGGGTGACGCGGACATGTGCGACGGGGCCTACCGTTCGAGCTATGACGGTCAGCATCCGGGTCGCATTGCGCAGCGAACATCTCGATCCGTCCGCGCTTCTCGCCGAGGTCGGGCGCCCGGATTCGGGGGCGACGGCGTTGTTCCTGGGAACCGCCCGGGACCATTCCGACGGCAAGACGGGGGTCACCCACCTCGAATACGAGGCCTACGCCGAACACGTCGAAGCCAAGCTCCAGGAGATCTGCGAGGAGGCGGTGGGGAAGTGGCCGGTGTTGTCGGTGGTGGTCGAACACCGGGTAGGTGAGGTGCGGGTCGGGGAGGCTTCGGTGGCGGTGGCGGTGTCCACCGGTCATCGTGGTGAGGCATTCGAGGCGGCGAGATACGTCATCGACGAATTGAAGAAGCGGGTTCCGATCTGGAAGCGGGAACACTGGCCGGGCGGGGCCGAATGGGTCGAAGGAGCCTGAATTTTCGTCGCCGCTGAGCGGCCTCGGCGCAAGTTTTCCCTCATTTTCGCCGGGTTCCCGCGCGAAATCGGACCGCACACCTCTATATTCCGGCCGCGTCCGACGAGGAGGAGGAACTCGGATGACGACGACGCTCGGTGCGTCCGGGTCCGCGTCGGCGATCACGGGATACCCCACCGTGGCCGCCAGAGTGCGGGACCGGGCCAAAGAGATGCCGAACACCGTCGCCATGCGCGAGAAGGACTTCGGCATCTGGCAGGAGATCACCTGGGGTGAGTTCTGGGATGCCGTCGAAACCGCCGCACATGCGCTGATCGCGCTCGGCGTCGATGTCGGCGACCGTGTATCGATCCATTCCGAAGACCGTCCGGAATGGGTGATCCTCGACATTGCCACCGTGGCGGTCCGGGGGATCACCGTCGGCCTGTACCCGACCAACCCCGCGGCCGAAGTCCAGTACCTGCTGTCGGACTCCGGATCGAAGGTGCACCTGGCCGAAGACCAGGAGCAGGCGGACAAGGTGCTGGAAGTGATCGACAGCCTTCCCGACCTTCAGAAGATCATCCACGTCGAACCCCGGGGGTTCCGTGACGTCCGTGACGACGCACGCTTCATCTTCTGGGACGACTTCTTGGAACTCGGTCGTCGGCACCGCAAGGACAACCCGTCAGCGGTGGCGGAACGGATGGCAGCAGCCCAACCCGACGACATCATGACCCTCGTCTACACCTCGGGCACGACCGGGCCGCCCAAGGGGGCGATGCTCACCAACGAGAACTTCAGCTTCTGCGTCGACGACCTGGTGGCGGCTCCCAATCGTCTCCCCGGCAACAAGCTGCCGTCGCCCGACGATCAGATCCTCACCTATCTCCCGCTGTGTCACGTGGCCGAGCGGATCTTCTCGACCTGGACCATGGTGGGGTACGGACCGGTCCTGAACTTCGCCGAATCGATCGAAACCGTGCAGGAGAACTTGCGGGAGATCCAGCCGACCCTGTTCTTCGCGGTGCCCCGGATCTGGGAGAAGATCCACGCCAGAATCCTCATCAAGGGACGGGATGGCACGCCGTTCAAGCGGATCTGGTTCGGCCTCGGGATCAAGATGGCCAACTTCGTGGGCCGCCAGCGGGTGGCCAATGGGGGAGTCCACACCTTCGCTTCCCGCATCGTGTACGCCATCGGCTATCCGCTGGTTTTCCGGGCGTTGCGCGAACGGATCGGGCTGCGACGTGCCCGCTGGGCCGGAACCGGGGCGGCGGCGATCGCGCCCGAGGTCATCGAGTTCTTCCATGGCCTCGGTATCGACGTGTACGAGCTGTACGGCATGACCGAGAACTCGGCCGTCGCCACCTACAACCCGGTGGGGAACATGAAACTGGGAACCGTCGGGATCCCGTATCCGGGTATCGAACTGCGTATCGACGAAGAGACCGGAGAGATCCAGACCAGGCATCCCGGTGTGTTCAAGGGCTATTGGAACAAGCCGGAGAAGACCGCCGAAGCATTCACGGAGGACGGCTGGCTGAAGACCGGGGACGTGGGGGTGTGGGTGGACGGCACTCACGTCAAGATCGTCGACCGGATGAAGGACATCATCATCACCTCCGGCGGCAAGAACATCTCCCCGTCGGAGATCGAGAACAGCCTCAAGACCTCGCCGTACGTCAAGGAGGCGATGGTCGTCGGGGAGGGCCGCAAGTTCCTGTCGGCGCTGATCGGGATCGAACTCGACACCGTCGGCGACTGGGCGACCCGCCGCGGCATTCCGTACACGACCTACCGCGACCTGTCGGAGAAACCCGAGGTGATCGAACTCATCCAGGGCGTCGTCGACAAAACCAACAAGAAGTTCGCCCGGGTGGAGAACATCCGCAAGTTCAAGATGATTCCCAAGGAACTGGATCACGAGGACGGCGAACTCACCGCCACGCAGAAGCTGAAGCGGTCCGCGATGGAGAAGATGTTCAAAGACCTGATCGACGAGATGTACGCCTCTTGACGGCCGTGCTTCCGATCCTCGCCCAGGTCGCGCCCCCCACCGAGGGGCACTTCGCGGCGGCTCTCTCCGAAGGCCTG
>JBKHXZ010000063.1:0-16566 GCA_046565785.1 Acidimicrobiia bacterium
AGGATTCGGGGATGCCGGGTTCGGGGATGTTGTCGCCCTTGACGATCGCCTCGTAGACCTTGACTCGGCCTTGGACGTCGTCGGACTTGATGGTGAGGACCTCCTGCAGGGCGTAGGCGGCGCCGTAGGCCTCGAGCGCCCACACCTCCATCTCACCGAACCGCTGGCCACCGAACTGGGCCTTTCCACCCAGCGGCTGCTGGGTGATCATCGAGTACGGGCCGGTCGACCGCGCGTGGATCTTGTCGTCCACGAGGTGGACCAGCTTCAGCATGTAGATGTATCCGACGGTGACATCGGTGTCGAACGGCTCACCGGTCCGCCCGTCGTAGAGCGTCGCTTTGCCGTCGTCCCCCACCAGCTTCAACCCGTCGCGGTTGGGCTTGGCGTGGGCAATGACCTTCATGATCTCGTCCTCGCGGGCGCCGTCGAAGACCGGTGTCGCCACCTTGGTCCACGGTTCGGCTCCCTTGGCAGCGGGGGTGGTGTCGTCGTCGAACGACTCCCATCCTTGGGCGGCCGCCCACCCGAGGTGGGTTTCCAGGACCTGGCCGAGGTTCATACGGGAGGGCACACCCAGTGGCGACAGGATGATGTCGACCGGGGTGCCGTCCGCCATGAACGGCATGTCCGCCTCGGGGAGGATCTTGGCGACGATTCCCTTGTTGCCGTGCCTTCCGGCGAGCTTGTCGCCCTCGGAGATCTTCCGCTGTTGGGCGACGTACACCCGCACCAGCTCGTTGACACCGGGGGGAAGGTCGAACCCTTCGTCCCGCTTGAAGACCTTGACGGCGATGACCTTGCCCTGCTCACCGTGTGGCACCTTGAGCGACGTATCCCGCACTTCGCGAGCTTTCTCACCGAAGATGGCACGAAGCAGACGCTCCTCGGGGGTCAGTTCGGTCTCTCCCTTCGGGGTGACCTTTCCGACCAGGTAGTCGCCCGGACCGACCTCGGCACCGACCCGGATGATCCCGTCTTCGTCGAGGTCGGCGAGGACCTCTTCGGCGACGTTGGGGATGTCCCGGGTGATCTCTTCGGCTCCGAGCTTGGTGTCCCGGGCATCGATCTCGTGCTCTTCGATGTGGATCGACGTGAGCAGGTCTTCTTTCACGAGACGCTCAGACAGGATGATGGCGTCCTCGAAGTTGTGCCCATTCCATGGCATGAAGGCGACCATCAGGTTGCGCCCCAGGGCCAGCTCGCCCTTCTCGGTGGACGGGCCGTCCGCCAGCACGTCGCCAGTCGAGACCACGTCACCCTCCCGCACCAGCGGCTTCTGGTTGCGGCAGGTGCCCTGGTTGGAACGCTCGAACTTGTCGAGGGTGAAGGTGTGCTTTTTGTTCGTGCCCTTCTCCTTCACGACGATCTCGTTGCCGGTCACCTCGGTGACCTCACCGTCGACCGGGGAGATGATCATCTCGCCGGAGTCTTCGGCGGTCCGCCGCTCCACCCCGGTGCCCACCAGCGGCGCATCGGAGCGAATCAGCGGCACGGCCTGACGTTGCATGTTCGAACCCATGAGGGCTCGGTTGGCGTCGTCGTGCTCGAGGAAGGGGATGAGGGCGGTCGAAACCGAGACGATCTGCTTGGGGGAAACGTCCATGTAGTCGACCTGGCTGGGAGCCACCGCCTCGACCTCACCGCCGGCCTTGCGGACGAGAACCCGGTCGTTCTTGAACGTCCCGTCCGTGTTGAGGGGTGCGTTCGCCTGGGCGATGACGTACCGCTCTTCTTCGGTGGCGGTCAGGTATTCGATCTTCTTGGTGACCTTGCCATCCTCCACCTTTCGATACGGGGTCTCGATGAACCCGAACCGGTTGACCCGGGCGTAGGTGGCGAGGGACCCGATCAGACCGATGTTGGGGCCTTCCGGAGTCTCGATCGGGCACATCCGGCCGTAGTGGCTGGAGTGGACGTCGCGGACTTCGAACCCTGCCCGCTCCCGGCTGAGTCCACCCGGCCCGAGCGCGTTGAGGCGACGACGGTGGGTGAGACCGGCCAACGGATTGGGCTGGTCCATGAACTGGCTGAGCTGGGAGGTTCCGAAGAACTCCTTGATCGATGCGGTCACCGGCCGGATGTTGATCAGCGACTGTGGCGTGATCGCCTCCGGATCCTGCGTCGTCATCCGCTCCTTCACCACCCGCTCCAGGCGGGAGAGGCCCACCCGGATCTGGTTCTGGATGAGTTCACCGACGGTGCGGATACGCCGGTTGCCGAAGTGGTCGATGTCGTCGGTGACGACCGGGATCTCGACACCCTTGTGGGTGACCATGGTCGGCTGACCGGCATGGAGCGCCACCAGATACTTGATGGCGTCGACCATGTCCTCGTCCCGCAGGAGTTGCAGGCCCTCGGCGCGGTAGTCGTCGGGAGTGCGCTCTTGGAATTTCTGGCTCAGCTTGTAGCGGCCCACCCGAGTCAGGTCGTACCGCTTCGGGTTGCGGAACAGGGTCTGGATCAGACCGCGAGCGGACTCGACGGTGGTGGGTTCACCGGGACGTAGCTTGCGATAGAGGTCGACCAGCGCCTCGTCCCTATCGGTGGCCGGGTCGCGCTCCAGCGTGTTCTTGATCGACTCGGCGCCGTCGAAGAGGTCGAGGATCTCCTCGTCGGTCTCGGCGATGCCGAGGGCACGTAGGAAGGCGGACACGTACTGGCGCCGCTTGCGGTCGACGCGCACGCCGATCGTGTCGCGCTTGTCGGTGTCGAACTCGAGCCATGCTCCGCGCCCCGGGATGATCTTGCCGGCATAGATGATGCGGTCCGAGGTCTTGTCCGGGGTGGCGTCGTAATAGACGCCGGGGGAACGGACCAGCTGGGACACGACGACCCTCTCGGTCCCGTTGATGATGAACACGCCGTTCTCGGTCATCATCGGGAAGTCCCCGAGGAAGACCTGCTGTTCTTTGATTTCGCCCGTCTGCTTGTTCATGAAGCGTGCCGTGACGAACAGCGGACGCGCGAAGTTCGTGTCCCGCTCCTTGCACTCCTCGATCGACATGATCGGGTCACCGAAACGGTGATCGGTCAGCTCGAGGGCGAGGGAGCCGGTGAAGTCCTCGATCGGGGAGATCTCATCGAAGATCTCCTTGAGTCCCTCGTCGAGGAACCACTGGAACGATTCGTGTTGGACTGCGAGTAGATCGGGAAGCGGCAGGACTTCAGGAATCTTGCCGAAGGAGAAGCGCTCAGCGACGCGCGAGGACAAAATTGCCTCCTAAACGAAATGTGGGTCCGGACAACCAGATAAGGACGTTAGCACAGGCAGCCAACGCACCTCAAAACGAATCTTCGGTTGTCGGACACCCACGTTCGGCATCGAAGCTGCGTCGATGGCCGGGGGCGGCCGGGGCCTTGCGGCTTGCAGGCAGCATACGACACCGGGCCGAAAAGTGTCAACGAATCGTCCGGTCTCACTTGTGTACTCTGAACGGCGTACGGAACCCCGAACAGTGTTAGGATGTGGTGTGACGACCACCGACCGACGCACGCGCCGCCACCGGGCGACCCGCGACGAGATCCTCGACGCCGCCTGGGCCCTGGCGACCGAACACGGGATCGCCTCGATCTCGCTACGCGAGCTCGCAGCCCGGGTCGGAATGCGAGCGCCATCGCACTACACCTACTTCGAATCCAAGGACGCGCTCTACGACACCATGTTCGCCCAGGCGAACACCGAACTGCTGGCCCACTTCGACGAATGGGCCGAGCGCACCGACGGACACGACCCGGTCGATCGACTGTGTGAGGGTGCCGCCGAGTGGATCCGCTGGTGCCAAGAGTCCGCCCCCCGGTATCAACTTCTGTACACCCGGGCCATCCCCGGCTGGCAACCGAGCGCCGAGTCCTACACCGCCGCAACCGAAGTGCTCGCCCGCACTTCTGCAGTGGCGGCCGCCGCCGGGCTCGACTCCCCCGACGACCTCGACCTGTACACCGCCATCACCGGCGGCATCGTCGCCCAGCAGATGGCCATCGACCCCGCCGGGGACCGATGGGTACGGCTCACCGATCGAGCGATCCGCATGCTCATCGCCGATCGAAAGAAGAGACGCAAATGACCCAGACCGCCATCGACATCCCACAGTTCCGCAGGATCGACCGGGCAGGCTGTACTAGCCGGAGATCCGCTCCTGCAACCAGCGGAAACTCGCCTTCGGCGTCCGCCTTCCGGTCGGATAGTCGATGTGCACCAGACCGAACCGCTTGGCGTAGCCGTACGCCCATTCGAAGTTGTCCATCAGGGACCAGACGAAATATCCCTTCAACCCCACCCCCCGTTCGACCGCACGTTCGGCCGCCGCGAAATGCCGCTCGAGATATGCGATGCGATCGGTGTCGGTGACCAGTCCGTCCGGCCCGAGAACGTCGGGATACGCGGCGCCGTTCTCGGTGACGTAGATCTGCTCGAATCCGTACTCGTCGGCCAGCCGCACGAGCAGGGTCTCCAGGCCGTCCGGCACCACAGGCCATCCCATGTCGGTGACCTCGTCGATGTCGACGGCCCGGTCGGCCACATCCACGGCAGGGTCGGCCACCACTCGCGAGGTGTAATAGTTCAGACCGACGAAATCGAGCGGCTCGGACATGATGTCCAGGTCCCCCGCTGCGATGGGCGTCCCCCTCCATCCGTAGGCGGCGGAGGCTGCTTCGGGATATCCGCGTCCGACCAACGGATCGAGGAACCACCCGTTGAGCTTCTCGTCCTCGATCTGGGCGGCGATCAGGTCTCGGGGATGGTCTGAGGCGGGGACCTTGACCTCCTGGTTCAACACGATCCCCACCTCCAGGCCTGCTGCGTGCACATGCTGGGCAACGAGACCGTGGCCCAACAGCAGATGGTGAGCGGCCGTCAGCGCCGCCTCGGCGTCTCGCAACCCGGGGGCGTGCTCGCCGGTGAGATGACCCAGGATTGCCGAACACCACGGCTCGTTGAGGGTCATGAATCGAGGAACCCGATCACCGATCCGATCGACGACGGCCGCGGCGTAATCGAGGAACGCCTCGGCAGTCACCCGGTTTCGCCAACCTCCCCGATCCTCCAGCGCCTGAGGGAGATCCCAGTGATAGAGGGTGGGCCAAGGTTGGACGCCATGGTCCAAGAGTTCGTCGACCAACTGGTCGTAGAAGTCGAGTCCCGGGTGGTTGACCCGCCCGATCCCATCGGGGACGACCCGGGGCCAAGCCACCGAGAAGCGGTAGGCGTCGACGCCGAGGTCGGCGATCAGGCGGACGTCCTCCCGCATGCGGTGATAGTGATCACACGCAACGTCGCCCGTGTCACCGCCCAGGACCTTGCCCGGCGTGTGCGAGAAACGATCCCAGATGGACTCCCGACGGCCGTCTTCGGAAACCGCCCCTTCGATCTGATACGAGGCCGTGGCCACCCCCCAGGTGAAGTCAGATGGAAACGGCACGGGTCAGCGCAACCTGAAGACGGCCTTGCCCATCACCTTGCGGTCGGTGAAGAGGGCGAAGGCCGCTTCGTAGTCGTCGAGTGCGAACTCCGCACTCACCCGGGGGCGGATTCGTCCGTCACCGATCATGGCGGCCAACTCGGCGAAGTTCTCCCGGTGCAGAGCGGGCTCTTCGGTCATCGAGCGGCCCCAGAACACCCCGACGATGGCGACACCTTTCAGCAGGGTCAGGTTGAGGGGAATGGAGGGAATGTCGCCGGCCGCGAACCCGACCACCGCCAGCCGTCCGTTCCACGCCGTGGATCGCAGGGCCGCCTCGGTGAAGTCGCCGCCCACCGGGTCGTACACGACGTCCACTCCCCGACCACCGGTCGACTCCTTCACGGCATCGCGCAGATCGACCTGGGAATAGTCGATCGTGATGTCGGCACCGAGGTCGATGGCCCAGGCGAGCTTCTCGGGGGTGGAGGCGGCGGCGATGACCGTGGCGCTCATCGCCTTTCCCAGCTCGACCGCCGCCGAACCGACTCCTCCGGCCGCTCCCAGGACGAGCAAGGTCTCACCGGGCTGCAGCTTCACCCGGTCCTTCAGCGCGTGATACGAGGTTCCGTAGGTCAGTCCGAAGGCCGCAGCCTGGATGGAATCCAGACCCGGCGGGATGGGGGCAACCGATGTGGCTGGAACCTTCCACCGCTCGGCGAACGCGCCGAACGTGTGGAGCGCGATAACTCGATCTCCCACCTCGACCCGGGCCACGCCATCACCCACGGCGCTGACGGTGCCTGCCGCTTCGCCACCCGGCGTGAAAGGAAGGTCGGGCTTGAACTGATACTTGCCTTCGATGATCAGCGTGTCCGGGAAGTTCAGGCCGGCCGCATCGACGTCGACGACCACCTCCCCGGGACCCGGTACCGGATCGTCCACTTCGGCGACGACCAGATCGGACGCCGGACCGAGCTTCGTGCAGAGCAGCGCACGCATCAGGCGACTTCGAACAGGCCGGCTGCCCCCATACCGCCGCCAACGCACATGGTGACGACTACGTACTTGGCGTTTCGCCGCTTGCCTTCCAACAGCGCGTGGCCGACCATGCGGGCGCCGGACATGCCGTATGGGTGTCCGATGGAGATGGCGCCGCCGTTGACGTTGAAGATCTCGTTGTCGATCCCGAGGCTGTCCCGGCAGTAGATCGTCTGCACGGCGAATGCCTCATTCAGTTCCCACAAGTCGATGTCGTCGATGCTGAGACCGGTGCGTTCGAGCAGTTTCGGCACTGCGAACACGGGGCCTATGCCCATCTCGTCGGGGTCGACACCGGCCACGGCCATGCCCCGGTAGAAACCGAGCGGCGAGAGGTTGCGCTGCTCGGCCTCGGCTGCCTCCATGAGGACGAGCGCGGCGGCGCCGTCGGACAACTGGCTGGCGTTTCCTGCGGTGACGTTCTTGCCCGGACCCCGCACTGGCGGGAGCTGGGACAGGCCTTCGAGGGTGGTTCCGGGACGGTTGCCCTCGTCGAGACGCATCGTCACCTTCTCTTTGGTGGTCTCCCCGGTCTCCTTGTCGACCAGGACCTTCGTCGCCGTCACCTCGATGATCTCCTCGTCGAACAGTCCGTTCTCCTGGGCGGCGGCGACTCGCTGTTGCGATTGGAGCGCGTACTCGTCACACACGTCCCGAGAGATGCCGTAACGCTCGGCGACCACCTCTGCGGTGTCGATCATCGGCATGTACATGTGTGGCTGAGTTTCGAGAACAGCAGGATCGGCTGCCCGATACATGTTCATGTGCTCGTTCTGGACGAGGCTGATCGACTCCATGCCGCCGGCAACCACGATCGGCGCCCCGTCCATCACGATCTGTTTGGCGGCGGTGGCAACTGCCATCAGTCCCGAGGAGCACTGTCGATCGATCGTCATCCCCGACACCGACGTCGGGAGTCCGGCGGCGATCGCCGCGACCCGGGCCGAGTTGATGCCCTGGGTGCCCTGCTGCATGGCCACCCCCATGATCACGTCGTCGACTTCACCGCCTTCCAGCCCGGCTCGTTCGACCGCAGCCCGGATGGCCGAACCGCCCATGGTCGGGGTTTCGGTGTCGTTGAACAGACCCCGATAGGCCTTGCCGATCGGGGTTCGGGCGGTCGAGACGATCACGGCTTCACGCATTGCAGGACTCCAGACACGACGGCTCACCCGAGAATAGGCCGGGGCGCCGAGCCGGATTCCGCCACGACCAGCCGATTGGGCTCAGCGCCTCGCCCGCGTTCTGTACCCCCAAGTCGCGCGTTATCGGGCGAGTTCTGCGCTGAAAACGCTCATCCCCTCCGAGAAGGTGGGGTCGTCGCCGGCGCCGAGGAAACTGAGGACGAGGGCACCGATGATGACGACGACGATGGCGATGGCGAGACCGATCAGCCACTCGGGGACCGGCCGAGGCGGTCGACCCGGCGGAGGGGTCATGCCATCCCCCGGCGACCGGAGGTCATGCCCGTTTCACCCGCCGCCACACCAACAGGGCGATTACCGCGCCGATGACCGAGAACACGATGTTCGACGGACCCAACTCGAGCGGGCTGCGACCTCCCGGGAACAGCGAACCGACGAAGCCGCCGACGAACGATCCGACCACCCCCAGCAGCATCGTCTGCCACCAGGTCATCGGATCCTTCCCCGGCACCAGGACGCGGGCGATCCCTCCCGTCACCAGGCCGATCAACAACATCCACAGGATTCCGAACACCGCACACCCTCCCTCGCTTGTCGAGGCGAACCTATCAGCCGGGACGGTCCGATGAGGGCAGGTGACCGCTGATGGCGTCGGCGGCGAGCACGAAGAGGTCGGGGGATCCCGCCCGGACCACGGCGTGCGGTTCCTCGCCGTCCGTCCACGTCGCCCACACGCCATCGGCTGCCCCGAACACGGTGAGCACCGAACCGAACGGTCCGGAGACCGACACGGTGTAGCTGGCGGATCGGCGCGCCGTGTCCGGATCGAGCCGGTCGACGTCGGCTCCCCGCACATGTGCCCCGCTCTCGGTGCCGGCGACCCGCCTCCGATCGAACACCGACGACAGCCCAGCCGCCGCCGAGTCGAGCGACTGGAAGGTGAAATCGTGGAACCCGTCGGCGGCCACCTCCTCGACCAACACCAGGTTGTCACTGATGCGGTAGAAGGCGTAGCGCGTCACTGCCTCGCTCGACACGTCCAGGACCGCCCGGGTGACCGTTCGCGCCGACCGGCGGCATTCAGCGAGCAGTCCGTACACCCCGAGCACCTCCACCGAGTCGGGCAGATCGGGGTCGAAGTCCACCATCCCCTTGGCGGCGAGGACCCTCAGCCCCGAGTCGAGTGCCGCGGCGCGAGCCTCCGGGGCGAGGGTCGAGAGATACGGCTCGTCGTAGAAGGGGTCGGGCTCGTGGCCGCCGCGCAACCAGTACAGCTCCTCGTCGATCAGGCAGTCCACGAGAACGTCCTCGGTCTCGGCAGCTGCCTCGAGTCGTTCGAGGGGTATCGGTCCGGCACCCGCCGGCATGAGCGTGAAGAGCGAAGCCACGGACCCGGCAGGCTACGTGGCCAGGACCCTCACTCCTGGGATTCTCCTCGAATCGTCCGTACCACCAACCCGTCTGCCAGCACGGTGCGGCTGGTCGGGTAGGCGAGGTCCACGTTCGCTGCGGCCGCAAAGGACTCCAGGATGGCCCGCCACAGCTGATCGGACACTCCGCGCCGGTTGCGGACCCCGACCAGGTATCGGCCGCTGACGACGACCCCGGAGGCGTCGGCCTTGACGTACGTGGTGGGGGCGAGGTGTCGATATCGAATCAGGTATTGATGCCCGGCTTCGCGAATGGCGTTGACGATCGCCGGGTCGGTCGGGTCCGGCGCGTGGGCGGCGAGTGCCTCGGCGACGATTCGCTCCGCCGCCTTCCAATCCGATTCGAACGTGACCATCACGGTGATCTCGTCCCACAGGTAGGGGAAGCCTTCGGTGTAGTTGGTGAGCGGTTCGGAGAACACCCGGCCGTTGGGGACGTGGACCAGGCGGCCAGTCGACTGGTCGGCGTCGACCCACTCGCCGATCTCGAGCATCGAGAACCGGAAGGCTCGAATGTCGACCACGTCGCCCCGCCGTCCCCCGATCTCGATCCGGTCGCCGATCCGGAACGGACGGCGGGTGACGATGAAAGCCCACCCGGCCAGGCTCTCCAGGACATCGGCCAGGGCGATGGCGACTCCGGCAGAGAGGATGCCCAGGTAGGTGGTGATCCCGCCGGCTCCGCCGAACCAGATCCGGACCAGCCCGAAGATCCCGACGATCGTCACCGCGTACGCCAGCAGCTTCTTGGTCCGGAAGAACGACTCAGCGCTCTCGACTCGCCCGCGTACCGCTCGGAGAACCAGCGCCCGAACCACGAACAGCGCGCCGATGAGGAGCACGGTGAGAATCAGCCGCACGGTGGCGTCACCCCCCGTGAACCAGTCGGTGAAGGCATCCATTGCTGGGGACGGTAGTGAACGGCGTGCGCGCGCCACGGTGGATGCGGGTTAGGTTTCCGGCCGTGACGAACCCACCGATTGCTCCTTCTCGCCCCGTTTCACGCTCACTGTTCGGCGAGACCGTCATCGACGAGTACGGGTGGCTGCGCGATCGCACCGACCCGGACACCATCGCCCACCTGACGGCCGAGAACGCCTACGCCGAGACCGTCCTGGGGCCGCTCGAGCCGCTCCGCACTGCGATCTTCGATGAGATCGTCCGCCGCACCCAGCTCTCCGACCTTTCGCCGCCGGCCCGTTGGGGAAAATGGTGGTACGCCTCCCGCACCGAAGAGGGCCACCAATACCCGATCTTCGTCCGCATGCACCGCACCCCGGATGCGCCCGAACAGGTGATCTTGGATGCCAACGAGCTGGCGACCGGACACGACTACCTGTCGATCGGCACCTTCGAGGTGTCACCTGACCACCGACGCGTCGCCTATTCGGTCGACACCGACGGGTCGGAGTCCTTCACCCTACGTTTTCGCGACCTCGACTCGGGAGAAGACCTCCGAGACGAGATCCGGTCCACGTACTACTCGGGAGCATGGAGCGCCGACTCCCGGACGTTCTTCTACACCACGTTCGACGACGCGCACCGACCCGACAGGGTCTGGGTCCACACCATCGGTACCGACCCCAGCGACGATCGAATGGTCTTCGAAGAACCAGACGATCGGATGTTCCTGGCGATGAAGACGACTTCGGATCGCCGGTACGTGCTGGTCACCGCCGGGAGTCAGATCACCGCAGATGCGTACGCCACTCCGGCCGACGATCCACAGGCCGGCTTTCGTCCCATCCTGCCCCGTGCCCACGGTGTCCAGTACAGCGTCGATCATCGGAACAGCAGGTGGTTGGTCGTCACCGATGCAGACGCCCCCAACGGGAAGCTGCTGTCGGTCGGCGTCGACGACCCCTCCGACATCGACGTCCTCATTCCACACGATCCGGAGCGCAAGGTGTCGTCGGTCCGAGCCTTCGCCGACCACATCGTCGTCAGTGGACGCACCGACGGACTGACCTCCCTGACGATCCTCACCGACGAGAGGCTTCCTCGAGTCATGGACTTCGCCGAAGCGGTCTACACGGTCGGGTTGAGCACCAACCACGAGTACGACACCTCGATCCTGCGCATCGGATACCAATCGCTCACCACTCCCCGGCAGATCATCGACGTCGACTTGAACACGGACATCCGGACCGTGGTCAAGGAACAGCCAGTGCTCGGTGGCTACTCCCCCGACGACTACATCGCCGAACGGGTGTGGGCGGTGGCCGACGACGGAGCCCAGATTCCGATCTCGTTGGTTCGACATCGAAACGTGAGCCTCCCTGCGCCGACCCTCCTGTACGGGTACGGGTCGTACGAGGTGACCGTCGATCCCTACTTCTCGATTCCCCGCCTCTCGCTGCTCGACCGGGGTGTGGTGTTCGCGATCGCCCACGTTCGGGGCGGCGGGGAGATGGGACGGTCGTGGTACGAGACCGGAAAGCTGGCGTCGAAAATCAACACGTTCACCGACTTCGTGCGCGCCGCCGAACACCTCGTCACTTCGGGCATCACCGTTCCCGAACGGCTGGCCATTCGGGGTGGTTCAGCCGGTGGACTCCTGGTGGGAGCTGCGATGAATCTAAGCCCGGATCTGTTCCGTGCGGTGATCGCCGAAGTTCCCTTCGTGGACGTGATCAACACGATGTTGGACGACTCGCTGCCCCTCACGGTCATCGAGTGGGAGGAATGGGGAAACCCCAACCTGGAAGAGCAGTACGGATGGATGCGCTCCTATGCCCCGTACGAGAACATCCGGGACGGGGAGGAGTACCCGGCGCTGTTCGCCACGGCCGGTCTCAACGACCCTCGGGTTTCATATTGGGAACCAGCCAAGTGGGTAGCCGCGCTCCGCGCCCGCACCTCGAGCAGCGGCCCGGTCATTCTGAAGACCGAGATGGGAGCCGGACACGGCGGTCGGTCCGGCCGCTACGACGCCTGGCGGGACGAAGCCCAACTCATCGCCTTCATCCTCGATCAGCTCGGGGTCGACGTCGACTCCCGCATCTTGGGCATTGACATGGTGAACACCGACTGGCCGTCGTGATGGTATGTCACGTCGCCGCCCATCAGTCGCGCCAGGGTTCGCGCCACCGTCAGACCCAGCCCGACCGATTCGGACAGTTGCCTGGTGCTGCCTCGTTCGTACGGCTCGAACATGCGGGCCACGAAGTCAGTCGACAGCGGAGGCCCGTCGTCGATGACCTCGACCGTCACTTCCCGATCGTGCCCTCTCACGACGACCTGACGGTGCGGTCCGCCGTAGCGCACGGCGTTGGTCATGAGGTTCTTGACGATCTGGCGGACTCGTACCGGGTCGGCCCACGCCATCAGTCCATCGACGATGTCGACTGTGAAATCGTCGCTGATGACCGCCACGACGTTTCTGACCGCCTGTGACACATCCACCGGTTTGGGGTTGACGGTGAGTCGCCCTTCGGCGGCACGACCCGCCACCAGGAGATCTTCGACTATGTCGGCCATGTCCCGAACCTGGAGCAGCGCCAGAGAAATCATCTCACGGGCTTCGGCGTCGTCGATGTCGCCTGTCTGTACGAGGTCCAGAAGTCCCATCGCTCCGGTCAGCGGGGTTCGTAGCTCGTGGCTGATGGTGGCGATGAATCGGTCACGAGCCGAAACCTGATCGCTGAGGTCCTCCTCCACGATTCGCTGGGCGGTGATGTCGGTCCCCGAGATGATCGCCGAACCGGTCGATGAATCGACCTGCCATCCGATCTTGAACGTGCGTCCGTCGGCCAGTGTCTTGACCAAGGTGCCACTCGGGGCCTGAGCCACTGCCTCCAAGACCTCGCCGAACTGGCCCATTTCGTCACGATCCACGGTTGCCTGTGGACGTCCGTCGACGTAGCCGAGGACCGAGGCCGCGACGTGGTTCATCGGGCCGAGAGCGATGCGCTGATCGCCTCGCAGGTAGGCGGCGAGGTCGACCTCGACCACAGCCACCGGTGAACTCTCGACCAGCCCCTGATATCGCCGCGAACTCTCGTCAAGTCCGCGACGTACGGATCGCACCAGGAAGAAGGCAACCCCCATCACGACGAGGGTGTTCGAGGCATCGACGACGATGTCGACCGGACCCGAGCCGATGACGATCTGGACCAACGCAGTCGCCGCGGTCGCGAGCACCAGGGCGAACGCCCCCACATAGACCGAATCCCGGCCGCCGGCGGCGAGGGCGATCACGCCGACCCCGACGATGATGGCGATGGGGGATGTGTCGTCGATGTCGGCGAGAGACGGATCCAATGCGCCGACCAGCAGATAGCAGAAGGCCAGCAGGACGGCGACCGCCAGCAGCCACACCGGACGCGGACGATCGGTCCGTTTCATGACGAGCGCCCAGGCGACGAGACCCAAGGTGGCGGCGACCTGGATGAAGGCGGCGAGTTCGCGGGTCACGATCCACTCGACGACACCGATCGCGGCCAGGACCCAGAACCCGTACAACAGGATGTCGGTGAAGACACGGGGAAGGTCGTCGGAGGTCGCACGCACCCACATCGCCGGACGACCTGCCGCGAATCGGTCGCGGTTCACGGCCGGAGGGCGCCCCGCATCCAGCGGGCGAGCACGTCAGCACAGACGACGACCTCTTCCAGTGGTACGTATTCGTCGGCGTAGTGGGCGACACGGACACTGCCCGGCCCGTACATCACGGTCGGGACACCGGCTTCTTGGATGAAGAGCCGCATGTCGGCCCCGTACGGCACACCGACACATTCGGCAGAACGGCCGGTCACGGCCTCGTGCGCTTCCGATAGCCCTACGGGGAGGGGATGATCGGACGGGACAGAGGACGAGTCGAATCGGCCACCCCAGATCGAGACGTCGACCGGGTGATCCGCCAGAAAGGGATGCCGCGCACAGGCGGCGCCGATCGCCTCTCGCAGATTCTCGGCCGCCCCGGCTGCGTCCTGGCCGACCGTCACCCCGTATCGCCCGTGCGCCACCACTCGGTCCATCACGGTCGAAGCCCAATTGCCACCTTCGACCTGGCCGATGATCGTCGGGTACGGCAGGCCGATAGCGGCCATACGCGGATCCGTCTCCGCCTCGTTGCGAATTCGCTCGTCTTCTTTCAACGCCTCGACCAGGTAGCTCAGGTTGTCGAGAGCCGAGACTCCCTCGCGTCGCATCGAGGCATGCGCGGCCTTGCCGGGTACGTCGAGGGTGAAGGTGATCGCCCCGCCGTGAGCGACGACAATGTCGAGGTCGGTCGGCTCGGTGATCACGCAGACATCTGCGGTGTATCCGCCCCGTATCAGGGCAAAACTGCCCGACCCTCCGTCTTCTTCCCCCGGAACCAGTCCGAGGATGATCCGGCCGCCCAGCCCCTCGGGATCCGCCTTGACCAGCCGCATCGCTTCGAGGGCGGCGACGAGTCCGCCTTTCATGTCGCAGGCACCGCGGCCGTAGACGTTGCCATCCCGGTACGCCGGTTCGAAGGCGGGCGTGGTCCACGTATCGGGTTCTCCGGGAGGGACAACATCGACATGGGCGTCGAGGAGGATCGTCGGACCGGGCCGACCCGTGTCGAAGGTGCCGACGACCACGGGAAGCGTGTTGTGCGGCACCTCGGTACCGGGGAACCGGGGATCGGCCTCGAGCGCCTGCAGATCCCCGTCGAAGACGTCGACGGCGAACCCTTCGGATTCCAACAGCCGGGCGAGGAACCCCTGGACTTCTTGTTCCTGACCGGTGATCGAGGGAATCGAGATGAGTTGTTCGAGGTCGCGGCGTACCCGGTCGATCATGACGCGACTGTACCGAAGAGGGTCACGCCGGATCCGATGCAAACGTGACCGCCCACGCCGCCAGATCGACCAGCGGGTAGGACGATGCGACCGTGAGCGGAACCCAGGACGCCTCGGAGGTGCTGCCGTCGACCTCCTGGACATCGGGTACGCCAGATGCGTGCACCTCGTAGACGATCTGGACGACGTGTAGCGCCGGGCGCCTGGGATTGGCGGCAAGCAGTTTGGAGCGAACGTCGATGACGGGACCGATCTCGGGGATGAGTCCGGTCTCTTCGAAGAACTCGCGGACGAGTGTCTCGTGGGGGTGTTCGCCGAAGTCCATTCCGCCGCCCGGCAACGTCCACCGGCCGGCGTCGGGTTCGATCGCCGACAGGCGCGTCAGCAGGATCGCCCCGTCGTCGACGCACCGACCGTAGACACCGACCCGACGCTGGTCTTGGCTCATGGCGCCAGCGTAGGAAGGCGGGTCAGCCGCGAGCGATGCCGGTGAGGAGCAGCGGAGCCCAGTCCGAATCGTCTCCGGAGAGGAACTCGTCGAGTGCGTGCGTGAGACAGCGAAGGCCCCCCGGTGTCTTGGCTGCGGCCACATCGCCACACCGTCCACATCGGGGAGCCCTGCCGCTCGGATTCCAGCCCTTGCCCATGTTCATGGTCTCTGTATCGACCGCGGCATTACCAAAACCTGGGGATGGTTCGACACAGGCCCCAGGTGTCTAGTCACCTGTCGGACTCCCCCATGCGAGATTCAGGGAGATCACCCATGGGAGCCGACGAGGCGTCGGCCGATACTTGCCTGCATGAGTACCACCGCTGCCGATGTCGCCCGCTCTACGCCGACAAACCGCAACCGCTATGTGGATGCCCTTCGCGCCGCGTCGATCCTGGTCGTGGTCTTCGGTCACTGGCTGATGGCCGGACCCGAGATCCGACCCGACGGAAGCCTGGAGATCGGCCACCTGGTAGCAGCCTCCAGCATGGTCCAGGCGCTCACATGGATCTTCCAAGTGATGCCGGTCTTCTTCTTCGTGGGCGGGTTCGCCAACGCCGCGGCATGGCGGTCCGCCCGATCCCGCAGCGAGGGCTACCCACACTGGCTTCGCACCCGCCTCCGCCGCCTCGCCATGCCGGTGCTCCCACTTCTCGTGTTCTGGGCGGCTGCGGGGTCGGCGGCCATCGGCTTCGGACTCGACCCGGAGCTGTTGCGGGCAGGCTCACGGGCGGCGTTGGTTCCAGTGTGGTTCCTGGCCACGTATATCGTGGCCGTCGCTCTCGCCCCGGTGACGCTGCGCCTGTGGGAGCGACACGGATGGTGGCTGGTGGTCGGATTGGCCGTCGCCGCCGCCCTGGTCGATGTCGCCACCATCGGCGCGGGGATCGAGGTTCTTCGCTGGGCGAACTACCTGTTCGTTTGGAACGCGGTCCATGCCCTCGGTTACGCCTGGGCGGACGGTCGGCTGGGTTCTGTCGCACGCCGGGTGGGTCTCGGTCTCGGCGGCCTCGTCACACTGGGCGGCCTGGTCGCGCTGTTGCCCTACCCGATGGCGATGGTCGGTCTCGACGCTGCCGAAATCACGAACTCGAATCCGCCCAAGGTGACGCTGATCTTTCTCTGCCTCTTCCAGTTCGGCGTGCTCACCGCCATCGAACAACCGGCCCGCCGCCTACTGGAGAGGGCGCGGTTGTGGGCGGGAGTGGTGGTGGTTTCGGCGATCATCATGACCCTCTACCTCTGGCATCTGACTGCGATGGTGGCGATCGTCGGGACGCAGTTGGC
>JBKHXZ010000064.1:0-2745 GCA_046565785.1 Acidimicrobiia bacterium
TCGACCGGAATCGAGATCGTTCTCCGTCGCCACCTCGATCATCCTGCCAACCCACGATCGGCGCCGGGGACCGCCATGATTCTGCTTGTCGTAAACCTCGTTCAGGTGACCGGTCTGGTCGTCGTCCTTGTGTCGATCTTCGGCCAGACTGCGTAGCCTCTTGTCGAACTGACGTTCGAGAAGTGTCACACCCTGCCGGTACGTTGGGGTCATGTTCGAAGCGATGAGCGAACTTTCGATCGACGAGCTGGAACATCGCCTGCTCGAATCGGTCGGTCTGATTTCCCGGATCACGGCCGGCATGCTTCCGGCGATCCGGGCCTTGGACGCCGGCCAGGTCGCCGACCTGGACGGTGCCCGCAGCATGGACGAGTGGCTCGCCGCCCGTCTGGATCTCGATGTCAGCACCGCCCGCCAACTGCTCGGTCTTGCCCGAGCCAACGACCCAAGAATCGGCCGGATGCTCGAAAACGGTGAGAGTGTGGACCGGGCCGATGCGGTGCTGTCGCTCATCATCAGCGGTGCAGACGATCAGACGGTCGAAAGCGCAGCCGGTCACGACATCGCCGGTGTCCGCCGTCTCGCCGGCCAGCACCGTCGGATCAGCCCTGCTCAGGAGTCCGACGCCCACGACGCTCGCTACCTGCACACCCAGCCGTCGTTGGACGAAGCCTCATGGAGATTCTGGGGACAGCTCACCGGTACAGACGGCCACATCGTCGACAAGGCCTTGCGCACCGCCATCGACAGTCTCCCGAACAACCCGGACACCACCGCATCCCAGGACCGGGCAGACGCCCTGGTAGCAGTCGCTTCCGAATGGCTCACCGGCGAGATCGGTGGACACGACCTGACTGCCGACATCTTCATCGACGGCTCCCTCGCCGTGACGACTGACGGTGAGGCAGGGGCGACGGTGGTGGGTGGCCCACGAGTCGGACCCAACACCCTGTCGGAGATCCTGTGTACCGGGACCGTCCGCATCAACTTCGCCGACCGATACGGCCAGGTTTCGACAGTCCCGGCCTCACGGGCCATTCCGGGACCGGTCCGGAACCGTGTCTTGCACCGGGACGGGCATCGGTGCGTGATCGCCGGATGCAACTCCCGGACCAGACTCCAACCCCACCATCTGGTCCCCTACGCAGAAGGCGGAACCCACCACCCGGACAACCTCGTGACCCTCTGCTGGTACCACCATCACGTCGTCATCCACCAGCAAGGCCGCCGGATCGACCCCAACTCACCGCCCCAACGCCGCACCTTCGTCCGCGAGCCGTACCCTGCCCGCGCCGGGCCCTGAGCCACGTCGCCCTGACCCACGCGTCCCCTCCTCATCGTTCACGTCGACCCCCCACCGGAACCGCCGGCCACCTCGGCGCGTCCGACGATCACTCGCGTCACCATGCGGGTGCCAGGGCGGTGTGGACCTCCCACATCCCGGGAACGCCACGAAATTCCCGAGCACCCCGGGATTCGAACTCGAGACCCGAACCCGTGACCGCCTCTTTGACGGTCCCCGACACCAGGATCTCGTCGGCGCCGGCAGCACCGGCTATCCGCGCCGCCAGGTGAACTGCAATGCCGCCAAGATCACGATCGAGGACCTCACATTCCCCGCAATGGATTCCGGTCCTCACGTGAAGCCCGACTTCAGCGAGCTGCTGGCGGATGGCGACCGCGCAGCGGATGGCGCGAGTCGGACTGTCGAATGCAGAGAGAAAGCCATCCCCGGTCTGCTTGACCTCCCATCCACCGAAACGATCGAGCTGATCACGGACGACCTGATTGTGTTGGACGAGGAGGCTGCCCCACAATTCGTCGCCGGCCGCAGCTGCCTCGGCGGTCGACCCGACGATGTCGGTGAACATGACCGTCGACAGGACCCGATCGGGCGGCGGCAGCGGCTTTCCGTGCGACCGGAGAGCCGCCCGATAGTCCTCCAGGTAGCGCGAAGACCGTGCGAGATAGTCCCTATCGAGACGTCGACGGAAGATCGACGCTGAGAAGACCTCGGCCCATTCCGGCACGGTCATCACGTAGTCGCCCGCCTCGTGGGACCAAGCCTGCCACCGATGAAGATGCTCTTCCGACCGGAAGAGATTCATGCGGCTTCAGTTGAAGGCGCCGGACCCGGTCCGCGATCTGGCGAAGGGAGCGGGCATGAATCCGACGGCTGACTCCGGGTCGACGGATTCGACCGCTTCGTCACGCGTCGTGACACTGATCGGCTCGCCGCAGTCGAGACACTTCGTCTCCAAGACCACTTGGCGTCCTGGGAACAGCCAGCGAACGGCGAGTGCCTCCAGACCGCACTGGCCGTACCACTTCTGGACACCGTCCACGCTGATCAGGTAGTGAGTGGGAATGTTGCTGAACGGCGCCCACGACTCGATGTAGTCCGTGTCGCGGGCAGTCCAACACCCTGCAATCGGGGAAGCCGCCACGGCGGCTCGTTGTGCCTCCCGCGCCTCGTGGACGCCGATCCCCAGAAGATCGGCGAGCTCAGTGTAATGCGGGGCCCGACCGTACGCCACGAAGTGCTCGAGGATCGTGGTAAACGCTGCTTGGGTGATCGCCGGGTCCGCCATCGCATCCTCCGTCGTTGGGCGGACGCAATGCCGCCGGAACCGGATCGTATGCCTGAAGTCGCTCCGGTGCAGGTAGAGAGCCATCGCAAGCACGGAACCCGGGTGTCTCAAGACGTCACGAGGTCAGGGGAACAGACGCCGTCGGGTCTCATGT
>JBKHXZ010000065.1:0-14113 GCA_046565785.1 Acidimicrobiia bacterium
GGGGGGGACAGGCCCGCCTGTGGCGGGCCAGGGGGGCACCGCGAGCGGAGCGAGCTCGTTGGTTCACTGTTTTTCGCGGACGGCCCCTCTCTGCCGATTTCTCCCCCCAGCGCTGCGCTGGGGGGAGAGGATCCCTTGATCTAGGCCTGGACGATGAAGCTGGCGACGGTGGTGAGGGAGCCGCCGATGTTGAGGGTTTGGGCGGTGCGGGCGCCTTCGACCTGGGTGTCGCCGGCCGTGCCCGACACCTGTGAGGCGGCGTCGACGAGCATGCGGACTCCGGTGGCGCCGACCGGATGGCCTGCCCCGATGAGTCCTCCCGACGGGTTCACCGGTAGGTATCCGTCCATGGATGCCGCCCCCGTCTCGACCACCTGCCATGCAGCGCCCGGCTCGCTCAGGCCGAGATGGTCGTAGGCGAGGTATTCGCTGATGGTGAAACAGTCGTGGGTTTCGATCACGTCGATGTGGTCGAGGTCGGTGCCGGCCATGGCACGCGCCTCGTCGATCACCCGGGCGAGGTGCGGAAACATTGGTCCGTCGGCCGGGATGGCGTCGAGTTTGGTATCGAGCAGCATGGGGGCGGTGGCGGTCGACCATCCGGTGATCTGCGGAACCGGCCGTCCGGTGCGGGCGGCGAACTCGGCGGAACACAGGACGACGGCCGCTGCCCCATCGGTGATTCGCCCACAGTCTTGACGGCGAAGGCGACCCTCCACGATCGGGTTGAGCGTGTCGTCCGGTCCGAACGCGCCCGGTTCGAACGACCAACCTCGGGATTGCGCCTTCGGGTTGCGGCGAGCGTTGTCGAAGTTCTTCTCGGCGATCGCTCCCAGGTGGGCGTCATCGAGTCCCCAGCGTTCGGCGTAGGCCTCGGCGATCCGGGAGAACTGGTTCACCCAGGGGTAGACGGCATCGTCGCCTTCCCGTCCGCGCCACATCGCCGCACCCAGATGGTCGGCGGCGGTGGCGGCGTCGGTGTTGCGCATCTGTTCGAGCCCCACCACCACGACGACATCGCTCCAACCGGCGGCGATGCGGGAAATGGCCGACATCGTCGCGATCGATCCGGACGCGCAGGCTGCTTCGTGTCTGGCGCCCGGCTTGCCGGCGAACGCCGGATGGATGGAGGCCACCATGCCTCCGAGATGGCCTTGGCCGAGGAAGAGTTCTCCGACGAAGTTGCCGACTTCGAAGGCGTCGACTTGATCCGGGTCGATCCGGGCGTCCTCGAGGACACCGAGCACGGCTTCGCCGAGAGCGTCGAATGCGGTCCGACCGAGCGTCGCCCAGTTTTCGGAAAAGTCGGTCTGGTAGCCGCCGAGGATGCCGATGGCGGTGCTCACCGCTTGCGTGCCTCGAGCTGTTCCTGGCTCACCAGCAGGCGTGGAAGCCGTGAGGGACACGTTGGGGGATCTGGACCCGTCCCACCTCGGCCATGGTTGCGGCGTCGATGATGACGCATTCGGAGTGTCCGTCTTCGTGGTTGGCGACGAAGGACACCAGATACCCGTCGTCTTCGGCCTTGTCGCTCCTTGCCGCGAAGGGTGCCTCCGAGCCGTAGCGCCCCGGTCCGAAGTCGTAACGCTGGGCGGCGCCGGTCTCGGTGTCGTACTTGACGATCCCGTCGAACAGGGTGGTGTAGCTGTTTTCGATGGCGATGTTGTAGGCGTAGCGAGAACGCGTCCCTGTGCGGGCCGTGTTGATCGTCGGGAACTCGGTGTTGAGGTCGTCCATCGCCTGTTCGCTGGTTGCGCCGGTGCGAAGGTCGAAGCGGTAGCGGTACCACTGGGCGTCGAGCCGCAGGTATTCGAGGAGTGATTCGAGCGGTCCGCTGAGTGGCCGGGCCGGGGGAGCCGGCCGCCGGGTTCGACAGACGTCGAGGGTGATGACGTCCCCTTTTTCCCAGGCGTTCATCGTGTGATAGATGTAGCACGGGTCGGCCTCGAACCACCGGACGTCGCTGGTGGCGCCGTAGCGGGGGATGACGGCGAATCGTGACGGCAGATCCTGGTCGAAGATCAGTCGATGTCGTCCGGCGGCGTACACCTCCGGGTCGGCGAAGAGGGGCAGATCCATCAGGATCGAATAGTTCGGGGTGATTGCCATGTCGTGGGGCAGTCGGGCGGCGGGAAGCGGCACCGGCACGTGATGGACCAGTCGGCCGTCCGGAGACACCACGCCGTACCACAGGTAGGGAGCGGTGGGCCCGTAGTCGAAGAACAGGAACTCGCCGGTGGACTCGTCGACTTTGGCGTGGGCGGAGACACATCCGTTGCGGCGTCCGCCCCAGTCCTCCCGGCCGACGGTCTCCAGTGTCATCGGGTCGAGGCGATAGGGGTCGCCCGAGAGATACCACAGGGCGAGGAGCGATCCGTTGTGGAACACCACGTCGGTGTTCGCCGTGTCCTTCAGTCCTCGGTACTTCCGGGTCGGCGGGTTGGCGTGCGACGGTTCGATCATGCCGCTGTATCGCTCCCTGCCTACCGCTCGGTTACCGAGGAAGCCTTCGGTGCGAACCCACCGGTTGCGGTAGGTGGCCTTGCCATCTCGGAAGTGGATGGCGTGGAGCATGCCGTCACCGTCGAACCAGTGGTAGCGGCCCGGAGGGCTGAACATCGGGTTGGGCCCGTTGCGCACGTACAGGCCGTTGAGGTCTGCAGGAATCTCGCCGATCACCACCAGGTCCCCGGCGTCGATCTCGGTATCCACCGGGGCGAAACCGTCCATCAGGTACGGGTTGTCACCGGTGTCGAGGGCCAGGTTGAGAGCGTCGTTGCGTACGAGGGTCACCGCGCGGTCCTTCCTTCCGTGGCCGACTCTATCGACTCCCCGGATAATTTTCTACCCAAGAGTAGAAAACCCATTCCGGGTACGCTGCTGGGATGCGGACGGTGGTGGGGAACTGGTTTCTGGTGGAGTGGACCGCAACGGTCGGTGCCACCGCCGTGCGTCCGTTCGGTGGTGTCGCCGAGGGTTTCCTGACCTACACCGCCGATGGACGGATGTGGGCTGCGCTGCAGCGCTCTGATCGATCGCGCCTCGGTACCGGGACGCTGGCCGCGGCCTCTGCCGAGCAGCGGGCTGCGGTCGCCGCCGGATATCTGGCCTACGGGGGCCGGTACACCGTCGACGGCGACCGGGTCATCCACCACGTCGAGACATCACTCTTCCCCGACTGGATCGGAGAAGATCAGGTGCGGATCGTCGAATGGGTCGAAGACGACCTGGTGCTGTCCACACCGCCCGAGACGACTGCCGGCGGGCGGACCGTGGTCAATCGGCTTCGTTGGCGGCGCTGAGTTCGAACACCGTCTCCAGGACCCGTCGTCCGGCATCGCCCGAACCCGTCACCGGAACAACACAGGCGGTGTCCAATCCCGCCTCCCGGTATCGCTCGAGGATCTGCGATATCTCACTCTTGGCACCCACCAGGCCCACCGACCTCTCGAACCCGTCGGGAATCGCCTCCAGCACCTCACGCGGATGTGCTCCGGAGCGGGCGAGACGGACGACTTCGGCGAAGCCGGCCGCCGAGAACATCTCCCCGTACCCGGGAGCGCCCAAGTAACCGACCACTGCCGAACGGATCTGCGCGATGTCCTCGGGAGTCGGGTCGACGGCACCGATCAACCAGGCGGACAGGTGGGTTCGTGCGCCGTCGATAGCGTCCAACTTCGCCCGGAAGGTTGCCACCGCCTCCGGTGTGACCATGTTGAGCAGCAGCCGTCCGGTGTGTGCGGCGGCGTGGACGACGGCCCGTGGTCCGAACCCGGCGATCGTGATCTCGGCCGGGACCGGCGGGGTTCGCAACCGAAACCCGGTTGCCGGATCTCGCCGACCGGCCAGCAGTATGCGCACCGAGGTCGCAGTCGTGGCGAGCGCTTCGGTGCTGCCTTTCCGACTCCGACCATGCCAGCGTTCCACCACGGTCGGGCTCGACGTTCCGAGCGCGACGTGCGTGGTGCGGCCGGTGAGGTCGTGGACCGAGGCCACTCCCATGGCGATCGCGACGGGGGACCGGATGTTGACGGCGAGCGGTCCGACCACCGGCTCGATCCGGGGGGTGGCGGTTGCGATCCGGGTGGCGAGTGCGAAGGCGTCGTAGGTCGCCATCTCGCCGATCCACAGCCGTCGAAACCCGATCTGATCGGCATGGGCGGCGGTGGTGAGCGCCTCGGACGAAGGGCGGTCCTGCCAGAGACCGAGAACGGCCTCGACGTTCACCGCCGGATCCCGCCGAGGATCAGTTCGGCGAAGCGGTCGGCCAACTCGTCGATGGTGAGCCGTCCCTCGGGCCGAAACCAGGTCAGCGTCATGTTGCACATCGACAGCGAGGCCTTCACGGTGACCGCTACGTCGAGGTCGGCCCGGAACTCGCCTGAGGCGATACCTGCTTCGAGGAGATCCGCCCACCGGCGTTCGAACCGCCGACCCATGTCGTCGACGACCGATGCCGCATCGGCGCTGATGAAGCGAAGCCGTTCGCCGAGGAACATCGTGTAGATGTCCGGATGCTGATGGAACACCCGGAGATGGAGGAGGATGGCCTGTCGTACCCGGTCGGATGCCGAAGCAGCTGGATCGAGATGTTCCAGTGCGTCGACTGCCAGCCCGACCCGGGCCTCGATGACTTTGACGAAGAGGTCCTCTTTCGAGTCGCAGTAGTAGTACAGGGCGGCTTTGGTCAGGTGGAGCTCAGCGGCGATGTCGTCCATCCGGGCGGCGTGGAAGCCGTCGCGAGCGAAGATCCGGGCGGCGGAGTCGAGGATCTGGTCACGGCGAATGCGCCGCTTTTTCTCCACCGTTCCCGTCACGTTGACGAACCCTAGAACAGGTCGTGCTGCCCTGTCGGCGGGTCGCCGTCGGCGCTAGGGTCTCCCCGCATCGAAGTCCGCTTTGGAGAGGGAGTGTTCAGTCATGGGTTCGATCGGTGAGATGCGTGGCATCCAGCCGAAGGAAGCCACCAGACTCCGCAAGGCGGGCGTCCGTACGACCGAGTCGCTTCTTCGGCATGCCAGCACCAAGCGTGGCCGTAACGCGCTGGCCAAGGCCACCGATCTCGATCCGGGCAGGCTGTTGGAATGGGTGAACAGCGCCGACTTGATGCGAATCAAGGGTGTCGGCGCCGAGTACGCGGACCTCTTGAAGACCGTCGGGGTCGACAACGTCAAAGCGCTTCGCCGCCGAAACCCGCGTAGCCTGTTGTCGGCGATGGCCGAGGTCAACGATCAGAAGCGGCTCGTTCGCCGGCTGCCCACCGAGTCCATGGTGGCCGCCTGGGTGGAAGCTGCGGCAGAGACCGAACCGGCAGTTTCCAGCTGACGCGAGAAGGCCCCGAGGTTTGATCTCGGGGCCCCGCTCGTCATGGCGTCTGGAAGGAGATCAGGACGCCTTGGCCGTGGCCTTCTTGGCGGCAGGCTTGGCTCCTGCGGGCTTCTTGGCTGCCGGCTTCTTGGCAGTCGTGGTTTTGGCCGCAGGCTTCTTGGTTGCGGTGGACTTGGCAGTGGTTGTCTTGGCTGCGGTGCTCTTGGCGGCCGTCGCCTTCTCTGCCGGCGCGGATGCCGGGGTTTCGGTCTTCTCAGCGGTCACGGCGGCTTCGACCTTCACCTTTTCGACTTCCGGACGGAAATTCGAACGCCAGGTCGAGACGATGTCTTCGAGCTGGTCGCGCAGCTTGTTGACCTGGGTCTGAACCTGGTCGAAGTCGACTTTGGAGGTGAGCTCGTCGATCGCCTTGGTGTCGGTGACCTTGCCGAGGAACTTCTCTCCCTCGCCGGCCCAGGTGTCGACCCGGCCCTTGAGGTCGGAGGTGGCGGTCGAGGCATTGTCGCCGACCTTCTCCATCAGTGTTTCCAGCTTGGCCTGGGCCGCCTTGGCGGCCGCCACCTGCACGCCGACGGCGGCGTAGAGGTACTTCTTGGTCTGCATCGCAGATGCTCCTTTTCTCACTCCTGCTCGGTTCCTGCGGCGGCTGCGTCGAGCAGCGCCCGGTAGAGGTCGAGCAGGACCTTCTTTTGTCGGGGACTGAGTGCCTCGTCGGCTTCGATCGCCTCGACCACCGTGGGAACGGCGGGTCCGTCTTCGATCAGCCCGGCACGGGTGTACAGCGACTCTGCCGAGACCTCGAGGGCGCGGGAGAGACGCTTGAGGATCTCCGCCGACGGACGGCGGATTCCCCGTTCGATCTGTGACAGGTACGGATTGGAGACACCGGCGCGGTCGGCGAGGCGGCGCAAGGAGAGATTGGCTCGCTCGCGCTGTTCACGGATGAAGGCACCGACATGGCCGTTGTCTTCAGGGGATTCGTCCTGCTTGCTGTCAGTCACTAAGTGCAAACTACAGCAAGCGTTACACTTTTGCAAGCGCGCTGGCGTCATTTGCGAGCAGGACGGGGAGCCTCGCTCAGACGGATGCCGAACCGTTGCCGAGCGCGTCACCTACGTAGTACGCGACGACTCCGCCGACGCCGGCGATGAGCAGGTTCTCGATGCCGGCGATCACCGGATTTGTCCTGGTGACTCGGGTCTTGGCGACTCCGACGGCGAACAGTCCGATGCCGCTGAGCACGGTTGCCCACCACAACCCGGTGGATGTGGCCTGCACGAGGGCGAAGGGAACTACCGACGGCATGGCGCCCAAGAAGAAGAGGATCCCCGAGAACATCATCGCCCGATACGGCGAGCGCCTCTCGGAATCCGGTGCACCGAACTCGAGCGCCTTCATCGCGTTCAACAGGGCGGTGTCCGACCGGTCGAACGCCGCCACGACGTCGTCGAGGTCGTCTTCGGCCAGGCCCATGTCCGCAAACATGTCCCGAAGCTGATCGAGTTCTGTCTCGCGGTGATGCCGGATATGGATCCGCTCGAGATCGAGCTCCGACTCCAGCACCTCGTCTTGGGATTTGGTGGCCAGATACTCACCCGCCGCCATCGACACCGCTCCAGCCAGGGCTCCGGCGATCCCGGTGACGAACACGTCCTCTCGCGACAGCCCTGCCCCGACGACCCCGGCGACGAGAAGGACCATCGAGACCAGCCCGTCGTTGACACCCAGGATGATGTCCCGCCAGTACTGACGGGTCTCACCTACATGCGGTTCGTAAGGGACCACGGCGTCGGCGGAAGGTTCTGTCGCCATGGTGGAGAGTGTATGACCGCCCATCCCGCATACCCGGGGCCGGATGCACTTGGCCGATGGGACCGTTCCTAGTCTGGCCCGATGCAGTCAACCGCCGCTGTCCTCGGCACTGGTCTGATCGGGACCTCGGTCGCCATCGCATTGCACACCGCCGGGTGGGGTGTACGTGGCTACGACCCGGAAGGGACAGCCCTCGATCTGGCAGTCCGCATGGCGAATGTCGATCCGTGCGACACCGTCGACGACGCCGTATCGGGCGCGGATCTGGTTGTGCTCGCCGGCCCGGTCGGGGCGATCGTCGACACCCTGCAGAACCTCGAAACCGATGCGCTGGTCACCGATGTCGCCGGCGTGAAACGGCCGGTCGTCGAAGCCGGAGCGCGGGTCCCGAGGTTCGTCGGCGGTCACCCCATGGCGGGTCGTGAGTCGGCCGGTCCCGAAGGTGCGTCCGGTGGGATGTTCCGAGGGGCCATTTGGGTCTTGACGACCGACGGCGCCTCGGACCGCGACCTCATCGAGATGTCGTCCATCGTCCAGTCCCTCGGGGCGGTACCCGTACAGATGTCCGCCCTTGCCCACGATCGGGCGGTCGCGGCGGCAAGCCACATTCCGCATCTCACCGCTGCCAGCCTCGTTTCCCTCGTCAGTCGAGAGGAGGGAGCGCGGTCGTTGGTGGCCGGCGGGTTCCGCGACCTGACACGGGTAGCGGCCTCCGACCCGGGATGGTGGTCAGAGGTTCTCGTCGCCAACCGCGACGCCGTGGCGGAGGAGCTGCGCATGCTGGCCGGTTCACTGACCGACATGGCAGAGCTGGTGGAGGCGGGCGACATCGATGAGGTGCACCATCGCCTCGACATGGCCCAGCGGCTCCGGCGGGGAATGGCCGCGCCCGTGGCTGCGGTAAGGGTCATCCTCGAGGACCGTCCGGGGGAGATCGCCGAAGTCGGCAAGGCGCTGGCCGACAGTCATGTCGACTTGCGAGATCTGCAACTGCGTCATGCGGTCCACGGAGGTGGCGGTGTCCTCACCCTTTCGGTGAAACCCATCGACGCCAAACGACTCCGCTCAGCGCTCACCGAAGCCGGCTTCCGCCTCCTAGACACGTGACCATGTCCCCCCTTTTTGGGGGGACCGAAGGGACACGAAGTGGACCTTCGAGGGGGGTCGTGAGCAAAGCGAACTCGTCGGTCCACCTTGTTGGCGGACGGCCCCCCTCTGCTTCGCTGACGCTCAGCTGTCTCCCCCCAGCGCTGCGCTGGGGGAGAGAATGTCGAGCCTGTTTTCTTTTCTCTCTGTCCCCCCGTTCTTGGGGGGACCGCCCGGCGGCTTTGGGCCGGGCGAGGGGGGTGGTGAGCGAAGCGAACTCGTCGGTCCACCTCGTTCGCGGACAGCCCCCCTCTGCCGATCCCCCAACGGGCTTCGCCCTGGTGGAGAGAGGTTCTACCCGGTCAGTTCTCGGAGGATGGCGAGGCCGGCATGGAGGCCGGTGCGGAGGGACTTCTCGTCGAGCATGAAGGACGCCGAATGCAGGTCGTTGGATTTCGAGTTGGCCCCGGCACAGCCGAGGCGAAACAGGACGCCGGGCGTCTCGTTCAGATAGACGGCGAAGTCCTCTCCGCCCATCGAGGTGTAGGTGGTGGTGACCGTATCGGGACCCAGGGCGTGTTCGATCACCGGAGCCAGTCTCCCAACCAGTGTGGGGTCGTTGACCACTGGCGGAAGCCCCCGGTTGTAGCGGACATCGACGGTCGCTCCGTACGGCGTAGCGAGTTCCGCTGCCACCCGCCTCACCAACTCGGGAATCTGTTCCCAGGCGTCGTGGTCGGGCGTGCGGGCGGTTCCGGACATCTGTACCGAGGTGGGGATGACATTGTCGGCCGTTCCCCCATGAACCTGACCGAACGTGATCGCCAAGGGAGATCGCGCGTCGATATGACGGGCGACGATTCCGGCCAGGTTGGCGATCACATGCCCGGCGGCCTGGACGATGTCCACGGTTTCGTGCGGACGAGCCGTGTGACCGCCAGGGCCTTCGAGCAGGATCGAGAACCGGTCCGCGGACGAGGTGATCGGACCGGGCTTCACACCCACCATGCCGGTCTGCATATGGGGATCGACATGGAACGCCACGATGGCTTCTGCTCCTTTGAGCCACCCTTCGGCGACGATCTCGTCGGCCCCGCCGGGGAACACCTCCTCGGAGGGTTGAAACACGAAACGCACCCGCCGATCGTTCCCGACTTCGGCCCAGAGCAGTGCCAGTCCGAGGGCGATGGCGGTGTGCGCGTCGTGCCCGCAGGCGTGCATCACCCCCGGATTCTCGGAGGCGAAGGAAAGCCCTGGGGGTTCGGTGATGGGGAGCGCGTCCAAGTCTGCTCGGAACACAACCAGCGGTCCTTCGGTCCCCACGTCGACGGTCAACCCGGATTTCGGCGTCCGCAGCCGAGGATGGAGGTTGGCGGCGGTGAGGCGGTTGGCGATCAGGTCGGTGGTTGCGAATTCCTGTTTGGCCAGTTCTGGACGACGATGGATGGAACGGCGGACTTCCACAACGGCGGGAAGGACGCGGTCCACCACGGATGCGGTGTCGAGCATGAACCGAACAGGGTACCCGGTGGCCGGCGTGCGGACCAGGCCGGGCAGCCTCCGGGTCTAGCCTGTCGCCGGTGGCCGAGTCTCGCCGAACCCGTACATCCAGCTTCGGTTCGTCGCGGCGCGAAAGCCACGACGCGTCGGCGTTCTACGAGCGGTTCGAACCGCCGCTGATCTCCCAGGACTCCGACGTCCACTGGGACAAAGGCATCGACTCGATCTTTCTCGGCGACGCCCGCGACATGGCTGCCGTGCCGTCGAACTCGGTCGCACTCGTCGTCACCTCACCGCCGTATTTCGCCGGCAAGGAGTACGAGGAGGACATGGGAAAGGGCCACGTTCCTGCGTCCTACCAGGCGTATCTTGCCGGGCTGGAAGAGGTGTTTGCCGAGTGCGTGCGTACGTTGGAGCCGGGGGGACGGGTCGCCGTGAACGTCGCCAATCTGGGCCGGCGTCCCTACCGGTCGCTTTCCGGCGACGTGATTCGCATCTTCGAACGGCTGGGGCTGCTGCTCCGGGGAGAGGTGGTGTGGGTCAAGGCGCGAGGGGCTTCCGGGTCGACTGCGTGGGGGACCTTTCAGCGGCCTGCCAACCCGGTGCTTCGTGACCTGACCGAACGCATCGTGATCGCATCCAAAGGTCGGTTCGACCGGGCGATTTCGGTCCGCCAACGAGCCGCCGAAGGCCGACCGCACGTCTCGGACATCTGGCGGGACGAGTTCATGGAGGCAACCACCGATGTGTGGGAGATTCCTTCGGAGAGCGCGACCCGGGTGAACCATCCGGCGCCGTTCCCGCTGGAACTCCCACGGCGGTTGATCGAACTGTTCACCTATCGCGGTGATCTGGTGCTCGACCCGTACATGGGTTCTGGAACGACGGCTGTGGCGGCAGTGCAATCGGGGAGGCATTACGTCGGATACGAGATCGATCCGGACTACCACGCCCGCGCCGTCGAACGTGTGGCCGAGGCTGTCGTGGATACCCGTCCCGGACCCCGCAGTGCTCCCAAGCCCACCGAACCCGCTTCGAAGATCGACGCCGCCATCCGCGACGGTCGCGCATTCCGAGACTTGGCGCAGGCGGCACTGGCAGATGCCGGATTCTGCGAGATCGAAGACGGTGTCAGGATCGGCCCCGGCATCGATCTCATCCAGGCGCAGGATCGTGCGGGCGGAACCTGGTTGTTCGATCCTTTCGGCGGGTTCACTGCCTCGGCTCCCGGTCTCGCCAAGGCGGACGTGCTGTGGCGGGCGGTGGGCCGTGCCGCGGCGATCGACCGGCATCGGAACGGGCGTCGTCTGGTGGTCCTCACGTCGCATCGCCCGCCGGAACCGTCACCGCTCCTGCGAGTGTTGCGGGAGATGACCGGACCCGACCGCCCGATCTTCGATGTCGTGCAACTGTTGGATGACACCGACACCGCAAGGCTCGTCACCCACGCGGATGGCTGAACCCGACTGGCATTCGATGCCCAAGGTGGAGCTGCACCTCCACCTGGAGGGCGCCATCCCCCTCGACGCCATGTGGGAGCTGGTTCAACGGCATGGGGGCGACCCGGATGTGCCGACGGCGGCGGCGTTGGAGGAACGCTTTGTCTTCACCGATTTCGCCCATTTCATCTCCACCTGGGAGTGGAAGCTGAAGTTCCACACCACCGCCGACGACTATCGGTTCCTCGCCGAGGCGGTCGCCTCCGACCTCCGACGTCAGGGGCACGTGTACGTGGAGGCCTTCGTGTCCCCCACGGACTCCCCCCTCGATCCGGCGGTGTTCCTGCGTGCTGTGCGCCAGGGACTGAACCGGGTTCGGGGAATCGACGTGGCCCTGGTCCCCGACCTGGTGCGTGACACCGGGCCGCAGCGGGCGATGCAGACGCTCGAAACGATCTTGTCGGTCCGGGACGAGGTCGGGGTGATCGGCATCACGATCGGTGGATCCGAACAGCACCATCCGCCGGGGGACTTCGCCGCGGTGTTCGCCCGGGCGCGGGCTGGCGGACTGCGTCTCACCGCCCACGCCGGCGAGGCGGCCGGACCGGACAGTGTGCGGTCGGCGATCGAAGGCCTGGAGGTCGATCGGATCGGTCACGGGGTACGGGCCGTCGAAGATCCTTCTTTGGTGCGCAAGCTCGTCGAACTCCAAATCCCACTCGAGGTATGCCCGACGTCCAACATCCGCACCCGGGTCGCCCCGTCGATGGAAGCGCACCCGCTTCGCCAGTTGATCGATGCCGGAGCCTTCGTCACGCTCAGCACCGACGACCCGGCGATGTTCGGATGCACCTTGGCGGGCGAGTACGCCGCTGTTGCACGTCTCGGCTACGACACCGAGACGATGCGAGCACTGAGCGAGAACGCCATCGACGGTTCGTGGGCTCCGGCGGGTCTGCGTCGCGAGCTGCATCGACGGCTCGCCGAGTGGTGGAGTCGCCAATCGGGCCACCGGTAGCCTGATCGCATGCGTGTCGCCGGAGCCCAACTGAACCTGACGGTGGGTGATCTCGCCGGCAACGAAGCCCGCATCGCCGAGTCGATGGACTGGGCGGAAGCCGAAGGAGCCGACGTCCTGCTGCTGCCCGAGCTGGCGGTCACGGGCTACCCCCCGGAGGACCTGGTTTTGCGCCCTTCGTTCGTGCGGGCCAACCACGAGGTGATCACGAGACTGGCCCGGCGGTCAGGACGGGTCACCACGGTGGTGGGCTTCGTCGACTACGCCAACGGCAACCATCGGGCGGTCGACGCCGTACCGCGGAGGGTGGCCAATGCGGCAGCCGTCCTCGAAGGGGGCAGACTGGTTGGCATCTATCACAAGGTGCACCTTCCCAACTATGGGGTGTTCGACGAGGACCGCTACTTCGCAGCCGGAGGTGAACCGGCGCAGATCTGGGAAGTCGGAGGGATCCCGGTGGGGGTGTCGATCTGCGAGGACATCTGGCTGTCGGACGGTCCACCCCAGTTGCAGGCGGCCGCCGGCGCCCACGTGTTGTTGAACATCAACGCCTCGCCTTTCCACCGCGGGAAGGCGGCCGAGCGCGAAGAGATGCTGGCGGCCCGTGCCCGTGCGGCCGGTGCTCCGGTGGTGTACGTCAATCTGGTGGGCGGCCAGGACGAGCTGGTCTTCGACGGGGCGTCGGTGGTGATCGCCGCCGACGGAAGCGTTCTCCACCGTTCGCCGCAGTTCCGGGAAGACCGTTTCGTCGTCGACGTGCCGGTCGGTTCGGCGCCGGGCTCACCTTGTTGTGTGGAGCCGCTTCTCGAGCCGACCGAGGAGGTCTACCGCGCGCTGGTCACCGGCCTCGGTGACTACTGCCGCAAGAACGGATTCGACCGGGTGGTGATCGGGTTGTCCGGTGGTATCGATTCGGCCCTCACCGCCGCGATCGCGGCTGACGCGCTGGGCGGGGAGAACGTGTGGGGAATCACCATGCCGTCCCGCTACAGCTCGGAGGGTTCCATCACCGACTCGAAATCTCTGGCGAAGAACCTGGGGTTGCGGTTCGACCAGATACCGATGGACGAGATCTTCGCCCAATACCTGACCGCACTTGACCCACTGTTCACCGGGACCGAGTCGGGGGTGGCCGAAGAGAACATCCAATCCCGGATTCGGGGGGCGCTGTTGATGGCGGTGTCCAACAAGCACGGTCCGATGGTGGTCGCTACCGGCAACAAGTCGGAGATGGCTGCCGGTTACGCCACCCTCTACGGTGACATGGCGGGTGGGTATGCGGTGTTGAAGGACGTGTTCAAGACACTCGTCTTCGATCTCGCCCGTTGGCGGAACCGGAACGGCGAGGTCATCCCTTGGAACACGATCACCAAACCCCCGTCTGCAGAGTTGCGACCGGACCAGAAGGACACGGACAGCCTGCCTCCGTACGAGATCCTCGACGCCGTCTTGGAGCGGTACATCGAAGGAGACATGGGTCCGGATGAGATCGTTGGCGACGGGTTCGACCCGGAGTTGGTCAGACGGGTCGCCCGCATGGTGGATCGCAACGAGTACAAGCGGCGTCAAGCGGCACCGGGCGTGAAGATCACGATCAAGTCGTTCGGGAGGGACCGGCGACTTCCCATCACCAACCACTTCCGCCCGTGATCGTTCTGATAGACGGCGAACGCCTCGCGTCGCTCCCGGCGTCGGACTCCACCGTCGTGCGCGGCGACGGGGTGTTCGAGGCGGTGCGGAGTTACGGCGGTTTGCTGTTCGCCTTGGACGCCCATCTGGCCCGACTGGACTTCAGCGCCAAGGCGATGGGGATTCCCCTTCCCGACGATGGTCGGATCGGCTCGTGGGCGAGGTCGCTGGCCACCGAAGGCGGCGACGGCATCGTGCGCATCGTGGTCAGTCGCGGCGATGCCGTACCCGGTGCTTCCGG
>JBKHXZ010000066.1:0-5828 GCA_046565785.1 Acidimicrobiia bacterium
ATTGCGGTCGACAGATTGAATGCGACTTCGGCGAACAGAGTGTTCTCGCTCACGCTTGAGACCTCTGTCGGGTTCGCCGTCTCGATCCACGACGTGGTGTTCCACTCGAGGGCCCGCACATCAATGCTCTTCTGATCACTGCTGTAGTCGAACTGGACGAGTAGATCCCCGGAATGGCCCGCTGGGGCAGCTTCGAGCGGCAAATACACGCTTACCTCGCCAGTATTGGAATCGCGAAGCCACGCGACATACAGGATCACATCGCCGTCGGTGTTGAGATGCCACGCCGTCCAGACCCGACAAATGTCGCCCTTCTGCCCGACATCTTGCCCATCCTTGACAGGCCAGGGATCGTCAGAGAGTTTCGTATTCGGCTGAATTCGGTCCTCTTTCACACCGTTGCCACACAGATCCGCGTGAGTGGCGATGTTGTAGGCCTCGATGAACGCAGGATCTACAGAATCCCAGTCGTCGTCACCCGCGGTGTTGCCGTCCGAAACATTGAATGCGCCTACTCCCGGATGATCCGCCTGCGCGTTCGGCGCCAGTAGCGCTACCTGCAATAGGTAGAGCAGGATCATGAGGGCTGTGGCCCCTGCCACGCGCCTCTGTGCTATTGCACTCATTTGGGTTTACCTCCCCTGGCTTGTTGCCCGCTTGGTAGGGGAGGGCCGGTCTCACCACTAGCTCACCTCGGTACATAGGTGACCGATTTCGTACCGAGGGTCGTTGCCTCCCTGTGCCCTTCGACCACACACAGTGGTCTCACTCATCACTCTTTGTAGTGGCTCCGGGCGGTTCTCCCATGACCATCCGAACCTTGTCACATGGTGACTAGTCCGCTAGATGAAGCCCGCACGGTGCCCCTGTGCCGAGGATCGACCCTAACCGACAGTTGTCGGAAAGCGTCGGGGAGATACCACTCCGCACCTCGTCAGCGCCCTTCGATCTTGGCTTCGACAGCGTGTCGGCTCAATGGGCCGGACGACCCACCACCCAGAATCAGGCAGAACGTTCCTGGGGTTCCTCGTCCACGGGACGGGGAACGAGAGTCGGGTTGATGCGGGACATGACCACGTGCTCGTCGACCACCACCCGGGTCACGTCCTCTTGGCTGGGCACGTCGAACATGGTATTCAACAGCACCTCTTCGAGGATCGCCCGCAGACCCCGGGCGCCGGTCCCCCGCTTGATCGCCTGATCGGCGATGGCATCCAGCGCCGAGTCGGTGAATTCGAGGACCACCCCGTCCATTTCCAGCATGCGGGCGTACTGACGGGTGAGAGCGTTGCGGGGCTCGGTGAGGATCTGCTTGAGGGCGTCCCGGTCGAGGTCTTCGACGGTGGTCACCACCGGCAACCGGCCGATGAACTCGGGGATCAGCCCATACTTCATCAGATCCTCCGGCATCACCTGGCTCAACAGCTCGTACTTCTTCGCCTCCTTGCGGGAGCGCACATCCGCCCCGAAACCGACCTGCTTGGCGCCGATGCGGTGGGCGATGATGTCTTCCATCCCGGCGAAGGCCCCGCCGCAGATGAACAGCACGTTGGAGGTGTCGATCTGGATGAACTCCTGGTGGGGGTGCTTGCGTCCGCCCTGCGGAGGCACGGACGCCACCGTCCCCTCCAGGATCTTCAACAGCGCCTGCTGCACGCCCTCCCCTGACACGTCCCGGGTGATCGATGGGTTCTCCGCCTTGCGGGCCACCTTGTCGATCTCGTCGATGTAGACGATGCCCTGTTCGGCACGCTTGACGTCGTAGTCGGCGGCCTGGATCAACTTGAGGAGGATGTTCTCGACGTCCTCGCCGACGTATCCGGCTTCGGTGAGGGCGGTGGCATCGGCGATGGCAAACGGCACGTTCAACTGCCGGGCCAGGGTCTGAGCGAGAAGCGTCTTACCCGAACCGGTCGGCCCGAGCATCAAGATGTTCGACTTCTGCAGGTCGACGTCGTCGGCGCGGAGGTCGTTGGAGCGGACCCGCTTGTAGTGGTTGTACACCGCAACGGCCAGCGCCTTCTTGGCGTGCTCCTGGCCGACCACGTAGGCGTCGAGGTACTCCCGGATCTCCATCGGCTTGGGAAGCTCGGCGAAGGACACGTCCTCGGTGCCGGCCAGTTCCTCTTCGATGATCTCGTTGCAGAGATCGATGCACTCGTCGCAGATGTAGACGCTGGGTCCGGCGATGAGCTTTTTGACCTGACGTTGCGACTTCCCGCAGAAACTGCACTTGAGCAGGTCGCCGCTCTCGCTGAACTTCGCCATGGAGATATCCCTCCTACGAGGAGGAGGCTACCGCTTCGAGCTCCCGGCGCGTGAGAACTTCGTCGACGATCCCGTACTCCTTGGCCTGATCGGCCATCATCCAGTAGTCCCGCTCGGTGTCGATGACCACCTTGTCGTAGTCCTGGCCGGAGTGGTCGGCGAGGATCTGATTGAGCTGCTCACGCATCTGCACGATCAACCTGGCCTGGATCTCGATGTCGGAAGCCTGACCCTGGGCACCGCCGTGCGGCTGGTGCAGCATCACCCGGGCGTGGGGCAGGGCAAAACGCTTGCCGGGGGCGCCACCGGCGAGAATGACCGCCGCCGCCGACGCCGCCATTCCCATGCACACCGTGTTCACGTCCGGCTTGATGTACTGCATGGTGTCGTAGATGGCGAACAGTGACGTGATCGAACCGCCCGGGCTGTTGATGTACAAGAACACGTCCTTGTCCGGATCCTCCGATTCGAGGTGGAGGAGCTGGGCCATGATCAGGTTGGCGACGGTGTCGTCGATCGGGGTGCCCAGGAAGATGATGCGGTCCTTGAGCAGCCGGCTGTAGATGTCATAGGTCCGCTCGCCACGGCTGGTGGACTCGGTGACGTAGGGGACGGGGACGTAGCCTTCGGCCTTCATCATTCCTCCTCGGTCGACGCATCTGCGCCGAACGGTGTATCCGATATGACTTCCCCTTCGACGACCTCGCCTTCGACGAAGTCACCGGCGACCACTTCGCCTTCGACGACTTCGCCGTCGAACGGTTCCGGTTCGGGAAGGGTCAGGTCGACCTCATTCCCGTCCTCGTCGACGGGTCGGGCGGCCGAGATGATCCTCTCGAGCGCCTTGTTGCGGAGAATATCAGCGGTGATGGTTTTCTCTTCGGGACTCCCACGCAGCAGCTCCCGGAACATCGCCGGGTCGATGTCACGCTCGGGTTCCCGAGCCACAGCAACGTGCACCACCGTCATGATCTCCTCTTCGCTGACCTCCAGGCCCTCCTGGTCGGCGATCGCGTCGAGGAGCAGACGGGTACGGACACTCCGCACTGCCTGGGCAGCGACGTCGTCGAAGAACTGGTCCTGGGTCTGTCCGGTGACCTCCAGGTAGTCGGCGAAACTGACGTCCTGTTCCTCCAACCGATGACCGAAGCGGTGCAGCAGCTCGTCCATCTCCGAACGGAGGATGGCGTCGGGGATCTCGACGTCCACTGCGTCCACCAGTTCACCCAGAGCCAGCTCACGGAACCGGTTGGCCAACGACCGCAGCTTCAGCTCGCCCATCTGGGCACGAAGCTCGGTGCGCATCTCCTCGACCGTCTCGAACTCGGTGATCTCGTCCACCCACTCGTCGGTCAGTTCGGGGCGTACCCGGACACGGACGTTGGTGACGGTGATCTGGAAACTGACCACGGTGCCTGCCCGCTCACCGAAGCCGTCGGGCAGCGGAGCGTCGAAGCTGAACGTCGAACCCTTCGTCACACCCACCAGGACGTCGTCGACCCCGTCGAGGAACAGTCCCGACCCCACCTGATACACCAGGTCGTTGGCGGTGGCCTCTTCCACCGGCTCGCCGTCGAGGGTGGCGGCGATGTCGAGGGTGACGAAGTCGCCCTCCTCCACAGGGCGGTCGACCTCGTCGAGGCTGCCGAACTGGTCCCGAAGACGATCGATCTGGGATTCCAGCTCCTCGTCGGTGACGTCGGTCGAACCGACAGTGATCGTGCGGTCGTGGATCTCCGGCACCTCGTCGAGGGTCGGCCAGCTCGTCACCTTCACCTCGACCCGAACCCCTTCGGGGACGTCCTCCAAGTTCTGCAGGCTGGGCGAAACGGCGAGTTCGATGTCCATCCCCTCCAACACTTCACTCACCTTGGAAGGCAGCAGGTCGTCGATCGCCTCGGAACGGACCCGGTCCTTGCCCAGGGTCGACTCGACGATCTTGCGAGGCGCCTTGCCGGGACGGAAGCCGGGAATCCGCACCTCACGGGCGAGACGACGAGCGGCCTGGTTCTTGGCGACCTCCAGCTCGGTCTCGGCCACGACGAAAGAGACCAGCTTTTCGAAAGGACCGGAATCGGTCACGGTGACGGACAAGGTGCACTCCTCGTGCTCGACAAATCTGATAGTGGACGGACCTGCTGCAATGAAGCCGGGAGGCAGGCTCCCGGCTTCGATGCGGTGGGGTGACCGAGGGGATTCGAACCCCCGACATCCAGGACCACAACCTGGCGCTCTAACCGGGCTGAGCTACGGCCACCACGGTCGGCAGTGCCGACGGGGCAGGCAGTCTATCCGCACCCTGGCCTCAGGTCACACCGGCAATACAATCCAGAATGCCCTCGTAGCTCAGTTGGATAGAGCAAGTCACTTCTAATGACTAGGTCACGGGTTCGAATCCTGTCGAGGGCGCGGTGAGTGAGTTCGTCATCGCCCGGAATCCAGATCCGGATTCGGCACTTCCCTACCTGCTGCGGCTGCCCCTTCCCACCGGGGCGGTCGTGCTGAAGGCTCGGGAGACCTGGCCGCGGACCGCCAAGGTGTACTGCCATCGGTCCACCGAATGGCCGGAAGAACCGGAGATCGTCGAACGAGTCCCGGTACGCAGCTGCCAGCCGCGGGGAGCCTCGATCGACCTGGTGTTGGACCGGGGACGGGAGAACCGATCCCAGTTCGTCTTCACCAAGGCTCGCGGCCGGGAGGCGATCTTCTGGCAGTCGGCCCGCACCACCAAGAAAGCCCGCCCCAACGTGAAGGTGCCTCGGGCGCGGGCGTCTGGCCAGGTGCTGGAGATCATCGTCGACTCGGGCGAGCGGTATGCATGGAAGTTCGGACCCCAGCAGGCGACCACCGTCCGGCGCCGACTCGCCGTAGGGGACTATGCGGTGGAACTCGACGGCCAGGTGATCGCCGCGGTCGAGCGGAAAAGTCTGGCCGACCTGGTGGGGACATTCACCGGCGGCAAGATGTGGTTCCAACTGGCCGAGCTGGCTGCGGTTCCACATGCAGCGCTGGTGGTCGAACAGCGTTATGCCGACGTGTTCAAGCTCGACCGGATCCGACCGGCGGCAGTCGCCGACTGGCTGGCCGAGGCGGCAGTGCGCTACCCGACGGTGCCGATCATGTTCTGTGACACCCGGGCACTGGCCGAGGAATGGACCTACCGCTTCCTGGGTGCGGCGGTCGTCCAGCACCACACCGACAAGGCAGCGCTACCACTGGTAGAAGGCCTCACCGCAGCCGGCCCGGTTCCAGCGCCGGAACCCACCACCGCCGAAGTACGGGCGTGGGCCCTGCGGAACGGCTACGACGTTCCAGACCGCGGGAAGCTCCGTCCAGAAATCTGGGAGGCATTCAGAGAGGGCCGACCGGCGGACTAGTCCGGCTCTCCAACACTCTCCCCCCAGCGCAGCGAGGCAGAGGGGGAGATCCGCGAAGCATGGTGGACCAACCGGACGAGCATTCACCGACCGCCCCCCTGGCCTGCCAGAGGCAGGCCTGTCCCCCCAACGTCGCTGACGCTCCTGGAGGGACAAAAGAAGGCAGAGATCATCCTCGACATT
>JBKHXZ010000067.1:0-6127 GCA_046565785.1 Acidimicrobiia bacterium
GACTCGGTGGTCAGCGGCACCCGGATCTCCTTGCCCCGCACCTCGTAGGTCAGCTCGTCGCCCGAGTACTGGTCGAGCATCTGCTCCCAGCCACCCAGCACCACCTGAGTCTCGGGGTCCAGCCACCCCTCACGTTCGGCGATGTACTGGGACAGGTCAGCCCCGGTCAGGTCCGCTGCCGTCTGCAACGCCTGGAGTTCGCCCGCCACCCGGGCCTGGTCGGCGATCGCCTCGTCCTCCCGGCGGGCCGACTCGGCGATCTCGGCCAGATACCGGGAGCGGGAAGACGGCACCACCACGTGGCGATCCCGCGGGTCGGTCGGCAACTCCAGGTCGGGGTCGAACCCGACCGCGGTCATCACCGCCCGATAGAAGCGGTTGGTACCCGGATCTCCGAACTCAGAGGCCACCGTCGCATACACCGGCAGAGAGGCGTCGTCGGCGTCGAACAGCTTCCGGTTACGCCGATACTGCTTCTTCACGTCCCGAACGGCGTCTTCCGCACCTGGCTTGTCGGCCTTGTTGACGACGATCAGGTCGGCGAAGTCGATCATGTCGATCTTCTCCAACTGGGTCGCCGCCCCATACTCCGGGGTCATCGCATACACCGAGACGTCTGCGTGTTCGATGATCTCGGTGTCGGATTGCCCGATGCCGGAGGTCTCGACGATCACCAGGTCGAACCCGGCGGCTTCGAAGATGGCGATCCCGTCGGCCACCGCATCCGACAACGACCGGTTGGCCTGCCGGGTGGCCATCGACCGCATGAAGCCTCGGGGATGCGGCAGCGAGTTCATCCGGATGCGGTCGCCCAACAACGCCCCACCCGACCGGCGCCGGGTCGGATCCACCGACAGCACCGCCACCGTCTCGGATTCGAAATCCAACAGGAAACGTCGCACCAGCTCGTCGGTGAGCGACGACTTGCCCGAACCGCCCGTCCCGGTGATCCCCAACACCCGGGACGACGAGCCTTCCGCCTTGGCCCGGATCCGTTCGAAGATCTCCGGGTACTTGTCCGGGTGGTTCTCCGCCGCCGACAACAACGCCGCGATCTCCACGGTTCGGCCCACAGTCACCTGATCCGGGTCGACCTCGCCGAGTTCGCCGGAGGGGACGTCGGCGGCCCGCAGCATCTCGTCGATCATCCCCTGCAAACCCAACTGGCGTCCGTCGTCCGGTGAGAAGATCCGGGCGACACCTTCGGCGAGCAGCTCGTCGCCCTCCGACGGGAGGATCGTGCCTCCGCCCCCACCGAAGATCCGGATGTCGGGCCGTCCCATCTCGTCGAGAAGCTGGCGGAGGTAGCGGAAATACTCCATGTGCCCGCCCTGGTAGGAGGTGACCGCCACCGCCTGGGCGTCCTCTTCCACCGAGGCAGCAGCAACTTCGGCCACGCTGCGGTTGTGTCCGAGATGGATCACTTCCGCGCCCGAACTCTGCAGGATGCGCCGGAAGATGTTGATCGAGGCGTCGTGGCCGTCGAACAGATTGGTGGCAGTGACGAAACGGACCGGGTTCACCGGCCGGTACGGGTCCATGGAGTCATCGTAGATCGCCCCTTGCACTCCGGAGTTGGGATGCAAGACTCTGGGATGGGAGAAGAGCGGACGGTTGGAGAGCCGTCCGGGGGACGATTCGGAGGCTGGGATCGTGTTGAACTTCAAGGGGCAGATGACGTCGCACCAGACCGGCGACCAGTACGTGGCGATGGTCGCAGTCGACGGGGAAACCGTCAGGATCTGGAACGAACACAAGCGGGTCGGTGCCTGGCCGGTCGAAAACGTGAACTGCGAACGGGTGACGGTGTTCCGATTCCAACTCACCCTCGACGACGTCATCCATACCTTCCAGCCTGACGACCCGGCCGGGTTCGCCGACAGTGTCGGCACTGTCATCGACCTCCGCCCCAAGACCCGCTTCGGGCTCGGTCCCCGGGTGCAGCGGGCCAAAGAAGAACTGGCGGCAGCTCGAGCGGCAGCGTCCTCCTCGAAGTGAACGTCAGCGGCTGACGAGTTTCTCCATCGCCAACTGTAGGGCTTCGATTCGGAACGGCTTCACGAAGTGGTCGTTCATGCCCGCATCCAGACACGCCTGCCGGTCGGCGTTGAAAGCGTGGGCGGACACCCCGATGATCGGGATCTTCGAGCCGGAAGACCGGATCCGCCGGGTCGCCTCGATTCCATCCATCTCCGGCATCTCCATGTCCATGAGGACGACGTCGTATGTGCCGCGTTCGAGGGCGTTGATGGCTTCCACTCCGGTGGCTGCCCCGTGGGCTCCGTGACCGACCGCGTCGAGGCCTCGCATCACCAGAGCCCGGCCGGTAGGTGAGTCGTCGACTACCAACACCTTCAGCCGATGGCGTCGTTCCCGCAGCCAATGCCGAGTGATCAGCGGTGGCAGCACCGTCGCCGAAGAAAGAAAGCGGACGGCGTCGATCAGGTCCACCGGGGAAACCGGCTGAGGCAGGTAGGCAGGGATTCCCAGCCGGATCGACTGGTCGCCGTCACCACGTTCACCTTGCGGGGGGACGAGGATCATCGGTGAACGTGACAATTGCGGGTCGCGCAGCACTTTCTCGGCGTAGGCGAACGGCCGGCCGGTAGGAGCGACCACGATGGCGGCCGGAGCGTGGGACGGGTCGTCGGAGAGGGCGATCGACGCGGCAGCGAGGGGGAACTCGTTGAAATCCGATGGTTCCAGGCCGCCGCCGCGTAACGCTTCGGCCAGTGCCCGGTTGGATTCGACCCGATCGCCCACCACGACCACCCAGCGGTTGACCAGGGCGGAGGCGTCGACCGAGTCCTCGGTGGAGAGATGACGGGGGAAGGTGAGTGTGAAGTCGAATGTGGACCCCTGGCCGGGACGGCTGGCCACCCGGATCTCCCCGCCCATCGCCCGGATGACCGCCTGGGAGATGGTGAGTCCGAGTCCGGCGCTGACGGTCCCGCTGGACGAGGCCTGGGAGAACGGTTCGAAGATCCTCTCGATCTCGTCGGGGGCGATACCCATGCCGGTGTCACGCACTGCGAAGCGGACGGTGACCTTGTCCCGGTCGTGGTCGACCAGCCCGGCCCCCACCTGGACCCGGCCGGCGTGGGTGTATTTGACGGCGTTGTCGACCAGGCGGGTGATCACCTGGCGGAGCCGTCCGGGGTCGCCGACGACGTCGGTGGGAAGCCCGCTGAGACCGTGCAAGGTGATGTCGATGCCCCGGTCGGCGGCGAGGGGACGGATAGGACGCACCGCTTCGGAGACCGCGTCGGGGAGGCGGAAGGGGATGTGCTGGAGGTCGATGCCGCCGGTCTCGATCTCGGAGATGTCGAGTAGGTCGTTGACTGCGGAAAGGAGTTGGTCGGAAGCGGTGTCGATCACGTCGAGCGAGGCCCGCTGGTCATCGGTGAGGTCGGAGGCGGCCAGAATGCGTGAGGCGCCGGTGATGGCAGTCAAAGGCGTCCGCAACGAATGACCAATGCGTCGCAGGGCCTCCGCCCTATCCCCCGTGTTCGTCTTCCCGAGATCCACCGAACCCGACTCCCAGCTCTGTGACTACCGGTCGGTCAGCATACGCATCGATCGCGACGGGGTCATACGAAGCAGAGACCCACCCCAGCTAGGGCGGGTCTCTGTTCGTCTCAAAGCGGAGACGCTTCCTCTCAGGCAGCAACTCCGAACGTGATGGATGCGTAGGCGCGGAACCTTCCGTTCCGGGCATACGTGCCAGCTTCCGCAGCACACGTGGCGCTCCCGGATGTCCACGACGGAGACGCCAATGTGTACACGGCGTCCCACGGATAGCTCTCGAACATGCCGTGCGTCTGCTGCATCACGAGTTCGCCACCCTGGTAACACTTCAGCACAACATACGAGTTTTCATCCGACACGGTGAACGTCACTGTGTCGCCGTGCGACGGGCTGGGTTGATCCAATACGATCCATCCGCCGGAGCCGCCTCCGTCCCGAGCCGGCTTTCCTTTCGCAGCCGCGGGCAGCGCGCCCGCGATTACGGCGAGGATGAGACCGACGAAGATGACGGCCTTGAATTTCTTCACTCTTGCTTCCCCTTCCCAGCGCGTTGCTGGACTGGACTTGCCGCCCGACCTGCCCTGCCAGATGTATCGGCAGCGCGGTACCCGCCTTGAGCGTTAAGACTCGCTCTGGTCCCAAAGCCAGAGTCCAGTGTCGGGATGACGCCAGAGGCGAACAGCATTGGCACCGGTCGGGGCGTACGATCCTTCGATCCAGAACCCGGCGTCGACAGCCAGGCCAGATGTCTGATGGGGAGTGCTGCCCCACTCGACGTAGAAGTGGATATTGGCACCGTCGGCAGACTCGTTGGAGAACAGAGCCAGCTCCCCGTCGTCGGGTCGAAGGGTAGGCAGCCCGGGGATCTCGTAAGAATCACGCTCATCCGACGGCGACCCGGACCCGAACAACACGACGCTCTCGCCGCCTGAGACAGCCTCAGCCGGTGCATCTACGCAGTCGCCCTCCTGGCAGAGGATAAAACCGGCAAGCGACAGGGAGACGTCGGTGATATTTCGAACAACGACGTATTGGTCAGGTCCTACACCGATCTCATCGATCACGAACAGTGGGCGCGACGCAGATGAGTCCATCGACGTGGTCACGTCTTCTTCGGTCTCAGACGTGTCCCCATCACAAGCGCCAAACAACAACACTATGAACACAAGCAAAAGAGCGCGCCTGGACCGGCCCATCGTTTTCATCGTTCGAAGTCCTCCAGAGGCGAAACCGCGATACTACGCGACGCTGGGGGTCGGACTTACGCCCGACCCCCAGAACGGATCTTGGCTGTCAGCAATCGGCAATCGTGAAATCGGCGATGTCCTTCGCCAGATTCGGATCTGCCTTGCCGGCCAGCGTTCCATCGTTGTCGATGATCGCGATGTCCGTGCCCGAGTTGTTGTAGGCATCGAGGACGCCAATCAGGGAACGGATATCTTTCACATCACCGTCTGCCAGCGCCTGTCGCATCAGATCGATCGCGCTGACCCCGTCCACCAAGGGCACTGCCGCGCCGTTGTCGAGCCCGGTATTCAGGATCGCAGCCAGCAGGTGGAACGATCCCAGGACTTGGGCCTGACATGTCCGGCTGCGACGGTCTCCGTCACTCTCCCGGGCGTTGTTTGCCCAGAACATGCCGAACACTTCGCTCGGATCGTCAAGCGTCTTCCAGCCCAGGTCGATGGTTCCACCGAGATGAACCTCGAAGACATGAGTCGTGTAATCGTGATGCGTCTGCCAAAAGCCCGGAGTACGGGTGGCTCCGCCCACTACGTCACACGAGTCGGTCGAATACCGATTGATGATGTTGTCGAGCCCCGTCCATGCCGGGAGGGTCGCTGACGCATTGATCGTGTTCTCGACGATCGGCCCCTCGAGAGCGAGGATCGAAATCTCAAAGACGACCACGTCACCAACTGCGAGGTTGAACGCTGTCCCTGCGGTGACGGTCCCGCTGATACCCGACCCTCCGCTGATCCATTCCATGTCTTCGTCGGCGGTCACGATCAGGGCGACGTCACCGGTGTTGGTGAATGTCACATCGAAAATCGCCGACCCACCAACGGGCACGGTCTGAGTCAGACACTGCTTCGTCACCGTGTACTCGGGATGGAGGATGTCCACCGAGTGCGTGTCCGAGGCAGTCAGGATGTTCGAGAACCCGGCTGGCGAGCAAGACACGTTCGCCGTATTCACCAACGGATCAGCATCGCCAACCTGCACGGTGCGGGTCGCGTTGATCACATGCGGCGCATCATCCCAGTCCAAGCTGACGGTCTCATTGACCCCCAACAGCGTGTCGGTCACCGTGCAGGTGAGTTGCGGTGTGTCCGACGACGATGTATTCGTCAACGTGATCGTGTAGTCGACAGGGTCGCCCACGACGGTCCCAGGGACGTCCTGGTCTGGTACATACAGCTTGCTGTAGTCGTCACCGGTCTTGTCCAACGTGATCGACGGCTGGAACAAATTCACCGAATGACCATCCGACGCAGTCAGGATGTTCGAGAACCCGGCCGGCGAACACGACGCAGACGCCGTATTCACCAACGGATCAGCATCCGTCCCCAACACCGTCCGCGACGTGTTGATCACA
>JBKHXZ010000068.1:0-2973 GCA_046565785.1 Acidimicrobiia bacterium
GTTGGGCGGCACCAACTATCGGGCGGCCGAAGACGCGTTGCGTTTGACCGCCAGGCTGGCCGGGCTCGCGACAGGTAGCGGTCGGCGGATGATGATCCAAACGTCCGATCCGGATCATCCGGTGGTCCGCTCGCTGGTTCGCGGCGACCCCATCGAGGCACTGCGAAGCGAACTCGACGAACGGCAGCGCTTCGGGTATCCGCCGGCGGGAGAGTTGATCGTCGTCGAGATCACCGGGGGTGACGCCAAGGAAATCGACTCCTTGGACGGAGCAACGGTGCTCGGACCGGCGCCGTATCGCGAGGGGCAGCGCTGGCTCATCCAGGGCGCAGATCTCCGCGCTGCCAAACTGGCGATGCGGCCCCTCGTTCAACGATGGCGTGATGGGGGTGCCCGGGTGCGGATCGACGTCGATCCGATCGACCTCTGATACCGTCACCGCCATGGCCATCTTCCCCATTCGGACCTATGGCGACCCGGTGTTGCGGACACCGACGACACCGGTGAACGCCGTCGATGACAGTGTGCGCAAGCTGGTCGAGGATCTGATCGAGACCATGTACGACGCCCCCGGCGTCGGTCTCGCCGCCAACCAGATCGGAGTGTCCCGCAGGGTGGCGGTGTTCGATGCTCACGACGGCGAAGGTCCGCGTCCTTTGATCAACCCGGTGATCGTCGAAACGTCGGGAGAATGGGAGTACGAGGAGGGATGCCTGTCGGTGCCCGGCTACTACTGGCCGATCGTGCGTCCCGAATTCTGTCGGGTGCGTTCGCTGGACCTCGATGGCAACGAAGTGGAATACGCCGGAACGGAGCTTCTGGGGCGAGTGCTGCAACACGAGATCGCCCATCTCGAAGGTGGGTTGTTGATCGACCATCTTCCCCGCAGGGTCCGGAAGAAGGCGCTGAAGGACCTGAGGGAAGAGCTCTTGGGTCCAGCCCTTCCGTGAGGGCCGTCTTTCTCGGTACGCCGTCTGCCGCAGTCCCAGCGCTGCGCCGATTGGGCGAGATCGCAGAGATCGGCGCCGTTGTCACCCGACCGGACGCCGCCCGGGGTCGCTCGGGTCGTCCCCAGCCGTCCGCCGTGGCCCAAGAGGCACGCTTCGCCGGGCTGCCGGTGCTGACCCCGGCCAGTCGGACAGAGCTGACCGGATTGCTGTCGTCGATCGGTCCGGTGGACGTTGGGGTGGTGGTGGCTTATGGGATGATCCTGCGTCCCGAGCACCTCGCCTGGCCGGCGCGGGGTTTCGTCAACATCCATTTCTCCCTGCTTCCCCGCTGGCGAGGGGCGGCGCCTGTGCAGCGCGCAGTGCTAGCCGGGGACGAGCGGACCGGGGTGACGCTGATGGTCATGGATCAGGGCCTCGACACGGGAGGGGTGCTCGCCAATTGGTCGACGGCGATCGGGACCACCGAGGACGCAGCAGCGCTGACCGATCGACTTGCTGCAGGAGGCGCCGGCCTCTTGGCGTCCGAGCTTCAGGCATGGGTCGACGGGCGAGTAGCGATCGCCCCCCAGGACGACAAGGCGGCCACCTACGCCGACAAGCTGACGTCGGATGAGCGCTGGATCCGGCCGACGATGTCCGTAGCGGTCGCCGGCCGGGCGGTCAGAGGGCTCACGCCCTGGCCGGGAGCTTGGATCGATCACGACGGTGGGCCGGTGCGAATCCTGGCAGCAACGCCGACCGAGATCGCACCAGGGATAGGACGGATCGAGGTCGATGGTGACACCGTTGTGTTGGGTTTCGAGGGCGGCGGGTTGCGGGTCTGGCGTCTCCAACCGGCCGGGAAGCGAGCGATGAACCCTGCGGACTGGGTGCGCGGCCTGCGTTCCGGTTCTGACGTGTTCCGATGACGACCACCGCCGACCGCCTGGCAGCCGGCAGGGCGATAGGTCGAGTGATGCGGCATGGGGCGTGGTCCAACGTTGTGAGCCGGGTGGAAGCCAACGTGGAGGGGGCGGACGTCGCGGCCGTGCAGGGCATCGTGTTCGCGGCGCTGCGTTCGCTTCCCGCCATCGACTCGGCACTGGCACGAGCCGCACGGCGAAGCCTCGGAGAGATCGATCCGGCGGTCGTCGACCTTCTTCGAGTTGCGGTGGCGGAACTGCTCGACCGACGGACACCTGGCCCGCTGGTCGTCGACAGCATCGTGCACGCCGTCCGGGGGGTCCATCGGTCGGCCGCCGGGTTCGCCAACGCCGTGCTGCGTCGGATCTCCGAGGCTCCGCCCAAAGTGCAGACGTTGGAGGACATCGGAATCCCGGGGTTCGTCGACGAGGCTCTCCGTCATGTGCTGGAACCGAAAGAAGTCGACGCCTTCTGGTGGGCCTGTCAGCAGAGTCCAGCGGTGGGCTTACGGAGCCCTTCGCATGTCGAGGGGGCAACACGAGTGGCAGGTGTAGACGATGCGTGGCTGTGGACCGCGGGAGGACCGCCTCCCGTCGGTATCCCGATCCAGGATCCGGCCTCGGTGGCCGTTGGAAACGCGGTCTCAGCCGGTCCGGGAGACGTTGTACTCGATGTCGCGGCCGCCCCTGGAGGCAAGACCGCCCACCTCGTCGACCAGGTCGGAGACGCGGTGGTTGCCATGGACCGCAGTCGCCGGCGAGTAGGGGATGCGGCAGGCCGGGTGCCGGCTGCGAGATGGATGGTGGCCGACGGCACGAGGCTCCCTTTCGTGGAGTCGGTCTTCGACCGTGTTCTCGTCGACGCTCCGTGTACGGGTCTTGGCACGCTGCGACGTCGGCCCGAGATCCGGTATCGAGTACGTTCCGAGGAGATGCTTCGCCTCGCCACCGTGCAGCGAGCGATGCTGACCGAAGCCCTCCGGGTGGTCCGCTCCGGGGGTCGGGTGGTGTATTCGGTGTGTACGGTGACGCCACTCGAAACGATCGATGTCGTCGCCGGCCTCGGTGGCCGTCCCCCCGACGGCCTTCCCGGGATTCCCTACGGCGACGGGTGGCTGATG